>CBDUBU010000017.1:0-26189 GCA_965365465.1 uncultured Rhodothermaceae bacterium
CGCGTGGCAACACTTCGGTAAACATGTCTACTATTCGCTCCACCATGTTTTTTCCTTTAACGTTCAGGAGCGGTTTCGGTGTAACATGAGAATGCGGACGGACGCGCGTTCCGCGACCCGCCATAGGAATGATCAGTTTCATGATATGAGGTTATGAATGAAGAAGCATACCAGTCAGGGACCGCGCAGACGCGGCAGCCGTCCTAAGATATAAACGAAAAGCGATCCGTGGGGCGCATAGATGTTAACATGTTGCACCGCTTTGCCGATGCGCTATTCTGTGTACACACAACAGCGCAGAGCGATGCTTCTTCTGTTTTGTGCCATGGGCGGCGCAGAGGGAGGTAGCATGATTATTACATGGAGTAAAACGAATAGCTAATTCATTGTAAATCGTGCAAATGCCGGGTTTTGAGCGAGCATACGGACACACGGCGACTGTCTCTGAGACGGAACACACAATCCTGCCTCGTCATTGGAATTTCAGCAGAAAAAACATGATCCCAGAGATTGGCATCAACCTTGATTCTGACATGGTCAAAGGACTATGAACAAGATCACCGAGGTTCAATAAAATGAGGAGTTTGATAATGATTAAGTCTTATATGTCCAGCCTCGTATTCCTGCTCGTTGCAGGAATGAGTATTACCGGCTGTACCAGCCTGAGCAACACCGAGAAAGGGGCTGCTGCAGGCGCGGGAGCCGGCGCCGTGGTGGGAGGCGTGATCGGCAAGGTAGCCGGAAACACAGCAAAGGGCGCTATTGTCGGTGCCGTGGTAGGAGGAACCGCCGGCGCGGTCATCGGCCAGCAGATGGACAAGCAAGCTGCCGAACTGGAGGAAGAACTCGAAGGAGCCGAAGTGGCTCGCGTCGGGGAAGGAATCCAGATTACGTTTGATTCGGCCATTCTGTTCGGCTTCGACTCGGCTGAACTCAGATCCGAAGCGCGTCAGAACCTGCAAGACCTGGCGAACAGCCTGGAGAAGTACCCGAACACCGAGGCGCTAATCGTCGGTCATACCGATGGGGTTGGTTCGGACGATTACAACCAGCGGCTTTCCGAGCGGCGCGCCGGTTCTGCTGCGCAGTACCTCATAAACCAGGGTGTCACACGCAACCGGATCACAACACTTGGCAAAGGCGAAACCGAGCCTGTAGCCTCCAATGACACCGAAGACGGCCGTCAACAGAATCGCCGTGTCGAAGTTGCAATCTACGCGAGCGACGAGTACCGGGAGCAGCTATCGAGTCAGTAATGAACTAGCTGCTTGCAAGCATCCGGGATCAAAAGGCCGCCCTGCATCAACGCGAGGGCGGCCTTTTTTGCACCGTAAAATCCGTTTTTCATTTGTGCATCGGGAAAGAAGGGAACATGGCTTTAGTGCGGCTTGCCGGATTTTCGCCGGAAAACAAGCGTCCGAAGCTGTATCTTCCCCCTCTCTTCTAACCGAGGTTGGATAGAAAAAACAGTCCCTCGCTACCCAGGTATAGGAAAAAACAGATCATGCAACCTGCAACTAATGCTTCCAAGAAGATGACCAGAGAGGAAATGGAAGCCTGGCAACAAGGCCGGATCCAGGATCTCTGGCGCATCTTTCGGATCATGTCTGAATTCGTAGACGGATTTGAAACGCTTTCACAGCTAGGGCCCTGCGTTTCCGTATTTGGCTCTGCCCGGACGCTGCCCGATCATCCCTATTATCAGTTAGGCGAAGCAGTGGGTCGTGAACTGGTCAAGTCCAATTACGGCGTAATTACGGGCGGAGGACCGGGCATCATGGAAGCAGCCAACAGAGGCGCGCGTGATGCAGGCGGCGTTTCCGTGGGACTAAACATTGTGATCCCTCATGAACAGGCTTCAAATCCCTTCGTAGACCGGGATAAATTGATCAATTTCAATTTTTTCTTCGTGCGCAAGGTGATGTTCGTCAAGTATGCGCAGGGGTTTATTGTGTTGCCGGGCGGATATGGGACGCTCGATGAACTGTTTGAATCTTTAACCCTCATTCAGACGGGTAAATCAACCCGTTTCCCCATCATTCTTATGGGATCTGCTTACTGGAGAGGCATGGTTGACTGGCTGAGAGATCAGGTTCTGGAAGCCGGAAATATTTCAGATGACGATCCGGATCTGTTCAGCATCACGGATGATCCGGTCGAGGCAGTGCAGATCATAGACCGCTTTTATCAGGAACATGCGCTAGGCCCCAATTTCTGAACATGAACAGAAGACTGTACGCTATAGTGCATCCTACTATACATTATTCTGAATTCAGGCATGGGATCTTTTCATTTGCCTAAAGTTTTAAGCTCCACAGACACTCTCAGGAACATTTGCCGGGCTTTTGCACAGTAACATCAGTGGTTGCTCCTGAAACGCAGGCCATACTAGCCGAATTTCAGTTTACCATTAGCTTTGCCCTTGCTATCTTCCCTGTTTAGCGGCCCAACGCTTCTACCGGAGTAAAACGCCGCTGCATGACTCGAAGCGCTTTTATGCGGAATACGCTGAATGCAATGTGTGCTTCACGGAGCTTTATGATCAATTTGGCTGGTTGCCTTGCGCCAAACAGGTTTTGGCACGATCATAGCCTGTTTTACGGGATGTGATGCATAAACGTTTGGAAATAAGAAGTTAACCCTATCCACAGCAAATCGAAGAGGCGATGACTGTGATCAACCCCAAAAATCGTATGAAACAGTTAACAAAGGGATTGGCGCTGGCTCTGCTGCTGGTTGGCCTCAGCGCAGGTCCGGCCAGGGCGCAGCAGGACGATCAGGAGTACAAGCGTGAATACAACGCCGGCATCGAGTCAGCAAAGGCCAAGCAGTATGATGAAGCCTACACGCACTTCGTGAAGGCGGCGGATCTGGCAAAGAAAGCCAAAGACGCAGAGATAGCTGACCGCGCAAGCAAGGTGGCCGCCCAGATTGACTACAACATGGGGAAAAAGCTCAGTGAAGCGGAGAAATACGAAGAAGCGCTCAAGCGTTTCGACAAAGGTCTTCAGCTTTATCCTGGCTATGCCATGAATCATCTGGGTAGGGGCTATGCCTTGAAAAAGATGGACCGTACGGATGATGCGATGACCGCTTTCCAGGCTGCCATGAAGAGCGACGACCGGGAAGCGGTAGCGGCAGCCGAAAAGGCTATCCGCGACGATTTTCTTTACAGGGCGTCTACTGCGTTGACGCGCAATGGAGAGAACGCCACACGCCGGGATGCCGAAGAGGCGCTGGCTAACCTGGAGAAGCCGGAAGAGTACGGACTGCAACCGGACTCCGATACCTACTACTACCGCGCGGAAGCCCAGAAAGTGCTCGGCAACTACGATGCCGCTGTTGCAGCAGCCGATAAGGCGCTCGAACTGCACACTGGCAGCAAGAGCGATAAGGCTAAGATTTACTTCGTGAAGGGTGAGTCGCTCATGCTCAAGGGTAGCGTTGCAGAAGCCAAGAGCGCTTTCCAAGAGGCTCGCTATGGCAGCTTCAAGGCGCCGGCAGAGCATTACATCGAGACGCTCTAGTTTTTACTGGCAGCGGCAGCGCAACAGCTTGAAAGTACGTGTGCTGTTTGAAAGGGAGGGGCTTGCTTGCAGGCTCCTCCCTTTTCTTTACACGGGTAGTTCTCTGGCGCGTGCAGTCTATCTTTTTCTTTAACTTCCTCCCATGAAAACCGGAGCAAATGGAATGCCTTCCGTGATAGAAAACTTGGCCGAAAGGCTGGCGCGTATGCCGCAGGTTGAACGGATTATCCTGTTCGGGTCCCGCGCACGCGGAGATGGAGATTCCCGATCCGATATCGATCTGGCCGTAGAGTGCCCGACAGCCTCTGATTCGGTGTGGCGCCATATCCGGAAGGAAGTAGAGGATGCCTCTACACTGCTGTTTGTAGACTTGATTCGTTTGGACTGCGCTTCGGATGAGTTGCGCCAGAATGTTCTCCGCGAAGGGGTAGTTGTCTATGAACGTTGACAAACTAAAGCAGTCCATGCGGAGCCTGAGCAGCGCGCTCAACCGGCTTGATGAAGCGTTGCAGGAAGACCCGACCAGCAATCCTTTTGTTGTTGATGCAACGATGCAACGGTTCGAGTTTTGCCTTGAGTTGTTCTGGAAGACGATGAAGCGGCTATTGGCTTACGAGGGGATAGAGGCCACAAGCCCACGGGAAACGCTGAAACACGCGTATCAGCAACACTGGTTGCAAGATCAGGAAGCCTGGCTGGATATGCTTCTTGACCGCAATCGAACCTCCCATGTTTACGATGAGCAGATGGCTTGGGAAATCTATGAGCGCATTAAGGCTAACCATGTCGAATTAGACAGGACTTTTAACTTTTTGAAGAATCGATACGCCGAGGTGCTGTGATCTGTTATCGCAAGGGGCTTTCATGCAAGCGCCAGGGCAGAAGCCTTTTCAGGAGCAGATTCGGTACGCGGCTGTGTAAAGCCTGTCGAGGTAAGCCGGAACGCCCCGCAGCCTGCTCCCGTACCAGGAGAACTGCTCCCCGTCCACCAGAAGCGATGGGATGCCGCCGGTCAGTTGCTGCAACTCCGCAACGTGTTTCTTGCGAAACGGATACGGTTCGCTCGAAAGCAGAAGCACATCCGGTTGCGCTGCAGCGATTCTCTCGCTGTCTATCACAGGATAGCGCGAAAGATGGCCGAAAACATTCGTAAATCCTCCATGCCGCATCACGTCGTGAATGAAGGTGTCGCCTCCGACCGTCATGTAGGGCTTTCGCCAGATCAGGTAGGCGGCTCGCAGCGGATTCTTTGAGGGGGCTTCGGTAAAATCCGTTTCAATATGCTGTGCCAGCATTTCAGAATGATCCTCTTTCCCGGTCAAGAGTCCGATTGCCCGGATCATATGGACCGCATCCTGCAAGGTGGCTACATCCGTTACGTAGACCGGAGCAAACGTATCCAGGGTTTCTACGTCCGTTTTTGTGTTCTCTTCGAGGTTAGCCAGGATCAGGTCTGGCCTGAGCGCCTGCACGCGCCTTATCATGGCATTCTTTGTGCCTCCCACGATCTGTTTTTGCCGCCTCCATGAAGCTGGATGCACACAGAACCGGGTGATGCCGACGACTTCTTTCTCCAACTCCAGATCGGCCAGGAGTTCGGTAATGCTGGGAACCAGCGACACAATTCTGTGGGGCGGCGTGGTTATTTCGTACAGTTTCCCCCGGGCATCAGCAATGGCTTGGAAGTCAGGCATCACGTTGCGTAGAGGCGCGCTGGACATTAACGGATGCCTCGCGCAACGGTGGAAAGAGGAACGCCGAGGACCGTTCTGGCAATCGGGTCAAGCGTAGAGAAATCGCCTACCAGATGCAGGGTTCGGTGCGTGTGGATAAAGCTTTCTCCCGGACCGAGCGCGAGGGCAGGAGAACTGGTTTCCAGTTCGTAAAAGCCTCCGAGCGATGGCTGACCGGGTTGCAGCGGGCCGTCATTGTAGCTGTTGACCACGTCTCCCCCGTATGGTTCAGCCTGCTGCTCCCACATGCTGTTTACATAGTCCACGGCGTCTTTCGGCAGCGAGAACTGGATGAGGGTAAGCAAGTTTTGCGATTCCGTATAGCTTCCGAGAACGGGCTTTGCATGGGCAGGTCCAATCCCGATTTTGCTTCTGTACTGCCCATCACAGAGAAAGAGCAGGTAGCCATTACGAACGTCAAGCCGATCCGGTGGAATTTCACCGAAATAGAGGTCATTCACTACGGAGTCGGAAGGGCTGCCGGAGAAGGGAATGACCACGTTGGTTGTATCGAAGGGATTGAACATACCGAGGATCCAGATGCTGGGCATTCCCCGATCCGCCACCCAGGCGCTGTCTCCTGTATTGGTAACCTGATTGATAGACTCAAACCCGACCCATTGCAGCGTGTCAGGTGCCTGGAAGCCCATCTGTCCTTCCAGATCCTCCTTCGTAAGCAGCCTCACCGTGCGTTCAAGCTGAAGCTTGAAGGCGCTGCCGCGATAGTTGGTGAATTGCATCGGGCGGGTGAATGTAATGCTGCCAGGGGTCTGGTTTGAGATGTTCCATTCCCCTTCCTGGAGAGCGGCAGGCACCTGCCATGACGAAAGGGTGAACGGGCTGCCGGGTTCAAAGTAGAGCGCATACTGACCGCCCTCAGGTCCGAGCCAGAACCGGTCCTCGCCTCCGAAATTATCGAACTGCGTACCTGTCTTGCCGTCTTCGATGAACTGGTGATTGATCCAGCCGAGGGCAGGGCTGTCTGGAGAAACCGCGCTGGTCATAACGCGACCCTGATAGGCCGCAGAAAGCGCAACGCGCGCGCCGCCAGGGGCTTCCAGAACTTGTACGGGGCTGTATCGCTTCAGGAAGTCAACCTCCTGGGCAAAGGTCTTTACCATCTCCGGCGCGGGAAGGCCAGGTTCTGCATTCGGGCGTCCGCATCCGGAAAGCATAAGCAGCAGGAGGGGCAGGATAGATTTCATGGTAAAAAATGTGGGGGCCGGATGATGAAAACCGGCGCCCCGGAATAGGATCATGGTTGAATCCCTGCAAGCTGCTCGCGCAGTTGCAGCGCCTGGAGCACGCGCTGGTGCAACCCGTCAAAGCTGCCGTTGCTCATGATGAGCGCTACATCCCCCGATCGCAAATGTTCAAGCAGGCACGGCAAAAGCGCGTCTGCTCTGGAAAAGGCGAAAGCAGGGATGCCCCGGTTTCTGATTTCCTGAATAACGGCATCCTTGTCCAGCAGTGTGTCGCGGCTGTCATTGTGGCGCAAGGGCGGCGCGCTGAGAAAGACCATCTGCGCCTGATCGAAGGAGGCTGCATAAGCCTGTTCAAATACCTTGCGACGGCTGGAATTGGATCTCGGCTCAAAAACAGCCACGAGACGCCGATCCGGCCATCGTTCCGCTACAGACCTTATGGTTTCGTGGACGGCAGTCGGGTGGTGCGCAAAATCATCCATCACGATCACACCGGCAGCCTCGCCCACGATTTCCTGCCGACGTTTGAGGCCCTTGAAGGAAGCAAAAGCGGAGGCAATCTCTCTGGCCGTAACCCCCTCGTCCAGCGCAATGGTGCAGACGCCCAGTGCATTCCGCAGGTTATGCCGCCCGCTCATCGGGAGATAAATCTCCTCCAGCGCCTCCCCATCTGCGACCAGCAGGAAACGCTGTCCTCCGGGAACGCGGCGCACCTCGTGCGCCGTCACATGGTCGTCATCACCCTCGATGCCGTAATATCGCACACGGGCTTGTGTGTAGCCCGCCAATTGCCGAACCTCCGGGTCATCCCCGTAAAGCGCCAGCGTACCCCCGGCAGCAACCGTACCGGCAAATGCCCGGAAGGCGTTGCGATAGTCTTCCCAGTCCTCGTAGATGTCCGCGTGGTCGAATTCCATCGACGTAATGATGGCGCTGGAAGGGCGGTAATGCATGAACTTGGGGCGCTTGTCGAAGTAGGCGCTATCGTACTCATCGCCTTCGATGACGAAGTGGCGTCCCTTGCCCACATTATAGCTGATGTTCCCGTTGACCATCACGCCGCCTACCAGAAAACCGGGTTCCAGACCTGCCGATTGCAGTACATGCACCAGCATACCGGTTGTAGTTGTTTTGCCATGCGTGCCGGCTATGACCAGGGAGGTTTTTTTTTCCAGGAAAAAATGCGCCAGCGTTTCAGGAAAAGACTGCTGCGTCAGCCTGTGCTCGCGGGCATAGGCAGCTTCCGGGTGCGTAGGCACACAGGCATTTCCAACCACCACCAGGTCGGGAGCAGGCTCCAGATGGGAGGGATCGAATCCTTCCAGGATCGAAATGCCCATTTCTGCAAGACGGGTGCTCATGGGAGGATAGACTGCCTCGTCAGAGCCGCGCACCTGATAGCCAGCCTGCCGGAGCAGCCCGGCCAGCGATCCCATTCCCGTGCCGCAGATACCGATCAGGTATACCTCCTGAATTCTTGATGCATCAGGGACGGGGGGGCGTTCAAAGATGCGCAGCGCAGCATCCGGGAAATCT
The DNA here is from genome assembly GCA_965365465.1 of uncultured Rhodothermaceae bacterium. GTDB lineage: Bacteria > Bacteroidota > Rhodothermia > Rhodothermales > DASSAV01 > CBDUBU01. The sequence continues at coordinate 8,002 of CBDUBU010000017.1, forward strand.
TCAAGCTGTTTCATTAAAAGGCAACCCTCGCTCACAATTTCCTTTCCAGCACCAGCAGTCCGAGGGGAGGCAGCGTCAGCACAACAGAGGCCGGGCGTCCGTGGAACTGCACGGGGGTGGTTTCAACTTGACCATAGTTGCCGACTCCGCTGCCGCCATACCCCGTTCCGTCGCTGTTGAGACGCTCGATCCAGATTCCCTCCTCCGGCACTCCAATCCGGTAGTTGTAGCGAGGCACCGGCGTAAAGTTGAAGACGAAGACGAGTTTGGCATCGCCGCTCTTGCGCAGGTAACTGATGGTGCTCTGCTCCCAGTCTCCGAAATCGATGCCCTCCAGGCCATCCGGCTGGTCGTTCCACAGGGCCGGATGCTCGCGGTAGAGCTTGAACACATCCTGAACCCATTGCATCACGCCGCGATGGAGCGGGTCGTTCAGAAGGTGCCAGTCAATCGAGTGGTCATGGCTCCATTCTCGCTCTTGCCCGAACTCGCTTCCCATGAAGAGCAGTTTCTTGCCGGGATGCCCGATCATGTGTCCATAGAGCAGGCGCAAGTTGGCTGCTTTTTGCCACGGGTCGCCCGGCATTTTGCCCCAGAGGGATCCTTTGCCATGCACCACTTCATCATGCGACAGCGGAAGCGTATAGTGCTCAGAGAAAACGTAGATAAAAGGAAAAGTCAGATCGTTGTGATGGTATTTGCGGTAAACAGGGTCACTGCTCATGTAGGCGAGCGTATCATGCATCCACCCCATGTTCCACTTATACAAAAAGCCGAGACCGCCGGCGTAGGTCGGCTGGGATACGCCCGGCCAGGCTGTCGATTCCTCAGCGATCATCAATACGTCGGGCGCCTCGCTATAGACCGTTTCGTTGACCTGCTTGAGCAAGTCGATAGCTTCCAGGTTCTCGCGGCCCCCGAACATGTTGGGCGTCCATTCCTTGCGTGAGTAATCGCGGTAGAGCATGGATGCCACCGCGTCGAAGCGAAGTCCGTCCACATGATACTGCTTGAGCCAGAAGAGCGCGTTCGAGACGAGAAAGTTCTTCACGCCCGGCTTGTGGTAGTCAAAGACATAGGTCCCCCAATCCGGGTGATAGCGCATCCGATGGTCTTCGTATTCGTAGAGGGCGCTGCCGTCAAAATAGACCAGGCTCTGCGGGTCTGTGGCAAAGTGGGCAGGGACCCAGTCCATGATAACTCCGATGCCGCGCTGGTGCAGGTAGTCGATGAAGTACATCAGGTCATGCGGCGTTCCGTAGCGGAAGGTGGGGGCGTAGTACCCCGCCACCTGATACCCCCATGAGCCATAATAGGGATGCTCCATCAGCGGCATCAACTCGACATGGGTAAACCCCAGCTTCTCGACATGATCCGCGAGCGGTTCTGCAATCTCTCGGTAGCCAAGCGATTCTCCATGCGATTTGTGCATCCAGGACCCCAGGTGGACCTCATAAATCGCTACCGGCTTGCCCAGCGATTCCGGCCCGGTGCGGTTCTTCATCCACGCGCCGTCTTCCCAGTCATAGCTCAGATCGGTAATGATGGAGGCCAGTCCGGCGCTCACGCTTCCCTGGGCCTGCGGAGCCTCCATCGCAAATGCATAGGGGTCGGTTTTATCGACGACATAGTAGCCCTGGCGCAGCCGGTACTTGTAATGATGGCCGGGGCGGGCGTTCGGGACCAGGCCTTCCCAGAGTCCTGCTCCCGAACGCGAAAGACGATTACTCTCGGTATTCCAGTTGTTGAACTCGCCGAGCACTGCCACTTCTTCGGCGTGAGGCGCCCACACTCCGAACCACGTTCCTTCTTCGGTGGGATGGGCGCCGAGTTTGTCGTAGCTGTTTATATGTACGCCTTGATTCCAGCGATCAAAATCTTCTTGGGTAAGCCAGGGCATAATGTGTATATGATTTAATGGGGGAACGAGCAGCTATGCAAGAGCAGCACGGGTCAGGTATCTGTTGTTTGAGAAGTTTCAGGCTTGCGTTTCCTGCCGCTCGCAGGAGGCTGCCGGGTTTCGGAAGGTTTGCCTTTATCGGAGGAGGGTTCCGCAAGGAGCCGCTTGAGTCCGCGCAGGGGCAGCCAGACCCAGGTGGGACGGTGATTCAGCTCATACCGGACTTCATAAAGTGCTTTATCGAGTAAGTACACCCAGAGAAAAGATGAACGCACCTCCGGGGGAAGAACGAAGGCGCAGGTTTCCGCTGTGCTGAAATAAGCATCGAGGAAGAGCGCTTCACACCAACGAACCACTTTGGTTGTCCAGGTTTCAAGATTCTTGTCTTTTCGCGGGTAGGCATCCCAGGCTGCAAGCGCTGCATATTCAATGGAGCGCACCATACCGGCCACGTCCCGCAGGGCATCATCGAGCCTGCGACGTTCTTCTATGGGCCGCGCAGGTTCTCCCTCGAAATCAAGGATAAAGAATTCTCCATCGGCGCGAATCACCTGGCCGAGATGATAGTCGCCATGGATGCGGATTTTCTGTGCGCCACTTCCGGCTTGTTTCAACTTGTCTATCTCCGACATCGCGGCGGCCCAGCGTTCGGGGCCGGGAAGGCCATTGAGTTCTGCCGCACGCTGGTCCAGCATATAGCGCGTCTCGGCAGCTTCACGGCGAACCCGTTCCGCCAGGGATTCCACATCTCCAGGCAGGTTTTCTTCGGGCTTGAGGCCGGGCGCCTGGGCTTCTGACAGCGCAATGTGCAGCTCGGCAGTGCGAACACCCAGCACCCGTGCAAGCGACGCCATCTCAGGGGCAAGCTCCTCGAGCCACACCGGCGGCTGATCGGTATACGCATCAGGAAATTCATTTTCGGGAGGCGAGGTGTCCACGACCCGGTTCAGAAAGCGCGCCATCATTTCCAGCGCATAGGTCCACCCATCCATTTCTACCGGCAGTGCTTCCTGAAGGATGCCCATGGCGGCCCGCTGGTCTGCCCGGCGAAAGGTAACGGCCCCGTGAAGTTGCGGAATGAACTCGAAACCGACGCGGGTGAGGTGTTCGAGCAGTTCTGTTTCGGGATTGATTCCCTCTTCGATGCGACGGTACAGCTTGACAAAGAAGCGGTCGTCTACGATGGCCGACGAATTGCTTTGTTCACCACTGAGCAGTTTTGCCTTTTCAGCCGGAGCATTGCGCGTCTCTTCAGAAATGGAAGACAGGTAAAGGCCCTTGAGAGAACGGCCCTTGCCCCCGGCCTGCCACCAACGGAACAGCGTGACCCAGAAGTCAGGATGCGCTGTGGCGTCAACGAGCAAGCCGCGCCCTTCGGGACCATCGACCCAGGCAATGGCAGCCAGGGGCCTTTCTTCCAACACCTGTGCGGCTTCCTTTTCCGGGATGATGGTCAGCGGAAGCAGATAGGTCTGACGGTCATCTTCCAGCGTAACATGAAGCACAGACAGATAGACGGGGAAAGGTTTCGCCTGCAACCGGACGGCATCTTCAATTCTGACCTGTTGTATGGTTTTGTTTTTTGATCCAAACCAGCGCTGCTCTCCGATGAAATCCGGGAGCATGGCTTCAAACTGGTCAATGCCGGCGCCCTGCGCCATGGATCGAACGACAAGATTCTGAAGCCCTTCGGCTACACGCAACACAGGCAGTTTTCCGCGCACGCCGGCGGCTGCCACCGTAAGCTCCGGCATCTGGTCGCGCTGGAGTGTTTCTTGCGGGACGAGAGAGAACCAGTAAAAACTGTGAGGGCCGAGGGGCAGGTGATAAGGATGTTCTCCAACAACCGGGAAGGCTGTCTTGCTGAACATCTCAATGGGGACAAGTCCTTTCATCTCTTCGGAGGCAGGAAGGAAAACCGACTGCGCGAAGCGCGAAAGATTCGCCGTGACCAGAATTTTTTCCCCCTCGTATTCGCGGACGAAAACCAGGACGCTCTGATTTTCGACCGGAATGACCGTAAGGGAACCCCTCCCCAGCACCTTGACGTGTTGCTTGCGAAATGCCAGCAGGCGTCTCATAAAATGAAGCAGGGAATAGGGGTCGTTTTCCGCGTCCTCGACGTTGATGAACTCGTAGCTGAAAGCGCCTCTGCCGATGGTAGGCATGAAAAGCCGGTGGTGGGGCGCTCTGGAGAAGCCGGCATTCCTGTCACCGCTCCATTGCATGGGCGTGCGAACGCCGTTCCGGTCTCCCAGAAAAGGATCGTCGCCCATGCCGATCTCATCGCCGTAGTAGAGAACAGGGCTGCCCTTGAGCGAGAGCAGGAGGGCATTCATCAACTCGATGCGCTTGCGCTCCCCACCCAGCAGCGGACTCAGCCGCCTGCGTATCCCCACGTTGATGCGGAATCGCGGGTCGGCTGCGTATTCATGGTACATATAGTCGCGCTCTTCATCCGTCACCATTTCGAGGGTAAGCTCGTCATGGTTCCTCAGAAAGATGGCCCACTGGCTATCTTCAGGGATGTCCTCCGTAAGCTCCAGCATCCCGACGAGGGGGCGGCGGTTCTCACGGCGCAGCGCCATGTACATACGCGGCATGATGGGGAAATTGAACGCCATCTGAACACCCTTGCCATTTGCAAAGTAAGGCAGGGTATCCTCCGGCCACTGGTTGGCTTCTGCGAGCAAGACGCGCCCCGGGCCGTACCGCGCCTCGATGGCTTCGCGCAGCTCGACGAGATAGGAAATCGTCTCCGGAAGGTTTTCACAGCTCGTTCCCTCGCGTTCATACAGATAAGGGACGGCATCCAGGCGCAGCCCATCGACCCCTAGGTCCAGCCAGAAGAACATTACCTCCTTCATGGCCTCCCGAACTTCAGGATTGTCGTAGTTCAGGTCGGGCTGGTGGCTGAAAAACCGATGCCAGTAGTATTTTCCCGCCGTTCTGTCCCACGTCCAGTTCGAGACTTCCGTATCCGTAAAAATGATGCGGGCATCCTTGTATTTCTCGGTCGTATCGCTCCACACATACCAGTCATGCCGGGGGCTGTCCGGGTTCCGGGACTCCTGAAACCACGGATGCTGATCCGAGGTGTGGTTGAGCACCAGTTCCGTGATGACCCGTATTCCGCGTTCGTGGGCTTCATTCAAGAAGGCTTTGAAATCATCCAGATTGCCGTGTACTGGCAATACTTTGAAATAATCAGCCGTATCGTATCCGTCGTCACGGAGCGGGCTTTCCAGGAACGGAAGCAGCCAGAGCGTATTTACGCCGAGCGATTCCAGGTACGGGAGCTTCCTGCGCAGTCCCTCAAAATCTCCGAAGCCATCATTGTTGGCGTCAAAAAACGAACGTACGTGGAGTTCGTAGATGATCGCGTCTTTGTACCAGAAGGGGTCGCTCAGAAAGTCGGTGCTCATATCGTTAAGCAGGTTGTAGCTGGTGGGAAGCGGAACGCCGGTGCGCCGTCTCAGGCGTAATAAGGAAAGTCCCGTTCCGAGGAAACGTGTCGCTGGATGCGAAGAATGTGCGCCGGTAAAACGTGCGGATCGAGACGAACATAGTTGCTCGGACCATGCCAGGAATACCATTCTCCTCCGAGCAAATCCTGCACTTCATAAGGCATATCCTCCTGGATGCCCAGATCCCGCAGCGGCAGCGTTATCCATCCGGACTGGCTGTGGTGGGGGTCCAGGTTGGCGACAACCACGATGAGATTGTCCGGCGTCTCCTTGACGTAGGCAATGATCTGCGGGTTATCCGCCTGGAGGAAACGAATGTTGCGCATATAGTGGAGCGCCGGGTTTTCGCGGCGAATCCGGTTGATGCGTTTCATCACAGGTTGCAGAGAGCGGGGATCATTCCAGTTCCACACCCTGATCTCGTATTTTTCGTTGTTGGCGTACTCTTCCCGCTTCGGATGCTGTTGATTGGCAAGGTGCTCATAGGGAGGCCCATAGATCCCATAGCAAGAAGAAAGGGTAGCCGCGAGAACCAGGCGGGTAATGTGCGCGGGCCGTCCCCCGTGAACCAGGTAGTCATGCAGAATGTCTGGTGTGTTGGGCCAGAAGTTGGGACGGTAGAATTCGGCAACCTCCGTGTGAAACAATTCCGTGCAGTATTCCTCCAGTTCATGCCGGGAATTGCGCCAGGTGAAATAAGTATACGACTGATTGAAGCCCAGCTTTGCCAGCATATACATGATTTTCGGCCTCGAAAATGCCTCGGCCAGAAAGATCAGATCAGGGTGTTGGGCGCGTAGTTCACGGAGGCACCATTCCCAGAAGGCAAAAGGTTTCGTGTGAGGGTTATCCACGCGGAAAACCCGGACGCCATGCCCGATCCAGAACTCGAACACACTTTTAAGCTCCGACCACAATTCCCGCCAGTCCTTGCTCTCGAAGTCGAAGGGATAAACATCCTGGTACTTTTTCGGAGGGTTCTCCGCATACCGGATGCTCCCATCCGGACGGTGGCGAAACCATTCGGGGTGCTCTTTAACATAGGGATGGTCCGGAGAAGTCTGAAACGCAATGTCAATTGCAACCTTGAGGCCGAGGTTATCGGCGCGGTCAACGAAGCGGTCAAACGCCTCCATCCCGCCCAGGTCAGGATGCACGCTTTTATGCCCGCCGGCCTTGCCATTTCCGGCATCTCCGCCGATAGCCCAGGGGCTGCCGGGTTCGCCTTTCTCTGCAACCGGCGCATTGTCCTTGCCCTTCCGGAAGGCTGTTCCAATGGGATGCACCGGCGGCAGGTAAACAATGTCAAAGCCGAGTTCCTTGATACGGGGAAGCCGTTCCGCCGCATCATCGAGGGTGCCATGCCGTCCGGGTTCATCTGCTGCGGAGCGGGGAAAGAACTCATACCACGCGCAGAAGCGAGCCAGTTCCGGTTCAACGACCATGGGAAGCCAGTTGCTCTCGACCATTCCTTCACGCGGGTCATGCCTGTGAACAAGCTGTGCAACCCCTTCCTGCAATGCAGTCTCTACGTCGCCGCTTTTGAGGGACCGAGCGTAGGCTTGCAGCATCTTTTGTTCTTCGCCGGAGGCGTGCGCCGCCGTCTTGTCAATCAGGGAAGCGCCTTCCCGCAATTCCACTTTCAGTTCATCCTGTTCTGCTCCTCCTTCGACCCGGCGGCGGAATAGCTCCTGCCATGTGCCGAACTGATCCAGCCACGCCCTAACTTTGTAGCTGTAAGGGCCTAACTCAGATGCCTGAAACGATGCATGGTATTCGTCATTGTAGCGGAGCTTCATGGGGACGACAGACTCGTCGCCTTCGCCGAAGCGGTGCAGCAGCTCAACGGTGAGTTTCTCATGCCCATCGACAATGAAGCTGGCTTCCACCTCCACGGCTTCACCGAGGGTGCGCTTGATGGGCCAGCGCCCACCGTCAACCTGTGGTTTGACGCCGACAAGGACCACGCGGGACCACACTTCAGGTTCGGGGGAGGCTTTGATCTGGGTTGTATCCGGCATAAAGCTTTGGGATCTGGTCTATCTGGGTTGTTCGTGAAACCTTGCGACAGGCTCTTATTTCAATAGGCAGCCTTCCGGCGGATCAAACATTCCGCCCGGCAGCAGTGAAGAGGTTCATCGCCTGTGCTTGCAGGAAGAAAGATAAAAGCTCAAACAGTTCATACAGGAGGCGACGAACCAGCTTTGGCCGGTTCAAAATACGTTCTTGCCTGATCGGTGGTTGTTACATTCATCTAAAGATCGCTTGTTGCACGAGCGTAATGCCTTAGCCCTTTAACATATGATTACGACTGATTCAACGACCAGACTGATTACGGTTCAACACAAACTTGCTACGAAGATACTGCCCGGCAAGCCTTACCCGCTGGGGACTACGTGGGACGGCCTGGGGGTCAACTTTGCGCTCTACAGCGCTCATGCCTCCAGCGTAGAGCTTGTTTTGTTCGATAGTCCGGAAGATACGGCGCCAACGCTCTCCATTGAGTTGCCGGAGCGCACAGGCCCTATCTGGCATGGTTACATTGCCAACCTTCGTCCGGGACAGCTTTACGGTTACCGGGTGCATGGACCGTTCAAACCTGAGGAAGGGCACCGGTTCAACCCGAACAAGGTGCTGCTTGATCCCTATGCCAAAGCCATAGGTCGGCCCATTCGGTGGCATGACAGTCTGTTTGGCTATGAGATTGGTAATCCGGACAAGGATCTTTCCTTCAGCGAGGAAGACAGCGCTCCGTATGCGCCGCTGGGAGCCGTGGTGGAAGAACGCTTCGAGTGGGGGGACGACCGGCCTCCCCGCATTCCCTGGGAGGACACAATCATCTATGAGACCCACGTTCGGGGAATCAGCATGTTGCATCCGGATGTCCCGGAGCATCTCAGGGGCACGTACCTGGGCCTTGTGTCCGAACCCATTCTGGAGCATCTCAAGCGTCTGGGGGTAACCACCATTCAACTGCTTCCCGTTCATGCCAAAGTGCAGGACCGGCACCTCGTCGAGCGGGGACTGGCAAACTACTGGGGGTACAACACGCTTGCCTATTTTGCGCCGGAACCTGAGTACGCAAGCTCAGCGCCGGAGGCTACCGTGCGCGACTTCAAGATGATGGTGCGGGCGCTTCATGCAGCCGGCTTCGAGGTTATCATCGATGTGGTGTACAACCATACCGGTGAGGGAAATCATCTGGGGCCGACGTTCTCTTTCCGGGGCATCGACAACCTGGGTTACTACAAGGAAAACCCCGAGGACCCGCGATACCTGATGGATTACACCGGGACCGGAAACACACTCGACGCCGGAAATCCTTATGTGTTGCAACTCATCATGGACAGCCTGCGCTACTGGGTAACAGAGTTGCGGGTGGATGGCTTCCGCTTTGATCTGGCTGCTGCCCTGGCGCGTGAACTGTATGAGATCGATATGCTGGCGGCTTTTTTCAAAATCATACAGCAGGACCCTGTGATCAGCCAGGTGAAGCTGATTGCAGAGCCGTGGGACGTAGGGCCGGGGGGCTATCAGGTTGGCAGCTTCCCCTGGCAGTGGGCCGAGTGGAACGGACACTACCGGGACACGGTGCGCCGGTTCTGGCGCGGCGACCGCGACATCAAAGGAGACTTTGCAACCCGGATTACCGGCTCCAGCGACCTGTATGAGTTGTCCGGCCGCCGTCCGTTTGCCTCTATCAATTTCATCACGGCGCATGACGGCTTCACGCTGGAGGACCTGGTCAGTTACCAGCGCAAGCACAACGAGGCCAACCTCGAAGGGAACCGGGACGGACACGAGCCTAATTACAGCACGAACTTCGGGGTTGAGGGGATGACTTCGGACACAAAGGTGCTGGCGCGTCGTGAGGCGCTCAAACGCAGTCTGATCAGCACGCTCTTCCTTTCTCAGGGGGTGCCCATGCTGCTGGGAGGAGACGAGCTTTCTCGGTCACAGCAGGGGAACAACAATGCGTATTGCCAGGACAATGAAGTGAACTGGTACGATTGGGATCTGGATGCACGCAAGCTCGAGTTCCTGGAATTCGTTCAGGATGCCATTGCATTCCGGAAGGTGCATCACAATTTCAGGCGCCGCCGCTTTCTGACCGGCAGGAATGAGAACGGCGCCAAAGATGCCATCTGGTGGCATCCGGACGGACACGAAATGACCCCTGAAGAATGGGGCAAATCTGACTTGCAGGCGTTTGGATTGTTTTTACGCGGCGACCGGATCAAGGGAACGGATCGCCTAGGCAATCCTCTGGAAGACGATTTGCTGCTGCTCCTGTTTAACCCCGGCAACAAGGCGGTATCGTTCAAACTGCCCAATGAACTGGCCGGAGATCCGCAGCACTGGGAAGTTATACCCGAATTCAGGCGCAATCTGCCCCGGCGCATCTATCCCAACACGGACCTGATCCGGTTGAACCCACACCTGCTTACCGTGGTTCGGGCCGTGCCGTAGGGTGAGGCAGGCTTTCCGGCAAGCAACTCTGTCGTTGCTCCAGGGACGGTTATACGCTTTTCAGAACAGCCCACGGCAAGGGGAGGTCATCGGTTTGCAAACTGGCGGCAGGGCCAAGATGAGCGCCGCTCAGGACTTCTTCCCATTCCGTTTTTGCAAGTTCATCCGGCAGACGGACGGATGCGGAAGTGTGCTCGCCCCAGGAAACAGGAAAACGGGGAGCCAGCACGACCAGCGCATCCTGCTCATGTTCTCTGGTATATCCGATCCAGTAGTCGGCGCCCGGCCCTTCCAGATCCAGGGGACGGTATGATCCGTGGAAGAGTTGAGGATGGGTCCTGCGTAGCCGTAGCAATCTGGCTATGATGTACAGTTTGGCCTTTTCGTCCTGCGCATCGATCATTGCATGGACGGCTTCTGCATTCGGCTCACTTAATAAGTCCTCCAGCGCTTCCAGCAGTGCTTTGCGCCTTTCGTAGTCTACCGGACGCCGGTTGTCAGGATCGACCAGCGAAAGGTCAAACAGTTCGCATCCCTGGTAGAAATCAGGAATCCCCGGCGTGGTAGCCTTGATAACCGTCTGACTCAATATGTTGAAAAAACCGTAGCGTGCAAGATCTGCCGAGAACGATTGAATGGCCTCGCCGGTGCGAGGATCGGCAAGCATATCCCGGACGAACGTTTTCAGCTGATCTTCGTAGGCGGGTTCCGGGTTGATCCAGCTCGTGTGCAGTTTGCTTTCACGCGATGCTTTTTGCATGTAGTCTGCAAGCCTTTCCGGCAGTTCGCTCCGGTCGGCATCGTACCAGAGCGCAGCAAGCACCTGAAAAAACAGATATTCGTCACGGCGCGACGGAGCACGCTCGCCGCGATGCTCGTCAGCAATCAGGGCCAGCGCATTCACTACCTCGTCCCATGCTTCCGGCAACTCTGCCAGGACGATGAGGCGCATCCGGGTGTCCTCGCCGCGTTTGTGATCGTGCGTTGCTGTGGCAAGCAGGTTATTCGGGTAGCGGAGCGCCCGGTAGCGGGCATGAGAGTGGAACGCCTGAAGCGACTGGCAGAAGCGCCCCGGCTCTCCGCCTACTTCGTTCAGCGCCACGAGCTTCAGGTAGCGGTAGAATGCGGTATCCTCAACGCCTTTCGCCGCTACGGGGGCCGTATACTGCTGGAAACGTCCTGTCCACTGGCGCTGGATGTCCCGCAGATCGTCGCGCACCTCCCCCAGGATAACTTGCGCAATAAACTGGTAGACGGTTGGCTCGGCGACCGGATTTTGCTGTCTGGCTTTATGCACAGCCATCTGGACTACTTCGCGAGCCTCCTCCTGTTCATGGGGCAGATAGGTGCGATACCTGTCGAAAGCAGCAACTACTTCCATGAGCGCTTCGCGGAGCGCCTCCAGCGTGAAATCCCGCGTGTGATAGTCTGCCTCCGAAATGCGATCCAACTCATAGGCAAGGCGGAAGAGTTCGCTGGAAAGGGTGCTCGACATAACCGAATGCTTGCTATCATGGACGACGTCCTCATAGGATTCATAATCCATTACAAAACGGCGGTACGTGCGGTCCAGCAGCCATTCGCCTTCCGGGTACACCAGGATGCCCATGACATCGTTCATGAACTCATATCCTGTGGTTCCATCCACCATCCACCCCGTCGGGAGGGTTTCGCCGGGCGCAAGTATTTTTTCGACCCATATATGCTGCGCCCCGATATGCCGCAGGTCGCTCAGGTACTCATGAGGACTGAAAAGCCCATCCACATGGTCAATGCGCACCCCGGCCACGCCTTCCTTGCTCAGCAATTTCCCCAGCAAACGGTGCGCATCCCAGAAAACCTGTCCGTCTTCCATGCGAAGCCCGACGAGGTCGTTTATGTCAAAGAAACGACGGAAGTTGATCTCGTGTCCGGCGGTTTTCCAGTAAGAGAGACGCCAGAACTGTCGTTCCAGCAGGGTGTGGAGCGCTTCGCCCCGTATTTGTTTAACGAGATTATCCAGATCCACGCGCTCTGCCAGGGCCAGCAAGCGAGGGCGCAGGGCCTCCGCCTTTTCTCGTTGGCGGGGCGCCAGCGTTTCATAAGCCTGAAGCAAATCCTTCAAGTCCCAGTAGGTCGATGTGCGTTCATAGTGAGGCAGGATGGTTTCCAGGATGTCAACGTAGGTGGCGGGACTCAGAGCGTAGCGGTGGGTGTAATAGGCGGCATAGAAACGCCCGTCGTCATAGGCGAGCGAGATCTCTTCGCGGTCAAATGCTTCGCCATAGGTGCTGCCGAGAAAAGGAAGAAGAATTTTGCCCTGCAATTCCAGCTTGAGAGGATTCCAGTCAATGTCAAAGTAACCGGCGTAGGGAGAGAAGGGGCCATAGGCCAGTACATCCTGCCAGGAAACGTTGCGTGGGCCAACCCCGGCATGGTTCGGCACGAAATCAAGGATCAGTTCCAGATCGGCATGAGAAGCGGCCATACATAGCGATTCGAATCCCTCTTCTCCTCCGAGGTCCGTACGGAGTTTGTTATGATCGATCACGTCATAGCCGTGCGTGCTGCCGCTCCGGGCCTGTGTGACGGGAGAAAGGTAGAGATGGCTGATTCCCAGCCGTTTCAGGTACGGAATCAGGGCTTCCGCGTCTGAAAAAGTGAAGGAAGGCTGAAGCTGGAGACGGTAGGTAGCGATCATAAATGAGGTGTAATCAATGCCAGGTCATATCCTGCGAACGGAGAGTCAACCCATGAAAATACAGAACCGAAAAACAGGATATGGAAACGAATCCGTTTCGGTTCGTTGCGATAGTTACAGCCATTTCCGGATAGCGCGCAAAGCCCCTGTCAGGGAGTGCGCACTACCATAGCGCCCGGCTGTGGAAAGAAAATCTGCCCGCTTCGCACTTCCGGCGCCTGGCCGTTTCCGGCATATTGCGCCATTTCTGTGTGCAAGATCACCTCGGCGCCTTCTGCGAGAGGAAGGGTATGGCTCTCTGCAACGGTAACCAGCAACTCGTAACGCCCGCGTTTTACCACAAGGTCTTTTTCGCCGGCGGCTGCAACCTCGACGCCGGGTTCCAATTCCCGGCGAAGACGCAGCATATCCCTGTAGAGATTGCGGGTATTTGCATGGATAGATGCCTTCAATTCGTCCCAGTTCAGCTTGCTCCGGTAGAAGGTTTCAGGTTCTTGCGGGTCCGGCACTTCGCCGCCAAACCCGACGAAGTGTTTGAACTCTTCCTTCCGGCCTGCGCTGACCAGCACCCCAAGTTCGGCGTGATGGTCTGAGAAGAACTGAAACGGCGTGTCCGCCGCCCACTCCTGTCCCATGAACAGCAGCGGAAGCTCCGGCGCAAACAGCAGCAGAGCCGACACCGCGCGGTAAACCGGCAAAGAAATGTCCTGGTGCAGACGGTTGCCATGCGGACGGTTTCCGATCTGGTCGTGGTTCTGGATGCAGATGACGCATTGGTCCAGCCGTATCCCGGAAGGGTCCGTGCCCCGCTTGGACCCCATGACAGGATCAAAACGCCCGTCAAAAAACCACCCTTGCCGGAGCGTTTCGGCGACTTTGTTCATGTCGGAACCGGCATAGCTTGCATAATAGCCATCGGAGTCGCCGGCTGTCATGTTGCGGATCTGGTGGTGAAAGTCGTCTGCCCACAGCCCGTCAAGTCCATATCCGCCCTGGTCTCTCGGAGAGATCAGCCGGGTCATGTTTCGCGGGTCCTCTGCGATGAGAATGCGGTGCGGGCCGCTTTCGAGCGCATTCACATGATCTGCCAGTTCGGCCAAAAAATGCGTTTCACTGTCGTCCACCAGCGCGTTGGTAGCATCGAGGCGCAGCCCGTCGATATGGTATTCCCGGAGCCAGTGGAGGGCGTTCTCGATGAAGAAGTGCCGCACACCTTCGCTATGTATGTCATCCAGATTGATGGCTGGTCCCCATGGCGTATGGTGATGCTCGGTAAACATGGGCGCAAAAGCAGCCACGTAAGCGCCGTCAGGTCCCAGATGGTTGTAGATCACATCAAGAAATACGGCAAGTCCGGCTTGATGCGCTGCATCGACGAGATCGCGGAGGTCGTCAGGCGATCCGTAGGCGCGGCTTGGCGCAAAGAGGGCGGCATGGTCGTAGCCCCAGCCCCAGCGTCCGGGGAAATCCGCAACAGGCATAAGCTCTATGGCTGTGATGCCCAGGTCTTTGAGATAAGACAGGCGGTCTTTGACTCCGGCAAAGGTCCCCTCCGGCGAAAAGGTCCCGACGTGCAACTCATAAAAGACCAGGTCTTTTTGCGGAATGCCTTGCCAGTCCCCATCTGACCACTGGTATTGCGTGGGATCAACCACCATGGAGGGGCCATGTACACCCTGCGGCTGAAAACGGGAGGCAGGGTCCGGGAAAATGTGTTCCTCATTGAGCCTGTAGCGGTAGAGATCTCCGGGTCTGGCTTCCCGGACGAACTTCTCGTAGAATCCTCCTTCGCCGGAATCCAGCGCCAGCGTCTGGCCTGATGATTCCAGCGCCAGATCCATCCGTTGTATGGTGGGCGCCCAGACGCGAAAGCGGACTCCGTCTTTTTCAGGAAGTGCGCCGAGGGGAAGTTTATCCATGAGAAGTATATCTGTAATCATTCAGCAGCTTGGTGGGTTGTTCTGCGTCCAGAACCGGTCGTGGCCGTACAAAGTGCCCGCAGCGGGAAACCATATGGCAGCATCGTTACACAGAACCGGCTTGTTCGCCTGGCTATATAGGGAAAACTGTCGGGTTCAGCCTTCTTCCGCAGCGTTCTGTTCTTCATAGTGGCGGCGAATCCGCTGCGCCATTGACTGCCCAACCACGCTGGAAAGATCCTGAAGTGAGGCCCGCTTCACGCGTTTGACGGAACCGAGTACACTCAGCAGTTTTCGCACGGTTTTTTCCCCTACGCCCGGAATGTCCATCAACTCGGAATGCAGCGTTTTGAGCTGGCGTTGCTTGCGCTGGAAGGTGACCGCAAAGCGATGCGCTTCGTTGCGAATACGCTGCAAGAGTTGGAGCGAAGAACTGGTTCGGGGTATCAGCACCGATTCTGTATCTCCCGGAAAGAAGACCTCTTCCAGACGTTTCGCCAGTCCCACGACAGGAAATCTTCCGTAGACCCCGGCCTTTTGCAGCGCTTCAACGGCGCTCGAAAGCTGGCCTTTGCCGCCGTCGATGACGACAAGGTCGGGCCACGGGCCGTTCTCTTCCAGCGTCCGGGCAAACCGGCGCTGGATTACTTCGCGCATCGACTGGAAGTCATCGGGTTTGCCTTCGTCTACACTCCTGATCTTGTAGGTTCTGTAGTCGCTTTTTTTAGGCCTTCCGTCTTCAAAGACGACGCAAGAGGCCACGGTTCCGGTGCCGCCGAGATGGGAAATGTCAAAACACTCCATGCGCCGGGGAAGGTGTGGAAGATGCATGTCCCGCTGAAGCGCCTTCACCGAGTGCGGGATACGGCCTTCTTCCTGTTTCGCTTTCTGAAGCTTCCATTCATCGAGGAGCAGCCTGGCATTGGCCTCTACCATCCGCATCAGTCCTGCCTTGTCTCCGCGTTCCGGTACTTTGACGGGTACGATTTTGCCTCGATTGTGTTGGAGCAGTTCTTCGAGGGGCTCCGGGTTATCCAGCGCGGACGATAACAAAACCTCCTCCGGGAAAAAGGTCGATTCGGTGTAATAGTTTTCCAGCAGCGTTTGCATCAGTTCCTCATCGGTGCGTTCTTCGATTCGACGCAGGTACTTATGCTGTCTGCCGATCACCTTACCCTCTCGCACCTTGAACAATACCCCGCAGGCGATATCCTCTTCCCGATCCGTCGCCAGGGCAAAAAGGTCGCGGTCTGTGAAGTCCTGGCTAACGATTCGCTGTTTCTCCGAATAGCGTTCGAGCGCAACAGCTTGGTCGCGCAGTTCTGCTGCTTCCTCGAATCTCGTTTCCGCAGCAAGGCGCTTCATCTCATCCTTGAGCAGATCGATCAATTGTTTCGTATGGCCGTTCAGGAGCTTCTCTACCTGCCGGATGGTCTGGTTGTAATCGGCTTCTGACTGGTATCCGACGCAGGGGGCGCCGCACTTATTGATGTGGTATTCGAGGCACGCCTGGAATTTTCCCGCTGCAATCGGCTCAGGGGCCAGGTTCAGATTACAGGTTCGCAGCTTGAAAATGGAGCGAATGGTTCGCAGGATCACCTTCATGTTCTTCACGTCCGTATAAGGCCCGAAATACTTCGAGCCATCCCGACGGACGCGCCGCGTTGGGAATACGCGCGGAAAGCGTTCTCGCGTAACGCATATATATGGATAAGACTTGTCGTCCTTCAGGTTGACGTTGTACCGGGGCTTGAGCTTCTTGATCAGGTTGTTCTCAAGAATCAGCGCCTCTGCCTCGGTGTCTGTGACGATTACTTCAACATCGTAGATCTTGCTGACGAGGGCCTGGAGGCGTCCCTCCCGAGGACGGCCCTCCTGAAAATAGGAGCGGACCCGATTGCGGAGATTCTTTGCTTTCCCAACGTACAGCACGGTCCCTTCTGCGTCCTTGTGCTGGTAAACACCGGGACCAGTGGGCAGGTTGGCAAGCTTTTCTTCCAGCGTCGCATTCATGCGCGTATCACTACCTGGCGCTTATCATTTCTGCGGGGAAGGGATTACGCCCTTAAGTTTGGCGAAGATCCTCCGATACCTGAGTCACGAGCAGGTATATTCCGGCGCGAAAAAAAGCGCTCTCCAAACGGTTTGCTGCTCAAGAAACAGACAGCTTTATTGCCGGCACAGATAGAGGTGTGCAGATGATTGAACACTCCAGAAGGGATTTGCTTCTTACGCCGGAAGCACTGATAAGAAATGCATTCGTTCGTCAGAACCTGAAAGCGACGATCGACGAGGAAGAGGATACCATACGTTTAGAAGTTGCTTTCAGGTACTCCCGCGTTCTCATGTCGCCGTCGCAGTTGCGAGCGAGCGTATACCTTCGCCAGAACTAACAAGGTGGATTGCCTGGTTTCAGTTCTGAATCCGGAGCGTAAGGCCAAATTCCCGGTCTTCTATGAGGATAGAGTTTCCGAGAAACGGGATGATATACGTTCCGTCCTTGTGCTGGGAGAGTTCCTGCAAGTCATAGATCGTTTCCCCGCTCGAATTGTCGCCGCTGAAACTGTAGACGAGGTCGGCTCCGTTGGACGTATAGACGCGCTCGAGTTCAAAGGCTCGCACCAGGGTCAAGCCTTGCCGTAGGACGACCCGTGATTCCCCAAACCCGCGCCTGACCGTAACGGTGGCCGGTGTTGTTCCTTTTTCATCTCCGTCGATGAAAATGCGCGCGGTCTTGGACAGTACAGGCGCCTTGCTTTTTGCAGCGCCGTTCTTTGTCACAGCAGGTTCCTGCGCCTCCTGAGAGGTAGAAGCACAGCCCCCTAGAAAAAGGAGAAGGACAAAAGTCGCCAGCAAGGGAAAAATGCGGGTCATGGCGGTACTCGTCTGTTGGTCACCGGAAAGAGAAGAGGAGAGACAGCAGCTTGCTCGCATCGGGCTACTCTTATTGAACGGAACAGTAAGGATGAGTTCCCTGAGCGAGTGCATATTCCATCATGCTGAAAACAAAGGGCTACTCCTTAATGAATCGCTGTCGGCGTGCGGTGAAAGTACAATCTTGCCTTAGTTCAGCGGAAACGAAAGCCGGTCGATTTGATCGTGGCTGAGATGTATATTTTTTCAGGCTCATGCGTGTACGCATTCTTGCATTGCTATAGAGAGGATTCTTTCTGGTAGATCATAACAGCCGGGCGGAAGGTCATGTCAGGGGTCACGGGCAGCAATTTCAATATTCAAGGATTTACAGCGGCGGGTTTTGAAGAGGTAGAGGCAGCGTTCCGGGAAAACTTCTCCACGCGGCAGGAAGTGGGTGCAGCCTGCGCCATCTACCACCGGGGCGAACCTGTGGTAGACTTGTGGGGCGGTTGCCGGGATGAAAAGTCAGGAGCGTTGTGGGAAAAAGACACGCTCGTGCTTGTATTCTCGACTACCAAAGGCGCGGCTGCGATGGCAATGGCATTGGCCCATTCACGCGGTCTGTTCGAGCTTGATGATCCCATATCTACCTACTGGCCCGAGTTTGCTCAGGGCGGCAAATCCCATATTACCATCAGGCAGTTGCTCGCACACCAGGCAGGGCTTTGCGCAATTGACGAATCTTTTACCCTGGACAACTTGGCCGATCCGGGTTGCCTCTCTGCCGCACTGGCGCGTCAAACGCCCGCCTGGGAGCCGGGCGCGAAACACGGCTATCATGGCATCACGCTGGGCTGGTACGAGAGCGAAATTATTCGTCGCACCGATCCGCAGGG
>CBDUBU010000018.1:0-26165 GCA_965365465.1 uncultured Rhodothermaceae bacterium
GCTCCACGCCGATCGGGTAGGCCGTCAGCCCGAACCCTACAGCGGCGACGCTCGAAAATGTGCGGGAGGGCGCACGATCCGGCACAAGCCCATTCCGGGGGTTGGTCGTCTCCCAGAACCAGTCGAACGTACGCGCCTGCAACGTGTCGAGAAAAGGATCGTCAGCCGCCTGCACCGCCGCTTCCGGCGGCTGATCCGAACAGCCAGACAGAAGGCTGGCGCCGCCCAGCATGGCGCCGGCGCTCAGAAGAAGTGAGGTAAAAAACAGGAAGGGCTGGAGTTTCCGGAGAGGAGTTTGCTTTGCCATAGAGGTATCTCGATTCTTGTTCTTTGTCATCCGGGCCGCTGCAAAAGCGGAAAAAAAACCTGAAGCCTATGGAACATGAACCAGCGCAATGCTCTTCCGGAAATTAGCCGTTCGGAGCACGCAGTAATATACCCCGCCGGGGAGCGCCGAGGCGTCGAACGCTACGGTGTGGCTTCCTGCCGGTTCAAGCCCGTCTACCAGCGCAGCGACCTCGCGCCCCAGCGCATCGTACAGTTTCACCGTCACGTCGCCCGGCTCGGAAAGCGTGTACCGAATTTCTACAGTCCCGGAAAACGGATTCGGGAAAGCCCCGTCGAACATCGTCTGGTTCGGCGGCGCCTCAAAATCCTCTGACGGGACAATCACGGCAGGAGTGAATCCGGCGCGTCCCAGACCACGCCGGATGGACTCGTTCCGCGCGAAGACTTCCCAGACCCTCCCGGTGCGCCCGTTCTCGATCATCAGCAGGATCGGCCCCTGATCGATGCCGAGATAGTCGGAAGCGAACCAGTTTCGGCCCGGATTGAAGGCATCGCGAAAGCCGTATGGCCCCCATAATTCGCTCCGGTAGGCATCGTACATGGCGCGGAGCACGTTCAGGGACGCTTCCGGCGTGAAGGCATACGAACCGCCGGGGGCGGTAGGGGTCAGGGTGCCGTCATCGTTCTGCGCGGGCGGCGCGCCCCGCGCCCGGTACCCGTCCGGCCCGTCGGAGGCCGTGAAGCCCCACATATCGGCGCCATACCCGGCCCGCCGGTTGGGGTTGGCGACGGCGTAGGCCTGCTGCGCCAGCGTGGCCCGGCGCGAGTTCTCGAAATAGTCGATTCCCTTGCCCCGCATGAAGGCATCCCGAATGCCCCGGAAATCGATCCACACGTGCGAGTACTGGTGGCCGAACAGGGGCGGGAAGATCAGAAAGGTATAGCCGTAATGCGTTTGCCATTTGTCGTTGTAAGGGCCGGTGTACGCCTGCCAGGCTTCTGGCGCTACGCCGTGCGTAGGCGACCCCAGCGCAAGCAGGTAAAGCAACATTGCCTCGTTGTACCCCCGGTAGTCGAAGGGGATGAACCCGCTTTCCGGCTTCCACCCGTGGCTGATGGCCGGAGGGCGCACCTGCGCCCAGGTCCAGTCCACCCGGTTATAGAGGGAGTCGGCGAGGGCGCGCACTTCGGCTTCCTCCGGCGCCTGCCGGTCGAAGTATTCCCCCACATGCAGTACACCGCCGAGCAGCAATGCCGTATCAATGGTCGATAGCTCCGTAGTCCCCGACCGCGTAGCGGTTTCCATGTTCAGGAAGTGGTAGAAAAACCCCTTGTAGCCGATGACGCCGGAGGCTTCCGGCCCCTGCGGGCCGTTCCAGAAGGTGCGCAGCGTCGTGAGCACCCGTTCAACCCCTTCCGCCCGTGTGATCCAGCCGTGGTCGATGCCCACGGTGAGCGCCGACAGCCCGAATCCTACCGCCGCGACGCTGGCCGCCGACCCCGGACGGCTCCGGTCGCGCACGAGACCGTTTTCCGGGTTCGCCTCGTACCAGAAATAGTCGAACGCCGTCTGCATGACAAAGTCCAGGAAGGCTTCGTCATCCAGTTCGGCAGGCGTGGCGCTGATGGTTTGCGAATCCGCGCTTTCCAGATCCACGTTGTTCACGGCGCGCACGAGGTAGTGGTAGGTCTGCCCGTTTTCGACTTCCGCATCAGCAAAGTGATTGTTAGAGAGCAGGTCGCTAGCCGGCTCGAAAGGCCCGGAGGAGGAGAGGGCGCGGTAAACGCGGTAGCCGGCCAGGTTCGCCTCCGTATTCTGATCCCAATGCAAAAGGACGCTCCGATCCCCGGCGCGGGTGACGAGTCCCGATGGCGGCGCTGCGGGCGTCACGTCGCCGGCTTCTCCTACGGCGTGGGTGTAATCTATCCACAAGATCCGGGTAGCCGGGTTTGCCCCGCCGTTCGCAAAGCGGACGGTTTTCACCTGTGCCAGGTCGAACGCACCGTAGGGTTCAAACGCGCTCAGGGGCACGCTGACACGCTGCCAGGTCGTCGTGTCGGCATCTAACTCGTCGAGGTAGTCTTGCAGGTTGACCAGCGGCGTTTTGTTGTTTCCGTTGGCGGATTCGAGGCCGAGGCGCGGCAATTCCGCTCCCGGCAGCGCCTCCGATCCGTTCACGAAAAGCACGAGGCTGTCCAACTCAGACAGATCCACCGGTTCCCATTTCTCCCGTGCGATGAAAAGCTCCCACACGCCGCCCGCGTGCCGGAACTGAAGCAGCCCGCTCGTGGCTCCCGAATAGGCGTGTCCTGCCTCGACCGGCATTTTGGCGCCGTTCACGAGCCGGAGCTCGTCGCCGCCGTCGGCAAACCCGAAAGAGGCATCCCTGAATCCGGTTCCGGCCACATCGTCTTCATTAAACAAAATCAGGCCCACCTGCTGCGCTCTCGCCGCCGGAAGCGCGATCATAAACAGCAGAACCAGGCAAAGCAGAGGGCGCAGCCACATTTCAGGCACGGGAACAGGAGCGTTGGTCATTCTTTCCGCATCATGGTATCATCTGGAACGGACTTGTGCAATGCCGGACGCAGGCAGGGTGAGGCCGATTCCGGGAAGATGAAAACCAGGTTTGAGGGAAACGGGTCGTATATTGCGTCCTTGCGCCTTTGTTTTGCGGCGTGAAGGCATCTGCCGCGAACCGAGACAGCTTCCGAAAACCGCATTCTCTCATCTATACGCCTGCACGATGCAGTACGATCCTGTCAAAGACCGGCTGGGGGATTTCTTCAGCCGGGAGCCTTTGCTCCAGCGGCTTTTTTACCGGCTGCTCGACCTGTTTTTCCTGCGAGCCTGGTACGTCAGGCGGGAGATCCGCCGCCTGTTCGGCAGCATGGAGCCGGATCGTCCGATCCGGGTTCTGGATGCAGGAACCGGCTTCGGGCAGTATGCCTGGTTCATGGCCCGTACGTGGCCCCGCGCCCGCGTGCTCGCCGTGGACCTCAAGGAGGATTACCTGGACAATGCCCGGCGCTTTTTCGAGCGCACGCCCCAGGCCGCGCAGGTTGATTTTGCCTTTGAAGACCTGACCGACCTGAAGGCGGAAGGGCCATTCGACTTCATCCTCTCCGTTGATGTGATGGAACATATCGAGGACGACCGGGCGGTGTTTCGCCATTTCGCCCGCGTGCTCGCGCCGGGCGGCTATGTGCTCATCAATACCCCTTCCGACCTCGGCGGCTCGGACGTGCAGGGCGAGGAGGATGCCGGCTTCATCGGGGAACACGTGCGGGACGGATACAACCTGGCCGACCTCGAAGGCAAACTCCGCGAGGCAGGGCTGGAGCCGGTGCGAAGCATCTACACCTACGGCCCTTACGGATCGTTCGCCTGGCGCTTGCTCATCAAATACCCGATCCGGATGCTAGACAAAAGCCGCTTTGCAGGGCTGCTGCTGCCATTCTACTACCTGCCCGTGCTGCCGGTCGGACTGCTGCTGAACGCCCGCGACGTGCGCCGCCGAAACCCACGCGGCACAGGCCTCCTCGTAACCGCCCGGAAGCCCCACGCCGCCTGAACCTGAGCGCAGAGGCAGACGCCAGGAATTATCAACGACGATACGGTTTGTTCTCGTAACCTGCCCGGCTTGCGGCAGACCGACGCGCCTGGATAGGAGAAGTCCGTCGGCGGCGATGGGGAGGCAGTCGCTTGCGACTTGCTCGACGCTGCCATGAATCCAATGCGCCAGACAGTCTCTGAAGTAGGGCAAAAGCCAAATCGTTGCGCGGGCCTAAAAAGCCATGCAGGTTTCAACGGATCTTTCTTCCCTCATTGGGCCGGATGCCGTATCTTGTACGGGCGCATCCTTCATGTGCCCTCCGCTGACGTTCGCCTTCCGGCGAATCCCGACAACGGCCTTCCTCCGGCACTCTAGTTAAACGGTTTTACTCGTGCAGACCAAGTACATCTTCGTGACGGGTGGGGTAACCTCCTCCCTGGGAAAAGGAATCGTTTGCGCTTCCCTCGGCAGGCTCCTCGAAGCACGCGGCCTGCGCGTGACGATCCAGAAACTGGACCCCTACATCAACGTCGATCCGGGCACCATGAACCCGTACGAACACGGCGAGGTGTTCGTAACAATGGACGGCGCGGAGACAGACCTGGACCTGGGCCACTACGAGCGGTTTCTGGGCCGCCCGACGAGCCAGGCCAACAACGTGACCACCGGTCGCATCTACCTGGAAGTCATCACCAAGGAGCGGGCCGGCGCTTACCTCGGCAAAACCGTTCAGGTCGTGCCCCACATCATCGACGAGATCAAGCACTGGATGCAGAAGCTCGGCGAGACGGGCGAGTACGACGTGGTGATTTCGGAGATCGGCGGCACCGTGGGCGACATCGAGAGCCAGCCTTACCTGGAAGCCATCCGGCAGTTCCGTTTCGAGGTCGGGGTGCGCAACGCCATGGACGTACACCTGACGCTGGTGCCCTATCTTGCTGCCGCAGGCGAGTTAAAGACGAAGCCGACGCAGCACTCCGTCAAGACCCTGCTCTCGTACGGCCTCCAGCCCGACGTGCTGATCTGCCGTGCGGAACATCCCTTGGAGCCGGATCTGCGGCGCAAGATCGCCCTGTTCTGCAACGTCGAGCCGCGCGCCGTGATGGCTTCGCTGGATGCGGAATCGATCTACGAGGTGCCTCTGTTGCTGAAAGAAGAGGGCCTCGACGACATCGTGATGGAACGGCTGAACATCACCTCGACCTGCAACGACGAGCCGCTTCACGCCGAGCACCAGCTCGATGACTGGATCGATTTCCTGCGCAAGCTGAAGAACCCGCAGGGTACTGTCCGTATTGCGCTGGTCGGCAAGTACGTGGAACATCAGGATGCGTACAAGTCGATCACGGAAAGTTTCGTGCTTTCCGGGGCGGCGAATCAGGTTCAGGTGGAATTGGAATACGTGCTTTCCGATCAACTCACGCCCGCCAACGTCCATGAGAGGCTGGCCGACGTGGCCGGCATCGTCGTGGCGCCGGGCTTCGGCGACCGGGGCATCGAAGGCAAAATCGCAGCCGTCCGGTACGCCCGTGAAAACGACATTCCGTTTTTCGGGATCTGCCTGGGGATGCAGTGCGCCGTCATCGAGTACGCACGCAACGTGTGCGGATGGGAAGACGCCCATTCGACGGAGTTCAATCCGGAAACGCTGCACCCGGTCATCGACATCATGGAAGAGCAGAAGCGCATAACCGACAAGGGAGGAACCATGCGCCTGGGCGCGTATGACTGCCGGCTGCTCGAAGGATCCCGCGTGCGCGAGATTTACGGCGTGCCGGAGGTGCAGGAGCGGCATCGCCACCGCTTTGAGGTCAACAACGTCCTGCGTTACCGACTGCTCGAACACGGGATGCATTTCTCCGGGATCAACCCGGATCGGGACCTGGTCGAGATCATCGAATTGCCGGACAAGCGGTGGTTTTTCGGCTGCCAGTTCCACCCTGAGTACAAAAGCACCGTTGGAAGACCGCATCCGCTGTTCCGATCGTTCGTAGAGGCGTGCGTGAGCTACGCGCGGGAGAAGGACATGATGAAAACACCGCGCCCCCCACGGCGGCAAAAAGTCTCCCGCCTCGCCAGCGCGAAGATGTAGCGCCGCGTTTCCGCCTCCGGATCAGCGCCTGCCGGTCCAGAGCGCCGCCGCAAGGCCCGCCAGCCCGGCGCCGGCCAACGCCAGCCAGCGCTTGTTCTTCGAGGCCCACAGTTCCGGACTGAAGGAGCGGGCGCGATCGTCAAAATCGCCGTGTGCGCTGTAGTCGCCGGGGACCGGCTCGAACAGGTTGTCCGGGCGATTCGGGTCGGCGGGTTCGTCGCGCTGCTGGCTCTCGAAGCCCGTTTTCGCCAGATACCGGTCGGCCAGGCCCGGCGCGATCTTGTTGCCGACGATGGCCTTGACGCTCGGATAGCCGACGTACACCTCGCGGCGGTCATGATAGGCCGACCAGATGATGGCGTCCGCCGCAACCTCCGGCTGGTAAATGGGCGGCACGGGCTGGGCCTTGTTCGGCAGCTTGCTCCGTACCCAGTTGAACTGCGGCGTGTTCAGCGCCGGCATCTGCACCATCGAAATCTTGACCTTGCTGCCATAATGCAGCAGTTCGGATCTGACCGAGTCGAACATCCCCTCGATAGCGTGTTTGGCGCCGCAGTAGGCGCTCTGGAGCGGAATGCCCCGGTAGGCCAGCGCCGAGCCGACCAGCACGATGGCGCCCCGGTCGCGCGGGAGCATCCGCTTGAGGGCCGACTGGGTTCCCCACACCGTTCCGTGATACACCACGTCGGTCACACGCTCGAATTCATCCGGCTCGACATCCTTGAACTCGGCAAACACCGAGGTCATGGCGTTATTGACCCAGATGTCAATCGGGCCGAATTCGTTCTCGACGGCTTCGGCGGCGGCTTCCACCTGATCGGCAAAAGCCACGTCAGTCGGCAGGGCCAAGGCCTTGCCGCCGAGGTCTTCGACCTCCTTCCGGGCCTCCTCCAGACGGGCCTCGCCACGGGCCAGCAAGCCGATGTGCGCGCCCCGCCGGGCAAACGCCTGCGCCGTCGCCCGGCCCACGCCCGCCGTGGCCCCGGTGATGACAACCACTTCCGGTCTGTCCAGTAATTCCATTTTTTCTTTCTCCGTTTGTCGCCCTTTTTTGACCATTGTTACTCTTACAGGCAGGGGCGGAAACGGTTTGGTTCGGGATGTGACGTATTATCCACAATTGCGCCGGGGTTGGCCTGTGTGCAGCTCCTTTACGCAAAAACCATCCGGCATCTACGAATGCGTATGCCATACCTCAAACAGAAAGGTCGTCTTGCCGGCATCTATGACAACGCCTTCTGATTTTTACGATGCGCTCACGCCCTACTACCACCTCATCTTTGCCGACTGGAAGGAGAGTATGCGGCGGCAGGGGCAGGCGCTCGACGCGCTGATCCGCGCCCGGAGCGAGCGTCCGCCCCGAACGGTCCTGGATGTGTCGTGCGGCATCGGCACGCAGTCGCTTGCTCTGGCAGCGCTCGGCTACGACGTGACAGCCTCGGATCTGTCCAGCGCCGCCGTCGAGCGAGCAGCCCGCGAGGCGCGCAAGCGCGGGCTAACGGTCGCCTTCAGCGTGGCTGACATGAAGGCGGCAGCCGATCATCACGGCCGCACTTTCGATGTCGTGATCGCCTGTGACAACGCGATCCCGCACCTGCTCACCGATGCCGAAATCCTGCAGGCGTTCAGGCAATGCTACAGAGCGCTTGCGCCAGGCGGTCTCTGCGTGGTCTCGGTGCGCGACTATGACGCGCTCGAACAGGGGGGTACGCAGGTCCATCCCTACGGCGCACGCATGGAAGGAGACACGCGGTACGTGCTTTTGCAGGTGTGGGAGTGGGCGGGCGAACGCTATGACACGACCATGTATGTGATCAGGCATCCGGTCGGTGAGAAACCCGTAGTGATCTCGGCGCAGGCGACGTACTACGCCGTATCCATCGGGACACTCGCAAATCTCATGGCGCAGGCAGGCTTTGCCGGTGTGGAGCGAATCGATGATGCGTTCTACCAGCCGATCCTCATGGGTCGCCGCCCGCCAGGGGTATGATTCTGCCGGCTGCGCCTGGTGAAAAAGCAAGGTGGGCAACAGGCTGCCCGGCTATGCACGCCCACAATTCAGGGGGGCGAACCATTGCCGGGGGCGTTACGATAAGCGCCGGCAAATCGTCTATGGGACATTGCCAGTTCCTGTGTTGCTCCCGGTTCAGTTTCCAGAGGCTGGGGCGAATCTGCCTGCAAGCACGCGCGTACAATGGGAACGATGAACCCGACCCCAACATACCCTGTCCCCGATGCCTTGCACGTACAGGCTGTGCTCCAGCGCATCGTGCCTGCCTTCGATCCGTTGCAGGTGATCGTTTTTGGCTCGTATGCGCGGCGCGAGCAACAGCCTGGCAGCGACCTCGATCTGCTCGTCGTGCTGCCTGACGCAAAGAACCGGCTCAAGGCGACGGCGGCCCTTCGCCACGCCGTGGCAGATCTGCCCCTCTCGAAGGACATCATCGTGACGACGCCCGAAGAGATTGCGCAGCGCCGCGACTCCTGCTGGCACATCGTGGGCTATGCTTTGCGGGAGGGACGAACCGTGTATACACGCAAAGCGCCATGAGCGACACGCTGGACGATGTTCGCCTCTGGCTCCGCTATGCGCAGGAGGATCTGGAGGCGGCGCGCCTGCTGGTTGGCAGGGAGGTTCCCCGCCATCCCTGCTGGCTTGCGCAGCAAGCGGCGGAGAAGGCGCTGAAAGCGGCTCTGATCTCCGAGGCGACCCTTGTTCCGCACACGCATGATCTGGAGCGGCTGCTGGGATTGCTTCCGGATCATTGGGAGGTGAGACGCCTCGATGTGGACTTCGGCTTGCTCAGCGCCCGCTATCCCGACGATCTTCCCGACCTCATCGATCGGGCAGCAGCCGAGGCAGCCGTGGCTGGAGCAGCGCGTGTTGTTGGAGCGGTCTATGACGACCTGCTGCCTCGCCTCGGCTCCGCATCCCGATCCCGGTTCGCTGCGCAACGAAGTCCATCCCGCGACACCGGGGCGGGCAATGCCCGGCGCGGCGATCCGCTCACTCCATCCCGCCGGACCCCGCGTGCGTGTTTCCCAGGCGAACGGCCGGGCGCACGAAGCCGTCGGCGCGGGCGAGCAGTTTCCCGGCTCCTTCCACATCCACCCCGGCCAGCGTCATGACGAGCGCCGTCTTGACGTGGCCGCCCGCCCGTTCCAGCACCCGCGACGCCTCTTCGTAGTCCACGCCGGTCGCCGTCATCACGATCCGCTTGGAGCGCTCCACCAGTTTCAGATTGGTCATTTGCAGGTCTACCATCATGTTCTCGTAGACCTTGCCAAGCCGGATCATGGCGGCAGTCGTAATCATGTTGAGCACGAGCTTCTGCGCCGTCCCGCTTTTCATGCGGGTGGACCCCATCACGACCTCCGGCCCGACGACCGGGCAGATCGCCACGTCCACCTCCAGGTTGAACTCGGCGCGCGGGTTGCAGGTGACGAACAGCGTCTTGCACCCGGCTTCGCGGGCATACCGTACCGCGCCCACCACGAACGGTGTGCGCCGGCTCGCGGCGATGCCGCACACCACGTCTCCGGGCCGCACGCCGGCTTCCCGGAGGGCGCGTTCGCCGTTTTCTTCGTGGTCCTCCGCCCCTTCCTGCGCCCGAAAGACGGCCTCCTTGCCCCCTGCAATGAGCCCCTGCACCTGCTCCGGGGGCGTGCCGAAGGTGGGAGGACATTCGGAAGCGTCCAGAATGCCGAGCCTTCCGCTGGTGCCCGCTCCGGCATAGAACAGCCGCCCGCCGTTTTTGAAGGCCGCCACTACCAGATCCACCGCCTGCGCGATGTAGGGCAGTTCCTCCCGCACCGCGATGGGCACCTTGTGATCCTCCGTGTTGATGATTTCAAGGATCTCACGGGTCGAGGCCGTGTCGATCTGCATCGAGCGGGGGTTGCGCTGCTCGGTGGATAGCGTCTGCAACTCGGAAAACAGGGACGGATTGGACATGGACAGGGGTTCAGGCTGCGGAGTTGAAAGAATACGGCCGCCGTCAAGCTACGAAATTTACCTGGATGAGATTCAATACATCTGCCGGGCGCTGCCCGCATCCACCCGCTCTATCTCCACCGAGCAGAACGTTGTGACATGCCCTATGCTGCCGCTGAACCGCTTCAAGCCTGTACCTTTGATCCAATACGATGTTCGCAAAGAACTGGCATACGAGTATTCCATCAGCGAACGACACCATTCCGTTCGAGTTTGTCGTTACCGAATCCAATCCATTCGGGTGGTATCGGGCAATCCTGCGCTGGCCGGCCCAGGGAAGCAGAATGCCGCTGGAGTCTTCGGTGATTGATACGCTTTTTTGCATGTTCACTACCGTCGAGTCCCAGGGCTGATCGCCCGAATACCGGTACAGGCGCGTCCCGTTGCGCTTTTCGAGCGCGGTCACATTTCGTCGGCCATCGGCGCATTCGGAATCAAGCAACGCAAGGGTAAGCAGGCCCTTTTCTTCTTGCTCCTCGCTGCTCAGCCGTTTCAGCCGATGGGTAATGTGATACCGGAAGGTCCAGACATCGCCCTTTTTGAGCGGAAGGAAATCGGCTTCGTTTGCTTCAGGACCGGCAGGACAGGGGGCCGAGGTTTCAAATGGATCGACTGAATCGCAGGCGCTCAGGAGCACGAGGGGGGCTGCGACTGAAAGCAGCAGCGTGACGTAATATTTTCGGGCCATTTTTTTGGGCATTTACGGAGACCCTCCGGCAGGGAACTGATCGGCGCAAGATAAGCCGCCGCCAAAAGGTAAGCAGCACCCTTTACAGTCTCCATCCTGCTCGCCTTGCGCAACGACACGAGCGGTTACAGCCCGGCAGACGCTTTTCCGAACAGATGCTTTCGTGCCGCGTATGACAGGCGCTTCTGCCTGTTCCGGTCATTGCCCTGCTTCATGCTGCTTCACACGCTGCGCCTGCTTTCCTTCCGGGCGCACAGCGAGACGGACCTCTCCTTTGCGCCTGGCGTGAACCTCCTTTACGGCCCGAACGGCGCGGGGAAGACGAACATCCTGGAAGCCGTTCATTACCTCTGCCTGACCAAAAGCTTCCTCGTCTCGCAGGACAGCTACGCGCTCCGGAAGGGGTCGCCTTTTTTTGAGGTGGAGGGCCGCTTCGAGAGCAGGCGCCGCCCGGACCTGCGGGTGCGACTCGTGTACGTGCCGGAAGAGGGGAAAAAAGTGTTCCTCAACCGCTCGCCCATGGAGCGGCTCTCGCACGTCGTGGGAGAACTGCCTGTGGTCGTCTTTTCACCCGAAGACCAGGCGCTGACCAACGGCGGCCCGGACGAACGGAGGCGCTTTCTGAACAACATCATGAGCCAGGAACGCGCCGTGTACCTGGACGACGTGATGAAATACCGCCGCGCCCTCCGGCAGCGCAACGAACTGCTTTCGCAGTTCCGGCGGAAAACGCTCAACCCGGCGGAGCATTCGCTTCTGGAATCGTGGAGCGCTGAGTTGATAACTCTCGGAAGCCGCATCGTAACAGCCCGGCAGCGTTTCGTCGGGACGTTCTGCGGCTTTCTGGAGGAGGCGTATGGGCGGATCGAAACGGTGTCCGAGCGCCCGTCCATCACGTACCAGACAGTAACGCCGCCGGACCCAGATGCGGATGAGGGCATCGTCGAAGATGCCTTTCGGGAAAAACTCAGCCGGGTGAGCCGCCGCGAGCGCGAGTTGGGCCGCACCCTCGCCGGCCCGCACCTCGATGAACTGGTGTTTCGCCTGAACGGCTTCGAGGTCAGGCGGTACGCCTCGCAGGGGCAACACCGCACCTTCGGGATGGCCCTGAAACTGGCGCAGTACTTCTACCTGAAAAACAGGCTGGAGGAAAAACCGATCCTCCTCCTGGACGATGTGTTCGGAGGACTCGACCCCCAGCGCTCCCGCGCTTTTGTCGAACTGCTGCAAACAGCGGATTTCGGGCAAAGCCTCATTACTGCCGCCGCCCCGGAGCCTTTCCTGGAGTGGATTCCGTTCAACGGTTCGGAGCACCGCGCCTTGCATGTGGCTTCCGTGTATGTAACGCCGCCGGACTGAATGTGATAAGTGTGTATTTTTGGCATTCCGGTGGATCTGATGCGCCTTTTCGGTCTTTCATCGGTGGAATGCGCGTTTGCGCCGAACGTGAACAGCCCGGGACTCATCCCTGTTAAACATAGACCCTCCTGCCATGCGCTATTATCCTTTCCTGAAGGGCGGCTTCCGCCCGCCCGCTTTCCAGTCTGTCGGTTGGCAAGCAACACGCCGGGCGTACCTTGCCGCCGCGCTCGTGCTGCTGCTGACGGCAATCTTTGCGGCAGGTTGCGTGGTAGACCGCAACCCCATCACAGGAAAGAAACGCGCCTACGGGTATAGCTGGGCGCAGGAAGTCCAGTTGGGCCAGCAATCGGATCAGCAGATCCAGGCGCAGTATGGCATCTACCAGGACCCGGAACTCACGGCCTACGTCAATCGGATCGGGGAAAAGGTATTGCAGCAAAGCCATCTCCGGCGTCCGGATACGCCTGCCGAGTTCAAGAACACACCCTTTACGTTTCGGGTGCTGGACAGCCCCATCGTCAATGCGTTTGCCCTGCCGGGCGGGTTCGTGTACGTGACGCGCGGGCTAATGACGCACCTGGAAAACGAGGCGCAACTGGCGGTGGTGCTGGGACATGAAGTGGGGCACGTGGCGGCCCGGCACTCGTCCCAGCGGGCGTTTGAGAGCCAGCTTGGTCAGATCGGGCTGATCGGCGGCGCGGTGCTGGGGCAGGAAGTGCTGGGGCTGCCCGCCGGAGACCTGCTTAACCTGGGCAGCACGGCAACCCAGCTTCTGTTTCTGAGCTACGGACGCGACGACGAGCGCGAATCCGACAACCTGGGGGTCGATTACGCGGCGCTGGCGGGCTACAAGGCCAGCGAGGGCGCCGCGTTTTTCCGGTCGCTCAAGCGCATGGGCGCCCAGCAGGGAAGCAGCATCCCTTCTTTCCTCTCGACCCACCCTGATCCGGGCGAGCGCGAGCAGACCATTCCAAAACTGTACCAGCAGTGGGAGGGAAAGGTGGCAGATCCCATCGTGGATACACGGGATCTCTTCAATGTGCTGGAAGGCATGGTCATGGGTGAGAACCCGCGCAACGGCTTTACCGAGAACAATATGTTCTACCACCCGGACTTGCGCTTCCAGTTTCCCGTGCCAAACGGCTTCATTGTGCAGAACGGCGCTACCCAGGTAGCGATGATCGAGCAGAACCAGCAGGCCATCATGCTGTTTGCCGATGCGCAGAGCATCGTCGGTCAGCAGGTGTCCTCAGCGCAGGCTGCCGCCCAGACCTTCGGGAGCCAGCAGGGCTTGCAGGTGATCGAGAGCGGCGCGGCCCGCTCGTCGAACCTCCCGGCCTCGTTCGTGCTGGCAGGCGCCCAGACGCAGCAGGGCGGCAACGTGCGCCTGCTGGCTTATTTCATAGAGTACGGGAAAAACATATGGGGTTTCCTCGGATATTCATCCGAGCAAGGGTTCGCCACCTACCAGAACCATTTTCAGCGCACGATGCAGGGTTTCTCCGCACTGACGGATTCGCGCATTCTGAACATCCAGCCGGCGCGTGTCGAGATCGTGGCGGCGCCGCGCACAGCAGCCTTCAGCACGTTCGTACCGGCCAACCTGCCGTCGGGCATCTCTGCACAAGACCTTGCGATCATCAATCAAGTAGAACTGAACGAGACGATACAGAAAGGCGAACTGCTCAAGCTGCCGACGAAATGACAGGGGAGCAGAATGCCTTTACAGCCTGCTCTCTCAACAAAAGGGCATCTAGCGTAAGCAGTACATCAATCCTGCCTGCCCCGCTAATAAAGGCGAGGCCGCCGACAACCCGAAGGTCCCCATCCATTCACGGCAGGAATATAGCATAATGACCTGACCTGGCTGAGTAAACGAGTTCCTCTCGTTACCGAGGTTCACACCCCTGCCTCGTCCTCCCCTGAGGGCGGAATGATGGTGGCTTCGCCGCTGAGGGCCATTTTACTGCCCACGTACACGTACACGCGCCCTTTGATGTGGCGGCGCGCCTCTATCTTTTCGGAAACCTTGACTTCCACCCTGATTTCCGACCCTACCGGCACCGGCCGCAGAAAACGACAGGAAATGGCTACCGCGACGCTGCCATGGCCGGGAAAGTCCCGTCCGAGCACCTTCGAGATGATTCCGAGCAGCAACACGCCATGCACGATCGGCTTTCCGAAACGGGTTTCCGCCGCATACGCCGGGTCTACGTGAAGGGGGTTGTCATCGCCGGTCAGGTCGGCAAACGTGCGGACGTCTTCCGCGGTGAGCGTACGGGTACAGGCGAAGGAGTCGCCGACCTGGAGTGACTCGTAAGTATGTGCCATAGTGAACGAAGTGGAAATCGGGTAGGAAACACGTAACGCGGAACCGACGGGTCCAAAAATAACTAGCGCGGGGGTGAATGACCAACCACGCCGGCAAATTCCCGCTACATATTCCGGATCACCTCCGGCAGCGTGATATAAATCTCCTCGAAACGCGCCGCCGCCACGTCCCAGGTGAAATGTTGGCGTACGTGGTCGCGTCCGGCCTGACCGAGCCAGCGTGCGAGGTCGGGATGCCGGTGTAGCCGGGCGATAGCGTCCCGGAGGGCCTGCGGGTCGTCCGGCGGGACGAGCAGGCCGGTCTGTTCGTGCTCGATGATCTCGCCGGTCCCTCCGACGCGGGAGCCGACGACTGGGGCGCCTACGGCCATCGCGCTGAGCACGGCGAGGCTGAAGTTCTCCTCGCGGGAGGGCAGAACCACCTGCGAGGCCCCGGCCAGCGTTTCGCCCAGTTCAGCGTGCGACATCCACGGAAGCACCTGCACCCGGTCCCGGAGGCCGAGTTGCTGCAAGCGGTTCAGGATCGCCGCGCGGTCCTCTCCGCGCCCGATGATCAGCGATGGGGGCGCCTCTGCGCTGAGCAGACCGAGGGCTTCCACCAGCGTGTCCACTCCTTTGGTATGCTCAAATCGCCCGAAAAACACCAGCGGCCCGTCGGGTATGGACGCAGGGCGGTGCGCAAAAGCAAGAAACTCCTCAGGAACGCCGTTATGGATAACTTTCAGACGCGACACCGGAATCCGGTAAGCGGTATGCACCAGATCTGCCGCGAAGGCGCTGGGCGGGCAGCAGAGGTCGGCGTGACGGGCGGCGCTGCCCTGCATCAGGTACTTGCCTTCCAGCAGCGCCAGCCGGAGGTAATCGCCGAAGGAAAGCGGCTCTCGGTCCATGAGCCGCTGCGGATAGCGCGGGTGACGTGGCGTGGAAACGAATCCGAAGCGGCATCCGGGCCGGAGTAGATGCACGAGGCCCCCTTCTTCCCCATTGCTGTGAACGACGGCGGGCTTGCCGGGACGCAACAGGCGGGCGACCTGGAGCGCCACGGAGAGGGCGTTCAGGGGCCGGAAGGGCGCGTTCCGACGGCTTTTCAAGTCGAAAAAGGCAGCCCAGTGCAGCCGGTAGGGCAGGTCGTCCGGGGCGGCAACGCGCTCCCAGGGAGGCTTCGTAAAGATTACATCCACCTCATGCCCGCGCCGCACCAGAGCTTTTGCCAGGTTGTGGGTGGAACGTTGCGCCCCGCCGCTGTAGGCGGACCAGGGGGAAAAGTCGATGGTCAGGATGACGTGCACAGATACCTTTCAAGCATGGATTCATAAAGACAATCGGCGACCCGGTCCCACCCGGCCTCCCGGACCACACGGGCGCGTCCCGTGGCGCCTAGCCTGCACGCGGAGGCAGGGTCGATGAGCAGCCGGAGCAGGCTTTCCGTGAGCGCCCCGGCATCGCCTGGCGGAACGAGCAGGCCGGTTTCGCCATGGCGCACGGCATCGGGAATGCCCCCGGAATGCGCGCCAATGACGGGCTTGCCGCAGGCGTTCGCTTCCAGAAAGACCAGCCCGAATCCTTCTACGTTCGGGCCTTCCTCCCGTGCGGGCATGACGAAAACGTCGCAGGCGTTAAAATACAACGGAAGCTGACGGTGTGAAACCTTTCCGGCAAACCGCACGTGCGCACCGAGGCCCCGTTCTGCCGCGAGCGCCTCCAGCCGCGCCCGGTCGGGTCCGTCTCCGACCACGACGTACAGCGCGTCCGGGACTTCGGACAGAATGCGCGGCAGGGCGTGCAGTACGGTATCAATGCCTTTGCGCTGCACCAGCCGGCACACTGTCAGCACGACGGGGCGGCCCTCGCCGCCCAGACGCTGCCGGAGCGCCGAGGCATCCATCGGCCTGAACGTGTCCGGGTCTACGCCGTTATGCACCACCGTGACGCGGGCCGGATCGACGCCTGCTGCTTTCAGCAAGCCTCCGGTATACCCACTCACCGGATACAGACCGTCCGCCGAGCGCAGCACGCCTGCGCGGATGCGACTGTAGAGCGCCTGGACCGGAGGGGCGGAGGCCAACGGCCGGAGCAGCAGTTCCCGCCCATGCGCCGCCACGAACACTCGCCGGAGCAGTCCGGCGCGGCGCAGCATCACGGAAGAGACGGCGGCGGACCATTGCACGTGGAACGCCGCGTCGAAGCGCTCTTGCCGGATCAGTTTCAGCAGCGGAAAGAGGGAGGCCGCGCCAAACGTGTTGGAGGAGGCGCGTATCCTGTACACCGGAAACGGCAGGCACTGATCTGTCTCCTCGGCGCCGGGGCGGTGGGGCGCCAGCACGGCCAGCGCCTCGCACCGGGGCGCGAGCCGCCGGGCCAGTTCGAAGGCATAGGTCTGCATACCGCCGATGTCGGGAGGAAAATCCTGCGTGAGCAGCAGCAGTCGCATACCGGTAGCCGGGAGGAGCCGTTGGCAGTTTGGAGAGATGTCGGGTCAGACGAGCAGGCTTCGGGTGCTGCGAGCGCGTTCCTGCCGAAACCAGACGGCGAAGCGGCGGAGTCCTTCTTCCATCGATATGCACGGGTCATACCCGAGTAGGCCCTGCGCTTTTTCGATGTTCGCAAACGTCGTTTCCACGTCGCCCGGCTGCATGGGCAGAAACTCGATCACCGGCTCGATGCCCAGCGCCTGCCCCAGCATCGAAACCAGATCGGAAAGCCTGACCGGGCTTGAATGGCCCAGGTTAATGATTTCATAGGCAGGGGGATGTGAAAGGGCATGGTTGGCGCTGCGCACGATGCCGTCCACGATGTCCTCAACGTAGGTGTAATCGCGGGAGGTCGATCCCGCTCCGAACAGGGGGATGGGGTTGCCGTCTAGCATCAGGCGTGCGAACTTGTGAATGGCAAGGTCGGGACGTTGTCCGGGGCCGTAGACCGTGAAAAAACGCAGGCAATGGACAGCCATGCCGTACAGGTGGTGGTGGGTGTAGGCCAGCATCTCGGCGGCCCGCTTGGACATGGCATACGGCGAGATCGGCAGCCCCGCCGGGTCGGACTCGGAGAAAGGCACAGCCGTTCGGTCGCCATAGACTGACGACGAGGAACCCTGGATGAAGGCCCGCACGCCGAGCCTGCTCGCCAGATCCAGCATATTGCTGGTTCCCTCGATGTTTACCCGCAGGTAATCGTTCGGCTTCTCAATGGAAGGACGCACGCCGGCCTTTGCGGCCAAATGAACGAACAGATCGATGCCGGAACCCTCCAGGGCTTTCGACAGGCGCTCTGGTTGCAGAATATCATGTTCCAGCAGGCGGAATCCACCTTGTGCGAGCAGATCCTTTACTGCCCGTCGCTTCATTTCCCGGGGGTAGAACGGATCGAAGTTGTCGACCGCCGTGACCTGATCTCCCTCGGCAAGCAGACGGCGACAGAGGTGGCTTCCGATAAAACCGGCTCCGCCGGTGACAAGCACGTGCATGAACCCCCGGATGAATGCGTGGAAAAAGCATACATACGCACAAGGCGGACGTAGGTTGTCCTGCTCCGGCAGATCCCGGTTTTGTTGCAACATCTGGAGGCAGGAGCTGGTGCGCCTGCCGGCAACCGGGTCAGGCGCTCAAGACATCCGGCCCGGCGGACAAAACGTCGTGGCGATATGCCTGCGGCGTCACACCCTCCCATCGCTTGAAGGCACGGAAAAAGGCGGCAGGCTCCGTGTAGCCGAGCAGAAAGGCAATCTCCGAGCAACTCAGGCGCCGGTTTTCGAGCAGCAACAGCGCCCGTTCGCGGCGCACCGCGTCTACCAGCGCTGCAAAACCGGCTCCCTGTTCTGCCAGCCGCCGATGTAATGTGCGCTCGGATACTGCCATCTGTCGCGCGATGAGGGCGAGCCGGGGTTCGCCCTGCGCCAGCGAAGCGCCTATTCGGCTGCGGACGCGGGCGGCGCAGGTGCTTTCATCCGGAACGCACGTGAAAAGCTCATCCGCACGGCGCGACAGGTACGTGAACAGGCGCGGGTCGGAGCCTGGTATCGGCAGGTCGAGGAGGGCGGCGTCGAACGCGATCTCCAGCACGGCGCCGTCCCAGGCGACCGGGCAGGCAAAGAAGCGTTCGTGGCGCTCCGGGTCGGCGGGGCGAGCGAGGGGGAAGGTAATAAATGCAGCGCGAACCGGACGACTGCTCAGGCTGCGCATCGTCGCAAGCAAGGCCGAGGCAAGGGCATCCACCGGCTCGCGCAGGCGCAGGAAGGGAGGGGGAATGCCCTGCACGAAGACCACCCGTGCGCCCGCCGGCCCCCTGCGGCGTTCCACCTGCGGGGTAAGATCAGGGTGGATGACATCGCCGTAGCGCTGGAGCCAGGCAATCGCATCGCCTACCGTCGCGCCATGCCGGAGGGCGAAGCCCACGCCGCCGAGTCCGGCCAGGCCCATTTGCTCGCCCAGGGCCAGACCGTCGGGCCGACGGGAAAGGATCTCCCACATTTGCCGGTGAGATTCGAGTGGAACCCGGCTATCCGGATCCACGAGCCAGGTGGAGTCCAGTCCTGCTTCGGCGGCGATGGAGGCAGTATCCAGTCCCAGGCCGGCGGCTGCGTCGAGCACACTGATGGTAAGCGCGGCAAGTACGGAAGAGGGATTCATGATGAGAACAGGGGTGATTGGCGGCGGAAGCCATAACGCTGGCGGATGCGGTCATTGCCGAACGCACCGGCGCATCGTAACCTGAGAGAAAAATAAGAACAACGTCATGCAACTACACGATTTACATGTCATTGTCGTTGGCGGCGCGACCGGAGGCGCTGCGTCTGCCCTGCTGCTGGCCCGGGCCGGTGCGTCTGTAACGCTGCTTGAGAAGGTAGCCGATCCGAGGCCGGTCGGGGCAGGCATCGGCCTGGCCGCCAATGGCCTGGCGGTGTTGGAATCTGTGGGCCTCGGCCCGGCGCTGGAGACATCGGCGCAGTTCCTGGGCTCCGCCCGAATCGTCGACGCTGCCGGGCGCGTGCTGCTCATCCCGAAAGAGCCGCACCCTCGGCTGGCGATGCTTCGTCGCGCCACGCTTCAGGGTCTGCTGCTAGATGCCATCGCAGCAGAACCGCGTATCACACGGCGTTTCGGCGCCGAGGTGGTGAAGGCAAGCCCGGAAGGTCGTGTTGTGGTTTGCGAGAAAGCCCGCGAACATACCCTGCACGCGGATCTGGTGGTCGGCGCCGACGGTGTGCATTCTCGGGTGCGCGAAAGCGGACAGTTCGGGGCGCGGGTTCGCCCTCCGGGGATTGCCTACGTCCGCGCCCTCGCGTCCGAAGGGACGGCCCGGAACGAGGAGGCATGGACGCCGGCCGGACTTTTCGGCAGCTTCCCCGTCGATGGCGGCGCCTATTTGTACGCTTCAGCGGGTTCCACCGACTGCCGCACTGCCGTGGCAAACCGTGACCTGGACGCCTTCCGGGCAGCCTGGGAACGTGCATATCCACCGTCTGCTGCTCTTCTGGCCGTGCTGAAAAGCTGGGATGACCTGCTGGTGAACCGTGTGATCCGGGTCGATTGCCGCCGCTGGGCAGACGGACGGCTCGTGCTGCTCGGCGATGCCGCCCACGCCATGGCGCCCAACCTGGGCCAGGGGGCCAACAGCGCCCTCGTCGATGCGGCCGTCCTGCTCGATGTATTGCGCCGTGCGCCGGACCTTCCTGCTGCCCTGGCTGCCTACGACGCACGCCGACGCCCTGCCGTCCGGAAAGTAGCGAACCTGGCCGCCCGCCTCGGAGCGCTGGCCGAGCGCACCAACCCCCTCGCACGCCTGCTGCGGGATCGCCTGCTGCTGCCACTCGCTAACCGTCTGCCCAACGCCAGGACCAATGAGATCGTATTGCAGGAGCCGCCGGATGTGCTGCTGGCTATCGGCCGCGCCTGACCTGCTTGCCGCGCCGAACGCGCCCCGGACGTTACCTCTGTAGGCCGAAACTCCGCGAGCATCTGCGCTTTCAGGCCATCTTCCGGGTCAGTTGCTCGATCCGGGTCTGTTTTGCTTCATCGAGCTTTTCCAGCAACCGGTTCAGCAGCAGGCGCCACGGGTACCCCAGCAGGATCAGCAGAATCAGGTTTGAAGTGAAGGTGATCCGCATGGTCCACTGGATGCCGAAATGCATCCCAATCAGCAACGTCACGATGTAGGGGCGGGCCTTACGAAACCACATGGTAAAGCCAAACAACTCTGTCACAAGGCCGAAAACAAGGATGATGGTTGCCAGCCATTGCCAGTCGAGCGCGAGCGACTGGAGCGCGTTGATCTCGAACAGCCCGGTGGAAGAATACACATCCACGGCGCGTTCGTTGATCCACATCCACAGGTGCCGCCCGTCTACCCAGTGGGGTCCCGTGCCGATCAGCTTGCTGAAAGCCGCCGTGGTATATCCCAGCCCGAAGAAGAAGTAGCACAGGCCCAGCGCGGCGCGCCGGATGTATGGCGCCTCGCGGAACACGAGAGTCGCAACGCCCATTGCAAGCAGAGCGGTCCCGACAAAGTTGGAACCGTGCGAGATCTCACCCAGTGAGAAGCGTGCTGCGTACTGGAGGTGCAGCAGCAATAACGCGCCCATATACCCCCAGCGCGTCCATCGCAGGTATCCGGCTACGAAAAGAAGGCTGATGAGGGCGGCATTGACCAGCGACAGGGAGTGGTTGAACAGAAAGGATACGTCGATCAGGTTCGCAATGCCGAGCGGGAGGATCACTTCCTGCTGGAGCAGCATGTCCTTGCCCCAGATCCAGGCGTACTTGAGCACCTGATAGCCCATAAAGAGCTCGAAAAACCGGTAGAACAGGATCTCTCCTGCGGTTTCCCGCCGCTCGAAATCAAACAGGTTCTGCAGCAGTTTCATGGCCTGTTGTCAGTTAGTCCGGGATACTGACGGTGCGGGTTGAAATACGTTGAGTCGGGGGTGAGCAGCAGAAACGGCGAATACGCGACGGAAACCCGCTCATCGTCGCCGATCTTGCCGTCCACACGAAGGATCAACAGGTTTTTGTCGGTCAGGTCTGCCGCGAAGAGCTTGCGCATGGCGCTGACCCGGCGCTCATTCCAGGTTTCCGATTTTGAGATGAAATTGGAAACGTCGTTCTGGTTTACCCCCACATTGCGCAGCGGATAGGGTTCGCCCGGCAGGGAATCCAGGGCAACGGTGCGCCAGAGGGCATCCGTCCTGTCGGAATCGGCTACCACGCGAACATGAGAGCGAACCCAGGGTTTGCCCCCTTGCGAGAACATGGGATAAATGCTGAAAGGCCAGTACTCACCCAGATGGGTGCTTACCAGAAGCGCCATGCCCAGGAACAACCCGAGGAGCAGTTGGCCTCCTTTCCGGTATTGGTTTTGCATAGGAAAACATGGAGCAGGTGAAACAAAGCTGCTCGTTTTTACACATAATGCATACGTTCTTTAAATCAAAGAAGGCCCTGCCGGGTTTCAGGGAATCCCACTTGCAGTAACAAGATTTTAGCAGAACAAGGGCCGGCGGTTGACCTACGGCGTTCAAGAGTAGTGCATACGGAAAAACTCGATGCGTGTTACGGATGTTCAGGCAAGGTGGCAGCGTTTTTCGGCTTCTCCCGGCGGGAAGCGCACGCTGAAGCTCACGAGCCGGCTTTTCATGGCTGGCGTGATGGGCTACCTGGTATTCGCGCTGACCGAGATCGGCTGGAAAGCTATCTGGACCTCGCTTCCGGCCAGCCCCTGGTTTTACCTGATCTTCCTCTCGCTCTACTTCTCCCTCCCGCTCACCGAGGTCTTCATCTACCGCATCACCTGGAAGTATCCTTTCTGGCAGAGCTTTCCGGTGTTCGTCAAGAAACGCATCTACAACAAGGATGTGATCGGCTATTCCGGCGAGGTGTATTTCTATGCGTGGGCGCGTAAAAATGTCGGGCTGCCGGATAAGGAGCTCTGGAAAACGGTTCGGGACAACAACATCATCTCGTCTTTC
The DNA here is from genome assembly GCA_965365465.1 of uncultured Rhodothermaceae bacterium. Lineage (GTDB taxonomy): Bacteria > Bacteroidota > Rhodothermia > Rhodothermales > DASSAV01 > CBDUBU01. The sequence continues at coordinate 22,273 of CBDUBU010000018.1, forward strand.
TCCTCCACCTTTGTTGCGGCAGTGCTGCTGGGGGTGTTTCTGCTGGAAGGCCAGATCAGCCTTGATCGCTGGATCGGCCATTCCACCCTGTCCTACGGAGTCGGGGGGGCGCTGGTCTTTGCACTGGCGACGGCGCTGGCCTTTCGCTTTCGCAAGTACATCTTCTCGATGCCGGTGCGGGCAGCGCTGATGATCTTCGGCATCCAGTGCTTCCGGCTGCTGGCAGGCCAGGTGCTCCAGATTGCCCAGTGGGCCGTCGTGATTCCGGAGGTGTCGCTGCAAGCATGGTTCACCTTTTCCGCAGCCTCCATCATCGTCAGCCGGATTCCCATTCTCCCGAACCGCGACCTGCTTTTTCTCGGCGCAGGGGTCGAATTGTCGGTAATGCTGGACATTTCGTCAGCCCAGGTGGCCGGTATGCTGCTGATGACCAGCGTGCTCAACAAGATCCTCAACGTGGTTGTTTTTGCGGCGGCATCCGCGCTGGACCGCCGCAACAGGCCCGCCGAGCCGCTTTCTGCGCCGGAGAGTCGCCCTGCCCCGCCTCCTGCCATTCCGGAGCCGGTCCCGGTAGAGGCATAACGGCAAGCCCAGGGCAGGCATGGCGCCGTGTTTGATAGGATAAGGGCACGCCGCCGCGCAACCTTAGCGCGGTTCATGGCGGCTATAGCAACAGACGGCGCTGCCGCGCTGCGAATCGCTGAAACCGGAAATGCTGTTGCAACAACCATTGATGATGTCGAATTTGCTTTTCATACTTGCTGTTCTCGTTTTGCAGATGCTTCCCGGCGCCGGCGGCGAACCGCCGCAGCAGCCGCGCGACAGACAGGTGATCGAGGACTTCGAGAACAACGGGGTCGGAAAAAACCCCACAGGGTGGAAGTACATCCACGAACGTAAAGAGCTGCGGGACGTTGCTCCCGAACCGCTGAAGGATAACGACTACTTCGAGATCCGGCAGGAGCAGGGCAACAAGTTCGTTCGGGTGTACACGAAGGGCGAAACAACATCGCTGATCCGGCTCAACGGGGAAGGATACAACTGGAACCTCCAGGAGCATCCACGCCTGAGCTGGCGCTGGCGGGCGCTGCGCCTGCCCGAAGGCGCCCGCGAGGACGAAGACCGGCTCAATGATGCGGGGGCTGCCGTGTATGTCACGTTTTCGAAAGACGTGATCGGGCGCCCGCGCAGCATCAAATATACCTACAGCTCCACGCTGCCGGTGGGCACCGTTGTTTCCTACGGGCGTTTAAAGGTGCTGGTCGTTGCCTCAGCCCAAGAGGGCCTGGGTAAGTGGGAGCAGGTCAGCCGGAACGTGGTGGACGACTACCGGCAGTTGTTTGGCGGAGAACCGCCCGACACGCCGATCTCCATTGCCATATGGAGCGACTCCAACGACACCGGCGGCATTGCTACCGCCGACTTCGATGATCTCGCGCTGGGAGCCGCCTTGAAACGCCGTCGGTAGGGAAGACTTTGATGTTCCTTCAAGCACAGGAAACCTGTAAGATGCTCCGGCGGCGCAGCGCTTATGATGGTCATCCCGGTGAAGGAGGGATTTGCACGCATTGGTCACTGCGCTCGTTTACTTGCGTCCGTCGGCTGCGCTTTTTGTCCGTCGAGGATATCACGCGCATCGGGCGCTGCATCATTTAGAACAGTTATCCAGGTATAGATGGACCGTTTTTTCAAGTCATTGGGGCCGTTCATCAGGGCCGTTGTGCGGCATTCCGTGGTAGTGCTGCTGATTGCGCTGCTGGTTTCGGCGGCGGCGTTTTACGAAGCCACCCACCTGCGCATCGACACCGACTTCTCGAAGCTCATCCCGTCCGATTATCCAAGCGTAGAGGCTCTGGAGCGGCTGCGGGCAACCGTCGGGGGAGAAAGCGAAGTGGCGGTGGCCGTGGTCAGCCCCTCCTTTGAGGCCAACAAGGCTTTTGCCGAGGACTTCATCCCGAAGGCGCTGGCGCTGAAGCAAGAAAACGGCGAGCCTTACCTCACCCGCGTCGAGTACCGCCGAAACACGGAGTTTTTGCAGGACAACGCGCTCTACTTCGCCACGCCTGCCGAACTGGACAGCCTCCGGGACTACCTGCAAGCCAAGGTCGAGGATGCCCGTCTCGAAGCCAATCCTTTTTACTTCGACTTGGAAGACGAAGAAGAAGAGCCGGCCTCCGACTCCACAGCCGAGGCGCTGCAGAACGTCTACAAAGAGATCGTCGGAAAGGAGTATCCAGTCTCTGACGACAGTACGACCCTGGTGCTGCGGTTCTATCCTTCCGGCTCGCAGACCAACATCGGGTTTATCGACGCGCTGTACATGGACTTGAACCGGCTCGCGGCGGATATGCAACCGGCTTCGTACCATCCGCAGATGGAAATAAAGGCAGCAGGCCGGCTCTTGCGGACCCTGGTAGAAGTCCGCGCCATCACCGGCGACGTTTTCAGTTCCTTCGGGGCAGGCGTTTCGACGGTTCTACTGATAGTAGTGCTCTATTTCTTCTACAAGGGCTACCATGCCCGGTCGCGCGGGCGTTTCTCAGGACGGATCCTGCTTTCCGAACTGGCTCGCACGCCCGTTCTTGCGCTTGTGATCGGGTTGCCGCTGATTATGAGCCTGAGTTGGACGTTCGGGCTAGCCTATGTCGTCTATGAAACCCTGAACCTGATGACCTCGACGCTGGGCCTCGTGCTGTTCGGCCTGGGCATCGACTACGGCATCCACTTTTACGCACGGTACAGCGAGGAGCGAGGGCGGGGGCACGGCATCGCGGAGGCGGCAGAGATCACCTTTACCAGCACCGGGCAGGCCATCACCGTCGGGGCCCTCACCACGGCGGCGGCCATGTACATTCTGGTCATCGCCGATTTCAAAGGTTTCAGCGAGTTCGGCTTCATTGCAGGCACGGGCATCCTGTTCGCGCTCGTTTCGATGCTGGTGGTCATGCCCGCACTGATCGGCCTATTCGAGCGCTTCCGGCTGTTGAACCTGGATGTCGTCCATGCCGGGGAAGACCGGGCTGCCATTCGCGGACGGCGCTTCCCGGCGGCGCGACCCATCGTGATCGGAAGCATTGCGGCGGTGCTGGCCGCGCTCGTCTTTGTGCCGCGCGTCCAGTTCGAGTATGAGTTTGGAAAGCTCGAACCTGACTACGAAGCCTACGACGCCATGAACCGGGTCATCCGGCGCGTTTTCGACAGCGGCGGGCGCCGGAATCCGGCCTACGTCGTCGTCGATAGCCCGGAAGAAGTCCCTGCCGTGGTTGCCGCCGTGCGCAAAAAGGCGCAGGAGGACACGCTGTCTCCGACCATCCGGGAGGTTGAAAGCCTCCAGGAGCGGTTCCCGCTCTCAACGGAAGGGCAGCAGGAGAAGCTGGCGCGAATCGCCGAAATCCGGCAGATTCTGGAAGATCCCTTCTTGCAAGCAGAGGCGTCGCCTGAACTGGAACGCCTGCGCCGGGCCGCGCAGACGGACGCACCGATTGCGCTCAGCGACGTGCCGGACTTCCTGACAAAACAGTTCACCTCCAAATCCGGCGAGATCGGCAACTTCATCATGATCTACCCCTCGGTGGGACTCTCCGACGGGCGCGAGTCGATCCGGTTTTCGGAAGATGTGGGGGAAATCGTAACGGCAGACGGCAAGGTGTACCATGCCGGTTCCACCTCGCTCGTTGCGGCGGATATGTTACGCCTGATGATGGGAGAAGCGCCGTGGATGATTCTGGCGACGTTTCTGATCGTGTGCCTGCTGATGTACATAAACTTCCGCTCGCTCAAGTGGGCGGCGCTGGCTCTGATTCCGCTTCTGGTGGGAGTATTGTGGATGCTGCTTCTGATGGAACTGTTCAAGGTGTCGCTGAACTTCTACAACCTCGTCGTGTTGCCGGCGG
>CBDUBU010000019.1:0-26125 GCA_965365465.1 uncultured Rhodothermaceae bacterium
ACCCCTTTACCGCCCCGAAAGTTTGCATATACCGGAAACATATGCCCGGCTACCGCTGCCATTCCGGCAACCAGACGGACCACCGTCTCAATATGCCAGACCTCGGGACCTGCCGGAAGGTGGTCGAGCCGGATGGTGGCAATGATTCCAGCGGCCAGAAGACCTTTTCCGAGGTCAACAACCGTAGCCAGAACGCCGGCTTTCCATCCTAATACACGAAACGCATTTGTGGCGCCCGCATTGCCGCTGCCATACTTGCGAACATCGACGCCATAAAGCAGGCGTCCGATCCAGACACTGGCGGGGATGGATCCTGCCAGATAACTGAGCAAAACAATTACAACAAGCGAGAGCATTGAAGATGCACAAATCTGTTTGTGGGAAACACAAGGTGCGCTGCCAGGACATTGTCGACGGCATCTATTACCATGGAACCGGTCTATTACCCCTGCATGTTTCCAGTTTCCGGAAAAAACACCGTAACAGGTCTATCCAACAGCCATTTTTCAGATGACAGAACGAAACATAAATCATGCCTGAAGAAAACGGTATCCGTCTGTCTCTCGGAATTTACGCAAGCACTCGGCCAATTTGAACAGGATGTTCCCCGGCTGCGACCAGAAGATCGATTGCTTCGCCTGCTCTCTCTCGAGGCGCTACAAGTACAAGTCCTATGCCGAGGTTGAAGGTGCGGCGCATATCTTCCTCTGGGACCTCTCCCTCTTCCTGAATGATGCGAAAAATGGCGGGCCTTTGCCAGGAATCATAATCCACCTCAAAGCGGAGCGGTTCAGGAATTACGCGAGCCGTGTTGCCGGGAAGGCCGCCGCCGGTAACATGAACCAGCGCATTTGCGCAGTCTGCTTCAAGCAGCACCCCAATCGTTTTGAGATATGACCGATGCACCCGCAAGAGCGCTTCTCCAACGCTTTCCCCCTCTAATCCTGTTATCTGCTCATCGATATTATACCTGCCTAACAACACTTTACGCGCCAGTGAATAGCCGTTGGTATGGAGTCCGGTGGAAGGCACTCCGATGAGCGCATCACCGGCGACAACCCGGCTGCCATCCAGAATACGATCTTTCTCAACAATCCCTACGATGGTTCCTGCAAGGTCGTATTCCCCTCGCACGTACAGATCCGGCATCTCGGCTGTCTCCCCTCCTATCAAGGCGCATCCGTTTTCCTGACACGCCAGTGAAAAACCTTCAACAACCTGCTCGGCCACGTCGGGATTCAGCTTTCCGGTAGAAAAATAGTCCAGGAAAAAAAGCGGTCTGGCTCCACAGACGGCGATATCGTTGACACAGTGGTTAACAAGATCCTGGCCTACAGTATCATGCCGATCCATCTGGAAGGCAACTTTCAGCTTCGTGCCCACCCCGTCTACCGAGGAAACGAGGACCGGGTGTTTATAGGCTTTCAGGTCAAGCGAAAAAAAGGCGCCGAAAGCGCCGATGTCTCTTAGAACGCCCGGCGTGAATGTCTTGCGCACGAGCGGTTTGATGCGTCGCACGGTTTCTTCGCCCGCGTCAATGTCTACGCCTGCTTCGCGGTAAGTTACCATAGATCTTTCTGTTCGGATGTCGCTTCAGAAAAACAAAACGGTATCAATAATACGTATGAAATGCCTGACGAACACGACAAGCTGGTCGGGGCAAAAAACTTCCTCAACGCCTCCGGAATGAGATGCGTCCGAAACGCGCCTGAACGTGTACCTGAAGGCGCTGGAAGTAAGACAGTCTCACTGGACTGGACCAGAGGTCGTAGTTCCTACGTTCGATTTGATGCAATATCTCCAGGCCGCCGAGCACCCAGCGCTTTATCTCGCGTGCGAAACGTGGGGACACCTCTTCCACCAAAGGCATACCGTGTGCAAACGCATCCCGTGCGCGAATGGCTTGTTTCCACAACAACCGCCGCATCGCCTCGCCAGGCAGCCCGCGCTTGAGATCCGCCGCCGAGACTTTCGCCTGCTCCAGGTCGGATAGGGGAATAAACAATTGGTCCCGGTCCAGATCGCGGGGCAGTTCGATCAACCGTCCGACGATGAAAAATGCGCGCGCCAGTTCGTCTACGTACTGAATCTGCCACGAATGCGCCGCCTCGGCAAGGTGCGCCAGAAGCCGGGCGTGTGGCGCCACCAGAGTTTTCAGAAAGGCATCCAGTTCCTGAGCGGTGGCAAATCTCACTTTTCCCTGAAGTATGGGCGCTGCCTTGATCTGCTCTGCCAGAAGCACGCGATCCAGTCCGTGCTCCTCACAGGCGCGGTAAGCAGAAATCCATACCATCTCCGGCACAATACGCACCGGCTCGCTCTGAAGAACCCGCTCATACTCGTCAGAGACAAATGCTTGTGTTTGCTCGCTGCTCATTCCCTCTTTCGGAGCGCGGAGCAGGCTCAGGTGCCAGTGCCAGAGCGCCCGGGCTGCCGCCCGCGATGAAGCAGGCCAGGGTGAAGTATAGAAGGGCCGGGGAAAGTTGGATGCTTCTGAGCCGAGCAATGCGCCAGCGGTTTCCTCTCTGTTCATCCGGATATTTACTGTGTTCTGGTCTATCTGATGCCTAATCGCAAATAAAGCAGCGGCATCGCATTTTGATCCCCTTCGTCTCTCAGAAAATCTGGTGTAATCCTGGAGCCAAGCAAATGCACCCCCCCAGCAGCAGCAGCGCCCAGCAAGGCTCCTGCCGCCACGTCGCCGGGATAGTGCAGGCCGCGCCATACCCTGCTCAGCGCTACCCCTCCCGCCCATACAATACCAGGCCCGATAACATACCACCTGGGATGCGACAGGCTCCACGAAGTAACAGCGGCAAAACTGAGCGCCGCATGACCGGACGGAAAAGAGTACGGATCGCGTGATACCAGAGCAGGAAACCCGCCATATCGAACTTCTACATCTTCGAGCGTCTGGTACGGCCTCGGGCGCCGGAAAAGCAACTTCAACCCGGAGAAGCTTGCGTAGGCTGCCGCCTCCGAAACCAGCAAACGGTAAGCGTCCGAGCGGTCTTCCGAAGCGCGAAACAATGCTGCGCCGGACCAGGCTGCCGCCGGCGCTCCGATGAACACCGGGTAAGAGGAGATATTGGCAGCATACATATACACCCGAAATGGCTGGCTGTCAATGTTATAGATTCCATACAGCCAGCGCTCATCCAGGTTTTTTGCTTTGGGTTCTACCTGCAAGGCTGCCGCCTGCGCTGACTCTACCTCCTGGGCAGATGCGATTGCGCAGGGTGTGCTTGTCAGCACAATCAGCAATACAATGCGAATCCGGAAAGGTCTTGCAAGGCCCATAAGAAACACCGTATCTACGGAATGAGAGAAGCCGCTCCGACCCAACGAAGCGGCTTCTGAAAAGCCCCTTTATCTGAGAAAAGGATCAGGCAACACCGTTTGTAGCCTCCTCCAGATCCTCTTCATGGGACACAACAGGAAGCATGTTCAGGTTTTCTTTCACGCGCTGTTTGACTTCATTCTTCATGGAGAGATTCTCCCGTAACCAGATCTTGGCCGCCTCGCGTCCCTGGCCTATTTTCGTCTCGCCATAGGAATACCAGGAACCGCTCTTCTGGATAATGTTGCCCTCCACAGCCAGGTCTACCAATTCCCCTATGGAAGAAATGCCCTCTCCGTAAATGATGTCAAATTCTGCCTCCCGGAAAGGGGGCGCCACTTTGTTCTTGACGATCTTCACACGCGTCCGGTTGCCGACTACCTCTGTTCCCTCCTTGATGGCCCCGATACGACGAATGTCCATGCGGACAGAGGAATAAAACTTGAGCGCCCGCCCACCCGTCGTGGTTTCCGGGCTGCCAAACATAACACCTATTTTTTCTCGGATCTGGTTGATAAAGATAAGCGCCGTTTTTGTGCGGTTAATCGTGCCTGTCAATTTCCGAAGCGCCTGGCTCATGAGACGCGCCTGAAGACCAACGTGGCTATCACCCATGTCGCCCTCGATCTCGGCCTGCGGCACGAGCGCGGCTACCGAGTCGATAACGATGAGGTCGAGTGCGCCGCTGCGCACGAGCATATCACAAATATTCAGCGCCTGCTCTCCGGTATCCGGCTGAGAGACCAGCAGGTTGTCGAGATCGACGCCTAGCTTGGCAGCATAGGAAGCATCATAGGCGTGCTCTGCGTCGATAAAAGCGCAGGTGCCTCCCAGTTGCTGCGCCTCGGCCATGACGTGCGTGGCGAGGGTTGTCTTCCCTGAAGATTCAGGGCCATATATCTCAATGACGCGCCCTCGTGGAACACCGCCGATCCCAAGCGCCGCATCCAGCGCCAGGGAGCCTGTGGGAATCGCATCCATTGCTACGACGGGAGCATCACCCAGACGCATGATCGCTCCTTTCCCGAATTGCTTTTCGATTTGCTTGACGGCAAGATCGAGTGCTTTCAGCTTGGCGCTGTTTTCTTCTGCCATAATTGCTTTTCCTTTCTATTTAGAGAATCGGGTTACGGTAGTGACTCATGGACACGAAGGTACGAAAGCGCCGCTGTCACCCCCTTGTCATAACCTGAGAGGGATAGAAAATGAAACTAAACTACCCCCTTGTTATGGCTCGTATGTACAGCAGTTACACGTCATTTCCGGAAAGGTGGCGCCTTATCAGGTTCAACACTACGGTGCTGGTTAGTTCCTTGTTCAGCAAGCGTTCTTCGGCGAGATGATACCGCACGGCATAGTCCTTCTGCTGGTCTGCCAGCCCGACCCAGACGGTGCCGACCGGTTTGTCGGTCGTACCTCCTGACGGCCCGGCAATGCCTGTGGTCGATATGCCTATGTCGGAGCCCAAACGCCGGCGCACACCGACAGCCATCTGACGCGCAACGCTTTCACTTACAGCCCCTTCCTGTTCAAGTATATTCCTCTCAACCCCGAGCACTTCCATCTTCACTTTATTGCTATAGGCTACGATTGCTCCCGCCACATACGTAGACGCACCACTTACATTGGTGAGACGGTTCGTAACGTACCCTCCGGTACAGCTTTCTGCCAGCGAAATCGTCAATTTTCGGTCTGCAAGTTCCGCCCCGACTACTCCTTCAAGCGTGTCATCGTTTACCCCGTAAATGAAACGCCGGATGCGACTCCTCAAGTATTCTTCCAGCCGGTGCATGTTTTCCTCAACCTTCGCTCGTGCCTCTCCGTAAGCGCTCATGCGCAACCTGACTCCACTCGTTGATGGGAGAAAAGCCAGCCGCATGTTGGGACCAAGGAAACCGGAAAGGTCGCCGATAACCTCCTGGAGGTTCGACTCTCCGATGCCGCTTGTAAGCAGGGTGCGGTGGCAAATAACGCGAAGGTCCTTACGCTCGCGCAACCGTGGAATGACTTCCTCCTGCATGAGCGTTTTCATTTCATGAGGCACTCCCGGCATGATAGCCAGCAGGCGTTCTTCACCCTGCCACTGCGTCACGTACCACAGTCCGGGAGCCGTCCCAACCGGATTCGGAAGAACCGTGAACCCTTCGGGAACCATCGCTTGGATTCGGTTGCTCTGCGGCATCTCCCGCCCGCGACGCGCAAAGCGATCCTGGATACGTTCGAGCGTAACCTCATCGAGATAAAGCTTCAATCCGAAAAAAGAAGCTACTGCCGCTTTGGTCACGTCATCGTGGGTTGGACCGAGGCCGCCGGTGATGATAATGAGTTCGGCGCTTTCAAAAGCGGCAATCAGTTCACGCTTGATAATCTGCTCATCATCGCCGGCGGCAACGATACGCGAGACCTCTATACCCAGAAAGTTTAACTGTTCACCAAGCCAGCTAGCGTTTGTGTTCACTACCTGGCCCATCAACAATTCGTCTCCAACCGTAAAGATTTCTGCGTTCATACCCCTGGAGAGATTCAAAAACGGATCATTAACGCAACAGAAGGCTGCTCGTTTTTCTGCCCTGCCTGATAAGACCCGCGACAGATTCAGTTTTAGTGCTGCCCCTGACTGTGATCCTCGGACCATTTCTGTGGATTGCGTTGCCAGTCAGCCAGAGCTTCCATAGCATCGGCTGTAAGAAGATGCTGCTCCCGCGCAATATCCACCAGAACGGAGAAGGTGGTAAGCGTGTAAAGCGGCGTCCCGATTTCCTCAAAAGCAGCAACGGCAGCGGGGAGACCATAGGAAAAGATTGCTACAACGCCTGCAACTACAGATCCGGCCTTCGTCAGAGTCTCTACGACGCTGCGCGACGAGATCCCCGTGGATATAAGATCTTCGACCACTACCACACGCTGCCTGACTGCTATGCGGCCTTCTATCTGATTTCCCTGGCCATGCGCCTTAGGCGAAGATCGCACGTATGCCATCGGTAGATCCAGCCTGTCTGCCAGCCAGGCTGCGTGGGGTATGCCTGCCGTTGCAGTGCCCGCTATTACATCGGGTTGCAACTTCTGCTCATGGATCAGCGCTGCGAAACCGTCGGCGATGAGATTCCGCACCGGTGGATAGGACAGAGTGAGACGGTTGTCACAGTAAATCGGAGAACGCAATCCAGATGCCCATGTGAACGGGTTGGAAGGAGAGAGGGAGACGGCTCCAATGGACAACAGTTCGGACGCAAGACGCCGGTCTAGCGGCATCGACGAGTGTTCAGCCATTTAGTTTGACAGACGAGACGTATTTCGGATTCAGCGCGTACAAAACACCGGTTACGATGGTGAAGGCCACTACAAGGAGCAGCGCCACAAAAGGAATAGAACTACCGAGCAGCCAGTCCGCGCCACGCCCCAACGATCCCGGCATTTTTGCCACGACAACCAGCAGCAATAACACGATGAGAAAGATGAGTTGAACCAGCGTCTTGGATTTGGCTATGGACTTCGTATGAATGGACCTTCCGCGTGATTCCGCCCAGGTTCGCAACAGGGTCACTCCTACATCACGTGCAGCGATGAGCGCGACAGCCCACCACGGCACGACATGGGGAATCAGGTAGGCGAGCGCTGCAAACGTACCCAGAACCAGCACCTTATCCGCAAACGGATCGAGAAACTGACCCAGGCGCGATCCGACACTGAAAGAACGGGCCAGCTTTCCATCGAGGTAATCGGAGATCGCTGCAAAAACAAACAGGGCAAAGGCCCACATCTGCCCAAGCAGCGTGTCGGACAGAAGCAGTAGCAACAGAACCGGGGTGACCAGTATCCGTGTAATTGTCAGAGCGTTTGGCAAGTGCCTCATTGCGGGGCCGGATCGTCAGTTGTATCCAATGAATATAAGACGCAACCGTCAGTATTGCGTATCCGCCCTCCTGCTTTCTAACCGCAGGCGCCTGCCCGCGTCTCGCTGCAGCCTGCCAGAACCGGATCGCCAAGCCATCCCATATCCTGCAAAGATTGCATACCGGCGCTTGAGAAAAAACCTGAAGCTGCTTCGTCCTCTGAAAACCTGCCCTTTTTCTGTCAATGTGACCGACTCAGCAATGCGGCATCGTTATTGAAGGCGTTAGTTAACTGTTTAGGCTTATGCTGAACTGACAGATACAGATTATTACCATTACTCAGACAAGACAATACACATGAGCAAAATCATTGGAATTGACCTGGGCACGACGAACTCCGTTGTGGCAGTTATGGAGGGTTCGGAACCTGTTGTGATCCCCAATCCGGAAGGCGCCCGCACAACGCCCTCGGTAGTGGCTTACAAGAAGGACGGCGAACGCCTAGTGGGGGCGCCTGCCAAACGCCAGGCGATCACCAATCCCAACAATACGATTTTTTCTATTAAACGCTTCATGGGCCGCAAGTTCAATGAGGTGCAACAGGAGATCAAGACGATTCCCTACGAAGTGGTGCATGGCGACGGAGAGACGGCTCGCGTCCGGGTAAACGACCGGGTGTACACGCCTCAGGAGATTTCTGCCATGATTCTTCAGAAGCTGAAGCATACTGCCGAAGAGTACCTGGGCGAGAAGGTGACGGAGGCAGTCATTACCGTGCCGGCATACTTCAACGACGCGCAGCGCAAGGCTACCAAAGAGGCAGGAGAAATTGCCGGGCTGAAAGTTCGCCGCATCATCAATGAGCCTACGGCGGCGGCTCTTGCCTACGGCCTTGACAAACAGGGTAAGGATGAAATCATTGCCGTGTACGACCTGGGAGGCGGCACCTATGACATTTCCATCCTTGAACTTGGCGAGGGGGTCTTCGAGGTAAAATCCACAAACGGTGACACCCATCTCGGAGGCGATGACTTCGACCAGCGCTTGATTGACTACCTTGCAGATGAATTCCAGAAGCAGGAAGGGGTAAATCTCCGTAATGACCCAATGGCGCTGCAGCGCTTGAAGGAGGCAGCCGAGAAGGCAAAGATCGAGCTTTCCAGCGCCACGCAGACTACTATCAATCTGCCGTTCATTACTGCGACGCAGGATGGCCCAAAGCACCTTGTCATTGATGTCACCCGCTCCAAGTTCGAGCAGTTGATTCACGACATGGTGGAAGGCACGATTCCACCGATGGAGAAAGCGCTGAAAGATGCAGGGCTGAATAAATCGGATATCGACGAGGTGATCCTTGTCGGCGGCTCGACCCGCGTTCCGCTCGTTCTGCAAACCGTCGAACAGTTCTTCGGCAAGAAGGCGAATAAATCGGTTAATCCGGACGAAGTCGTTGCGATTGGCGCAGCCATCCAGGGCGGCGTGCTGTCCGGCGATGTAACCGACGTGCTGCTGCTGGACGTAACCCCGCTCAACCTCGGCATCGAAACGCTGGGCGGCGTCACGACGACGCTGATTCCTGCCAACACGACGATCCCGACGCGGAAGAGCGAGGTCTTCTCGACGGCATCGGACAACCAGCCCTCGGTCGAGATTCATGTATTGCAGGGGGACCGCACAATGGCTGTCGATAACCGGACCATCGGTAAATTCCATCTTGACGGCATCCCGCCTGCGCCCAGAGGAATGCCGCAGGTTGAAGTTACCTTTGATATCGATGCAAACGGAATCCTCAGTGTCTCAGCCAAAGACAAAGCAACCGGCAAGGAACAGTCGATCCGGATCGAAGCTTCCAGCGGCCTTTCAGAGGCAGAGATCGAGAAGATGCGCACCGATGCCCGTCAGCACGCCGCAGAGGACAAGAAGCGGAAGGAGGAAACGGATAAAGTCAATGCGGCCGACTCGCTGATTTTCTCTTCGGAGAAGAACCTGAAAGACTTCGGAGACAAACTACCGGCTGAGAAGCGCGCCAAGATTGAAGCTGCCCTTGAACGCCTGAAGCAGTCTCACAAGGAACGCAACGTCGTAGAGATTGACTCTGCCATGCAGCAGCTGAACCAGGCGTGGAATGATGCCAGCCAGGATCTCTATCAGGCGCAGCAAGCAGCCCAGTCGCAGGGCGCGGACGGCGCCCCGCACACCGAACCGGATACCGACGAGGTTCGCGATGTGGATTATGAGGTGGTAGACGAGGACGAAGACAAGAAGTAGTCTCTTTCCAGGAGGTTTTTTCTCGCCTCTGGTTTTGGACAGGGCGCGTTGGGCAATACCTCAACGCGCCCTTTTTGTATCCTTTCATTCCGCCGCTATGCTTCAGCGTGGAAGCTTGAACAAACGTATTGCATTGTCTGTCGTTATGCGTTCAACTTCCTCCACCGTGATTCCTTTTACTTCAGCGAGCTTCTCAGCCACCAGCTTCACATAAGCCGGTTCATTCCGTTTCCCCCGATGAGGAACAGGCGCAAGGAAAGGCGCATCCGTCTCCAGCACAACACGGTCCATTGCCACCCCGCGAACAGCCTCCGAAACGCCGCTGTTTTTGAAGGTAAGCGTCCCTCCTAAGCCTACGAAAAAGCCCAGCGCAATGACCTCTTCTGCAAAAGAGGCAGGCCCACCGAAACAGTGAAATATCCCTCGAATACGCTCAGGATCTGAGGATGCCTGCTTCTCTTCTTGAAGGATACGGACGAGGTCCTGCGATGCCTCACGGTTGTGCAGGATAAGCGGTAAGTCCCTATCCGCAGCGAGTTGGATATGGCGTTTGAGAAAGTCGTGTTGCCGCTCGTCGAAGGATCTGTCCCAGTAATAATCCAGCCCACTCTCCCCTACTGCCACCACCTTTGGGTGTTCGCAGAACGCTGAAACGATGCGGAAGTCCTCGTCGGTTGCCTCTTTCGTCTCGGATGGGTGCAAAGCAGCCATCACGAACAAGCCTTGATGTTTCTCAGCAAGTGCGAGGGCCTTACGGATCGAGTTTACATCAATAGCCGGCATAAGGATGGCGCCGACTCCTGCATCGCGGGCGCGAGCCAGCATGGCTTCCCTGTCGTTGTCGAAACGATCCAGATAAATATGGGCGTGCGTGTCTATCAGCATGAGGCGCTTAAAACAATGTTTACAATGGTTTTCAATCAGATTACTTTACAGACAGCTTAGAACCTGTACGAGCGCAACAGTTCACGCGAACATCTGAACCATTCGCAAAGGCAATTCGTCTCCTCATCCGCAACGAATTGACATACTGCCCGTTTCGTAGTAGCTACCTTCCGAGACCCCAACATATGCATAAATGAAGAAGGCGAACGTAAGAACTTGAAGCAGCGCATCCACATAGTACGCCTTCTGATCTACCTCGCTCCGCTGACAGCCCTCATTCCGGTGGCTCAGGTCATAGTGGACTGGATGGAAGTGTCCCGCATGATCGAAAGCCCCGGCGTTGAGGTTCCGGTGAGGGGGTACGACTGGATTACCTGGCAGGAGGAAAACGGTCTGATTAGCGCCTCCCATGTGTTTCCGCGCAGCCCGGCAGCGCGAGCAGGTATTCAGAAAGGAGATGTTTTTTTTCAGTTGAACTACCAGCAGTACTTCAACGCTGAAGACCTCATGCACGCCATTGCAGGGGTCTCTCCAGGGGATGGCTACGTGTATTCGCTGATCCGTGAGGGCCAGGCGCTCGATGTTTACGTACCGGCTACTCGCTATCCTGTTTTTCTGTATCCGCTCTCTGGAACACTCTGGCAATTCTCTGTGTGGGGCTTTATGCTCGGCGCTTTTTTTCACCTGCTAGGACTCTTTATCGTTGGGCCTCTTGCAGTTCGGAGCCGGCACGCGAGATTCTCCTTGCTGCTGATCGTCGTTTCATCATTCTGGATGTTCGGCAACTTGCTGCGACTCTTGATGGTCGAGGTCATAGGGCCGCCAGCGACCGGAGGCGGTTATGACCATCTGTTCCAGGCGCTAACGCTGGCGGGCCTGGCAGGCCTGATTGGTTTTCCAGCCCTTCTTCTTCACAAAGTGCTCGCTGATACACGCTTCTTCCAGCAAAGCTCCTCGGCGCTGTACTATCTCCCTATCTACCTGCCTCCGTGCGTCCTGGGTCTGGCTGCCATATTGACTACAACAGTCGGCAGCATTGGACCGCTCACTCAGAACGGACTGATCGCTCCTCTTCTTTTCTACGCAAGCTGCTATATCGGCGTTGCAGCCTCACTGGTGCTGATGCTCTACTTGCTCAAGCCATCGCAGGCAGAGGAAGTGGTGGGAGGCTGGAACAGGGTAGGGAGCATTACCACCCTGGTTCTTGCGCTTTTCGCTGCATTTGCCGTACTGGGCATCGTACCTGTCTTGGGAAACGTAAGCGACACCATGGCAGGCTGGCTTATTGTCGCTGGACAGCTTCTCTCCATAGGCCCCGTGATCCTCGTCACGCTCGCAACGCTCAAGCACGGCAAATTCAACCAGGTAGTCAGTCGTGGGCTTACCTACCTAACAGTCCTGGGACTCATCTTTTTTTGCTTCGTAGCTGGTCTGAGCATCATTGACCCCTATCTGGAACGCATGGGGGCTTCCCGGAATGTGGTGGCAGGAGCCTACGTTGTGTTGCTGCTGCTGATCTTCGAGCGCCTGGCCCGGCGGATGCGTCTCTATGCTGCGGGTTTCTTCGCCACAGACCAGCAGCAAACCCGCAAGGCTCTTGCAAACTTCCAGGAAAAGTTACACACCCTGGTTGATTATGATTCCCTGGCGCGTCATACGGCGCAGGCCATCGGCCTCGCCTTTCGAACGCGAAGCGCAAGCGTGTTTCTGCGCCCGTCCCGCCACGATAAAACGTGGGTATCCAGCGCTTTCCACCCTGAACCGCCCTACCTGACAGAACGCGCGCTCTCCAGAATATGGCCTTACATTCAGAATGAGCCGCATATCTGGTCGCTGAACGCAGAGATCAATGAAAGCAATCTGCCGGAAGATGTTCAGGTGCTCCTTCAGGAGCGCGGGGCGGCCCTCGCCATTCCGGTGATCGGCAATGACGGACCTACCGGGCTTCTCATTCCAGGCCCCAAGCGGTCACGACGCGCCGTGTTCAATCTCGAAGACCTTGACTTGCTGCGCTCTCTCAGCAGCCAACTGGCGCTCGCTATGGAACGCATCCATCTCATTGAGCGGGAAAAGGCGCTGGCTCGTGAAAGCGCAGAGGCGCAACTCGTCGCACTGCGTGCGCAGATCAATCCGCACTTTCTGTTTAACGCTCTCAACACGATCATATCCTTTATCGAGGAACGCCCCGAAGAAGCAGAGGAAGCCGTTGAGCATCTTGCTGCCATCTTCCGGCATATCTTGCAGACCGGCAGCAATGCCTTTGTCTCACTGGAAGAAGAACTGGCGCTCGTTTCTCACTACCTGAGCATTGAGCAGGCGCGGTTTGGTCCGAGTTTGCGGGTTGAACAGACGCTGGAACCGGACATCCGCTCATACCCGGTGCCTGCTTTTGCCGTGCAAACACTGGTGGAGAATGCCGTAAAGCATGGACTCGAAAAGCAGCGGGGCGGCGGGCGGCTCCAGATCTGTTGTCGCAGAATCGGAATGGAAAGCATGATTGAGATTAAGATCCAGGATTCAGGCATCGGAATACCCGCGCTCTTTGGAGCAGGTCAGTCCGAAGCAGCAAACCGCGACTTTTTTGGGATCGGCCTGCGAAACGTTTCGATGCGACTGGAACAGCTTTACGGCAGGAATGACCTCCTTATCATCCACAGTACTCCTGAAACAGGAACGACAGTGCGCCTCTTGCTTCCCGAACAGGATGACAGTCGACCGCTGAAATACGCTACAGATATGATGGGGAGCGTATAGAAAGAGCCACAAGAGGCTGTGTGTATTCACCGGAAAACACACAGTATCCATGCAAGCAGAAACACTAATCGTATGCTCAGAGCATTGATCGTTGACGATGAAGCGCCCGCCCGGAAGCGGCTGTTGCGGCTCTTGCGTCCTTTGGAGACGGCTCACCGTCTGGAAGTGCTGGGAGAAGCCGCAGACGGGGTTGATGCACTCGAACAGATCAACAGAAAGTCCATTGACCTGTTGTTTCTCGACATTCAGATGCCGGAAATGAACGGCTTTGACGTTCTTGA
Organism: uncultured Rhodothermaceae bacterium; assembly: GCA_965365465.1. Classification (GTDB taxonomy): domain Bacteria; phylum Bacteroidota; class Rhodothermia; order Rhodothermales; family DASSAV01; genus CBDUBU01. Next base: position 13,362 of record CBDUBU010000019.1, read on the forward strand.
ACGGCTGCCCCCCGAAGATCGTCCCGGGGTTATTTTCACGACTGCCTATGACGATTATGCGCTGCGTGCGTTTAACGCCAATGTCATTGATTACCTGCTAAAGCCGATCTCGACGGAACGACTCGAACAAGCCGTCGTGCGCGCCGAGGGCGCAAGAAGGACACCGCAAGCGCGTCGGCTTGACGACGACCGCATTGCCAGGCTGCTCGATTGGATTGATGCGCAGGCAGAACCAGTTGGCGCTGCCGCTCCTGTGCGTGAGCAGGATTACATGCGGCAGATATCCATACCCTACCGCGACCGAATCCTCCTGATTCCGGTTATGCGACTGGTTTCTGCCGAAGTCAGTGAGGGCATCACAAGGCTTCACGTGCTGGATGACCAGGCCGGGCCTCCGAAGTCCAGGCTGCGGCAACACATTGTCAATTATACCCTCGATCAACTGGAAGCCAGCCTCAATCCCGACGCTTTTCTCCGTGTTCACCGCTCTGCCATCATACAACTCGATCATATCCAGGAACTGATCCCCTGGTTCAGCGGACGCTACAAACTGGTGATGAGCGGAGAACACGAAGTGATTGCCAGCCGGGAGCGCTCGAAGCTGCTGAAAGACAGGTTGCTGCTATGACCTTCTGCCTTTCCTTCATACTGGCAGATCTCCTGTTCAGAGCCTATACTCTATCACCGGCAAGTTCCGTAGCGCTGCAGCCTCTAGCTTACAGACGGTTGAACAAATGCATTTTTCTCCTGGCTTGTCCCACCGGATCATATTTCTATGCCTGTTCTTTCTGGGACATGGCCTCTGCCTTGCTTCCGGCGATACGCTCCGAATTCGTGTTCTTGAAACGCATGACCCACATACCCTGCGTGCGCGCTGCGACGGCTGCCGGGTACAGATCTTCTCCGGAGACTTCCCGAATCCCATTGGCGCCCTCAAGCCTGGAGAAATGATCACGATCTCTAGGATCGGAGACGAGGTCCATGCCTCCTTGCTCGAAGGCAGCCTTCACGCACTTTCCCTACGGCTCGTTCCTGAAGAGGGACATGTAATTGCCATCGAAATTGACGGCAAGCCGCTTCCCAGACCGAGAAGCTACACTGGCTCCCTGTTCGTAGCGCCTGAAGCAGCTTCCACGTCTGTGCTCCGATTGATTAATGAGGTGGATCTGGAAACCTACGTTGCGAGCGTGCTGCCAAAAGAGTATGGTTTTGACGATCTGGAAGGAACGAAGGCAATGGCAGTGGTAATAAGGACGTACGCGCTTCGCTCATCAGGCAAGTTCGGCAGTGATTACGACCATGTGGACCATATCTCTTCGCAGGTTTACGAAGGCGCTTCCGCGATAACCGATATTTCGAGACGGGCTGCCCGCGAAACACAGGGGGAAATCCTGACCTATAAAGGCAATCTCATCGAAGCCGTTCATTTCGCATCGAGCGGGGGTCATACTGCCGATAATGAAACGGTATGGGAATCAGGACCGCTCCCGTACCTGCGTGGCAAACCCGATCCCTACGACGCTTCTCCTTATGAGCACTGGGAGTCTGTGATTTCCCGGACAAAACTTCTGAACGTCCTATCCGACGCCTACAGGTTTAAGGCAATTGCTTTCGAGGTTGGCAGCAGAGGCAAGGATGGGCGTGTATCTGCGGTAAGTCTGGTTGGCGCCGGAGGGAGCCGGAAAACCGTACAGTCCAATGCATTCCGGTTGCTTATGAATCGGCATTTCGGGGTGGAGGGGCTTCGCAGCACCAACTTTACCATGCGCCGGGAGGGGGATGCGTATGTTTTCACGGGCCGGGGATTCGGGCACGGCGTAGGACTCAACCAGTGGGGGGCGCATGAAATGGCCCGGCAGGGTTACGCCTACTACGACATCCTGAACTATTACTATTCAGATGTTACAGTTCAAAGCATGAGGCCAGGGGACCGAACCCGTAGACCTTTGGAAAACGCCGGAACGCCAACGCCGGTGAGGAGCACTGCTTCAGCATCCACCCCGGAAGCGAAGGCAGGCGCGCGATCGACTTCGCCTGTCCCGAAACAAGAACCTGAAGATGTCAAAAAACGAAACACCAACCCTCCACCCAGAACTGGTTGGTAATTGCTGAAGCATTCGCTGAACTTCCTGCGCCTCTCCAGATATCCCCGGAATCCTTTTCTCTATATCCCTATGTCCTTTCCGTACGTACGCAGGCTGATAATGACCGGCTTGCTATGCTCTCTCTGTACTGCCCTGCTGCCTGCACCCAGTCATGCTCAACAAGCCGACACGATTGTTGTGACGCTTCCGGATATCGAGATCCAGGCAGCAAGAGCCACAGAAACCGAAGCCTCAGCCCCATTCTCCGTTACAGTGCTCCAGCGAAGCGACGAGGCCGTTGCGATGGAGCCTGCACTTTCTCTCGAAGATGCACTCGGGCAGTTGCCGGGCGTCTGGGCAAATGATCGGGGCCATTTCGCAGAAGGAGACCGGCTTTCTATTCGCGGCATGGGCGCACGTGCTTCCTTCGGGGTTCGGGGCGTCCAGGTCGTGCTGGACGGCATTCCGCTGACGATGCCCGATGGTCAGGCTGTGGTAGATGTTGTAGATCCTGCGTTCATCCGGCGTGCAGAAGTCATGCGCGGGCCAAGCTCACTGTTCTGGGGCAACGGAAGCGGCGGCGTCCTTTTTCTTTCTACAGATGATCTCTCCCGCAGCCCTGCCTTCCGCGTCCGGGGGATGCGAGGCAGTTATGATCTGAATCAGTTCCTGGGTGAAGCCTCCGTGGCTGCTGGAGCGCACCGATTTCAGGCAATGGTCTCCGACATCCGCAAGGAAGGCTTTCGCGCTTACAGCTCGGGCCGACGCACACGCGCTGCGTTGCACGGAGCACTTGACCTGGGCATTCGCACCCAGGTTCGTTTCGTGGCAGCACTGGCCGACCAGGATTCTGAGAGTCCCGGCTCGCTCACCAGGTCCCAATTCCAGCAAAATCCTCGGCTGGCCAATACAGGCAACGTCCAGAAGCAAGCAGGAAAAGTCAGCACGCAAGTTCAGGCCGGCGCGACCCTGCTCCAGGATCTGCGAGTTGGAATGCTTTCCGTCACTGCTTACGGCATTGCCCGCGACCTAAACAATGTTATTCCAGCGGGTGCTGAGGGGGTATACATCCGCCTGAACCGCCTTGCCGGGGGAACACGGGTTGCATTCCAGCGCCAGGGCCGTCTTCTCGATTGGGGAATGGGCCTTGACGCAGGGCGACAAGGCGATGACCGCCAGAACTGGAACAACATGCAGGGGCAGCCGGGTACAGAACGTCAGATTGACCAGCAAGAGACTGTTCGCAGCGCTGCCGCCTTTGCCTTTGCCACGCGCCACCTTTCATCGCGATTCAGCGCCACCCTCGGAGTTCGCGCCGATCAAATACGCTTTTCACTGCAAGACCACCTTCTCGAAAACGGAGACCAGTCGGGGAGCCGAACGTTCGCTGCACTCAGCCCTGCAGCAGGGCTGGCATACCGGATCGATCAGGTTTTGCTTTTCGCTAACTATGGCACGGCGTTCGAGACACCTACCACCACAGAACTGGTGAATCGCCCTGACATGTCGGGTGGGTTCAACCCGGACCTTGAGCCACAGCATACACGGGGCTTTGAGGTTGGGACGCGGGGGGTGTTGCCTGAAGTTCGCCTGCAATTTGACATTGCGCTGTTTCACATGAACATCCGGGACCGCCTGATGCCTTTCCAGACGGAAGCGGGCGGAGATCGTGATTTCTATCGCAACTCCGGACGGAACAGACATGACGGCATTGAGATAGCAACGCTCTGGACGCCACACCGCACCATTCAACTCCAAGCCGGTTATACGGGAGGCCGGTTTTTTTACCAGGACGGCGAACTTGACGGCAACAGGCTGCCCGGCGTCCCGGATCATCGGTTTTCTGCCGGGATCAAGGTAAACCATGCGGGGCTATGGCTGCATATGCTTACAGAGTTCGTCGGCAGCTACCATGTCAATGATGCAAACACGGAAAAGAACAAAAGCTATACAGTCAGCGATCTGAACGTGGGGTATACAGGCTGGAAGCTATCCCGAGCAGAACTAGAACCCTTTGTCAATATCAACAACCTCATGAACAGCACATACAGCGGGTCCGTTACCGTGAATGCTTTTGGGGGACGGTACTACGAGCCGTCTCCGGAGCGCACCATTCAGGCTGGTCTTAATCTCTCTTTTTGAGGCGTTCTCACCCCTAGTAAGCAGCGATATATCTTGGGGGTTCGCTTTTTTCTTTGAGCGTTTCGGAAGGAGAAGACTACGGGTGTGAAGACTGTACTGACCACATCGCCTCGCAGAGCCGCCGCTTTTATACAACGCGGCGAAATCGTTGCTTTTCCAACTGAGACGGTTTACGGCCTCGGCGCAGGTATCTTTAACGAGACTGCCATCCAAAGGATCTTCGCGGCTAAGGGGCGACCTTCCGACAATCCTCTGATTGCGCATATTCACCACAAGGACCAGATCCTTTTGCTGGCTCGAAGTATTTCACCTCAAGCGCGTCTGCTGATTGACAGGTTTGTTCCCGGACCCTTGACACTAATTCTTCCCCGTAATTCGCAAGTCCCTCACATTGCAACGGGCGGCCTCGACACCATCGGCATCCGTATGCCCGCTCACGCGGCAGCGCTGGCATTTCTGGAAGCGTGCCGGATGCCTCTTGCAGCACCGTCTGCGAACCGTTCAGGACGCCCTAGCCCTACAACCTGGCAGGCTGTGCTTTGCGACATGGACGGGCGCATCCCGTGTATCCTTAAGGGCAATCAGGCTAAGGTCGGCTTGGAGTCCACGGTGGTGGATTGCACGACAGAGGTTCCCGTCATGCTTCGCGCCGGAGCAGTAACGCTGGAACAGCTTCAGGAAGTGCTCCCGGAAACAGTAATGGCTGAACCGGACAGCGAGTTTCTCGTTCGGAGTCCCGGATCCAGGTACAAACACTATGCACCTGATGCAAAGGTTACACTCGTAAATCACCCAAACGAGGCTCTACAGAATAGGGAAACCGCCTATATCGGACTCGAAGCCCCTCCTTCAGGAACGAACTTCAGGATCTCCTGCATCCCGGCGAACAGCGAACAGTATGCGTTTGCGTTGTTTGATTTCTTTCGCCGGTGCGATGAAAAGCGCGTACACACGATCTATTGCCAGCGCGTCGAGCCTGTCGGCATCGGACGCGCCCTGATGGACCGGCTCGCGCGTGCTGCCGAAAGCTGACGGGGCGCTCCGTCAAACCTTCAGAAATCGACCTTGAGCGACATACCCAGGCGACCGTCGGCTACCATTGGCGCGAGCAGTATCCGTTCATTCGATTGCTTATGACGCTGCGTCAGCCAGTAAGCAGTAGTGAAACCAATTGCGCTGCCTGCCACGACATCGGTGAACCAATGCACATTCGTTGCTACGCGGGTAAGCGCCGTTCCGGTGGTAAGCACGAGCAACCCGGCTGTCGCGTGATGAGGGTAATAGAGCAGCCAGGGGGTTACAAGCGCAAATGCCGTGGTTGCATGTCCTGATGGAAAAGAGGTGTTGCCGGAGAAAGGTTCGAAGCGTCCCGGTCCCATCTCCTGATACGGCCTCGCCCGGCCTGCCACTGCCTTCAAGGTGTTGGTAACGGCATTGGCAAAGACAACGGCTTCCAGAGATGTAAATGCAGCGTCCTGCATCCGGGGATCGTCGGACATAAGCGCCCCTATCAAGACCATGGCGGCCATGGGACGCACCGCTCTGGCATTGCCGAACTCCTCTACAACCCGTATCACGGGAGACAAAGATTCCGATGCCGCTGTCTCCGTTGTGTGACGGGTAATTTTGCGATCCTGGGTTGACATAACCGTCAGAACACCGCCAATCCCTGCCAGATAAACGATGCGTTCAGCATTTATTTCACTGACGAGATCGCGTGCATCCTGCAAGGGCCAGGTCAGAAAACGGCGAGGATCTTCACTCGTGCTCCACTGCGCATGAGTTGCACCGGGGACTGCAAACATCGGCAGAAAGGCAACGGAGAGCCAAGCAAATACAGAGAGGACCCGAAAGGGTCGAGGCTTCGGAACAGGGTGAGGCGTACTTCCTGCACAGCGATAACGCATTCTATGGCGCTGATCGACTCTCCTCATTGGATGGCGCTGCGTAAAACAGAGATCAGTTTGTCCATGCGCAGACGCGAATTCCAGCTCAGGGTTTCAGAACCGTACAGGCGGAAACTTCGCTCACGCATTCCTGAACACGAATAGTGCTACTTCACCGCAAAATTCCGGTTCAGAAAACCCCGCCCGTCTCGCACGCTAACTTTTTAAAATACCAACAACTTCATGATCTGCTTTACCACTGTTCGCTCAACCCTCATGCGCCGTAGGCGACACATCGCGCTTTCTTCTTCATCAGCCACGCGTCAGGCGAATGAGGGTTTTCGCCAGAGCAGGAAACAGACGTATTGTGCGGACACCTACCTGGGCGGTCACTGGCTGCGTGTACCCTTTATGCAACCACCGTCCTATCAGAAAACGAATGAGGAACTCGCGGCGCCATGCGGTTGCATATTCTTGCTGCATGGCCTCGACCGAGGTTTCTCCGGCTACGAAGTCTGCCAGGAAAGGCGCCGCCAGTTCGGAGGAACGCAGCGCCATCGCCATTCCATCGCCACACAGGGGAGCAATCATGCCGGCTGTATCGCCGAGCATACACAAGTCTTTTTCGAAGGTACTTTTGAACGCAAAGCTGATCTGGCTGATCGCCAGGATTTCCTCCGTGATGCGCCTCATTGAGGAAAACCGGCGGGCCAGCACGGAATTCTGGTTGAACGCGCCCCTTATCATCCCCTCCGGGCTGCGCCCTGAAGCCTTGAAAACAGCTTCGTGGACGATCCAGCAAGCGTTTATCTTTCCTTCTTCCACATGAGACAGGCCGCAATATCCGCCCGGAAATGCGTGCAGTTCTACCCGGTTGCCAAGATCCAGCCCTTCATAATGCGCCTTGAAGGCTACGTACGGGGCTTTCTGGTGCATGAAAGGGCGATCGAGTTTCCGATCAACAATGCCTCGTTTTCCGTAGGCGCCGCAGACAACCCGACCTCTGAACGTTTCTTCCCCGGTATTGACCACAAACCCTGTCTTCAGATCTCCCGACACCGTACGAACCGTTGCGCCCTGCCGGCCGTCGGCGCCGCGCTCCGTCGCACGCTCAAAGAGCAGATGGTCAAGCCTGTACCGACTCAGCCCGAGCGCCGTGCCGGGAAGCGCGCCCTCAAAGGAAGCGCCATGCGAGGTCGTAACATAAACCTGAGTGATAGGATGCGGACGCGCCTCCCGGACTGCATCCAGCACACCCAGCCGCTCAAAGGCTGATTGCACCTCGACGGACAAGAACTCGCCACACAGCTTATGAACCGGGTATCGCTGTCTTTCAAGCACCAACACTTTTAGCCCGCGCTTCACCAGATGAATGGCGGCGCTACATCCTGCAAGCCCGCCTCCTATGACGATAACATCATACATGCCTTTTTCTATATACGCCCGGATTGAACCGGCAGATTGCCCTTAAAACCCTAACGCTCCACCGAGAGCGTCGATAGCGTCCAGCGGAATGCCCAGCGCCATTTTATTTCACAGGCGGCCAGTCCGGCTTCACCAGCCATTTGCTGCAGTTCCTGTCTGGTAAACCCCCTCAACACAGAAACGCGCCCGTCATGCTTGAACATCGAAGAGGCAGGAAGCAGAGCCGACAGGGCAACAAAGCTGTAGAAGGCGATCGGATGCCTGTGTAAATCATTAATTAGCAGCCGCCCTCCGCCAATGCGATCCATCTCTTTTATGGTCGCTACTGCTTCGTCTTGCCTGAAGTGATGTAGAAACATCGATGCGAGCACTACATCGAATGCGCCGGCGCTGTAGGGCAAATGCTGCACGTCGGCAACCTCAACCTGTATGCACCTCCGCAGATCATACGGGAGCCGTAGATCCAGTTCCTGGTTTGCATAAGCTACTGTCGCGGGATTCGCGTCCACAGCGACCACCTCGATGTCTATATCTCGCCGATCCGCCCACCTGACAAGAAACTCCGGGTAATCGGCCACGCCGGTTCCCAGATCCAGAATCCGGGTAATGCGGTGTTTTCGGGAATACAAGAAGGGCGCAAGGACGCTCATCGTTGCCGAATAGCCGCCCAGCAAGAGGTTCACCCAGCGAAGCTGATTCAGCGCGAGCGTCAGGCGCTCATCCGTGATGGAAAAATCATCCATCATCTCGAAACCGGAGAAGCGCGTAGAAAAATCGGGCAAGGTGCTATACAGTCTGTATGCCATGCTCGCAGCCGTTCCCCGCCCGTCGCTTCATGACAGGACGCAGAAGCATTCTGCTTTAGCGGTTTACGCGGTTGTTGACCAGATCTTCGACCACTCCCGGATCGGCAAGCGTACTGGTATCGCCGAGGTTGTCCGGGTCATTGGCTGCAATTTTTCGCAGGATGCGGCGCATGATCTTTCCGGAACGAGTTTTAGGAAGCCCGGATGCAAACTGGATCGAGTCGGGTTTTGCTATCGGACCAATTTGCTCCCGCACGTGTTCTGCCAGTTTTGTACGCAAATCTTCATTAGGAGCCACACCCGCTACAAGACTTACAAAACAGTAGATGCCCTGACCTTTGATATCGTGTGGGAAACCTACGACAGCGGCCTCAGCCACCAATTCGTGCGATACGAGGGCGCTCTCAATCTCAGCCGTACCCAGACGGTGCCCGGAAACGTTGAGCACATCATCAACACGTCCCGTAATCCAGTAATACCCATCCTCGTCCCGGCGGCACCCATCGCCCGTATAATACTTACCTTCATACTGCGAAAAATAGGTCTGGACAAACCGTGCGTGATCTTTGTAAACCGTCCGCGCCTGACCGGGCCATGAATCTCTCATAACAAGCAGCCCTTCGGCCTCACCTTCCAGCACAGCGCCGCCGGGTTCGAGCACTTGAGGTTGAATGCCAAAAAAGGGAAGCGTCGCGGAGCCGGGTTTTTGCGGAATGGCTCCCGGAAGCGGCGAGATCATAATGCCTCCGGTTTCCGTTTGCCACCAGGTATCGACAATCGGGCAACGTCCTTCGCCCACCGTCTCGTGATACCAGCGCCATGCTTCGGGATTGATCGGCTCCCCAACCGTTCCAAGCAGCCGCAATGAGTCCCGACGGGTTTGCTTCACGTAATCATCTCCTTCCCGCATCAATGCACGGATCGCCGTTGGGGCAGTATAGAAGATGTTGACCTTATGCTTATCCACGACTTGCCAGAACCGGGAAGGATCCGGATAGTTAGGCGTGCCTTCGAAGAATACCTGCGTAGCGCCATTAGCCAGAGGGCCATACACGATGTAAGAGTGCCCTGTAACCCAGCCCACATCAGCCGTACACCAGAAAACGTCGCCTGGATGGTAATCAAAAACGTACTCGTGCGTAAGCGACGTATAAACCAGGTAGCCGCCGGTGGTATGCACGACGCCTTTCGGCTTTCCCGTGGAGCCAGAGGTGTAGAGAATGAAAAGCGGATCTTCCGCCGCCATTTCTTCCGGCTCACACTCCGGATCAACCTGCTTCTGTTCGGCGTGATACCAGTAGTCCCGCCCCTGCACCAGATTAACGTTGCCGCCGGTGCGCTTCACCACGAGCACAGAACGCACGTCAGGACAGCGCTCCAGCGCCTTATCCGCATTTCGTTTCAAGGGCACAGCCCGTCCGCCTCGCAGCCCTTCATCGGCTGTGATGAGGAGCGTCGATTCACAGTCCAGAATACGATCCGCCAGTGAATCCGGTGAGAAGCCTGCAAAGACGACAGAATGGACAGCCCCTATCCGGGCGCAGGCCAGCATCGCATAGGCAGCTTCCGGAATCATCGGCAAATAGATGGTTACCCGGTCCCCTTTTGTTATCCCATGCTTCTTGAGGACATTGGCAAATGCCGACACCTGTTCATGCAGTTGACGATAGGTAATGTGCTGCGCTGCTTCGCCAGGGTTATCCGGCTCAAAAATGAGCGCCGTCTGATCTCCCCGCTCCGCCAGATGGCGGTCAATGCAATTGTAGCAAGCATTCAGCGTGCCGTCCTCAAACCAGCGAATATGCAGGTCAGAGGCATTGTAGGAAACATCCTTCACTTTCTTGAAGGGTTTGTACCACGTAATGCGCTTCGCCTGTTCCTTCCAGAATCCGTCAACATCTTCAACCGAGCGCTGGTACATATTCCGGTAGCGCTCCATAGATCCGACGAGCGCATGTTCCCTGAATGTCTTTGAAGCCTCGTATTGACGCGCCGCACCGGAGTAAGCGGCGGTAAGCTGATCAGCCATAGTAATAGAACCTTAAAGGTGAAACGGTCCAGAAACGGCATACCTCTCGGAAAACCGCTTCCGCAGCCACGTTAACTAAACTTGCGGAATTTATACAACCTGACACACGTCAATATGCGTTCGTGCTCTCTAACGTCACATTCCCTATAGAACAAAGCGCGCCAAGAAGGATTACGTTCGCTTGCTGCGCGAAGCCTCATAGCGCCGCGAGATCGTTTCCTGCAACTCGGAAACCGCAGAAAAAGCATTCCTCAGAAGATTCTGCTGGACCTTGCGCAGGGCAAAAGGTTCGATCCGGTTGTCGATCCGCTCTCCGGCTTCAAAGGCGCGTAGCTGGTCTTCGAGACGAAAGTCTACCAGAAAACGATAGGACTCTATCGTCTGCTCCAGGATCTTTCCGATGTCCGGGAAAGCTTCTGCTGCTTTTCGCAACCTGTCGAAGGTATTGGTCGATTCCAGATAGCGCATCTCAAGCGCCAGCACGCGGGCAACGTTCACCACAGGCAGTGCTCCACGTTCTCGAATGTCAAACGTGTTCCGGTTTTCACCCGACCTGTCCAGTACGAACCTGCGGAAAAACGAAATAGGAGGTCGGTTTTCGAGCGCAGCAGCAGCAATAAGCGACAGGAATTTACGATCCGGATCCATAGCCTGTATGTTCAGCGCATCAACAATGTCCAGTTTGAGTTCTTCTACGAGCGTATTCTCACCATAAATACCTCGCAGATCAAAGAACGGTGGCGCAATGGAGAGCGCCGACGGTTCGGCCTGAAGGATCCACTCGCGGTACATCCTCTTCCAGTTACGAAGTGAGTTTCGCCAGCGCGGGTCGCGTGCAACGACCTCGCTCATCGTAAATCCGCAAGACTCCAGCGCATCATTTGCTCGTTCAGCGATGAGATTGAACCAACGTTCGGCCTGTTCCGCTTCTTTGTCCGACGCAGGATTGGCATAGAGCAGTCCGTTATGCTGTTGCGAATTCAGCGCCATTTCCTGACGACCGCCACTCCCGAAACGCAACCACACCCACGGCAGATCGACGCGCAGATCAGGATGCTTCGAGCGAAGTTCGCGTTCCACCAGATCCAGCACGCGAATAGCCAGATTGTCATAGATAACCGCCATGATCCCGTTAATCATCTCCGGCTGCACGCCCTGACGGTATAGCCTCAGTAACTGCTCGCTGGTCTGCGCACGAATGCTGACCAGTTCCGATACCGAGGGCGCGTTCTCGATGCGCTGAACCGTAGCGACGGGATCCTGGCCGCGAAAATGCGCTACGTCGCGGTCAGTAAGCACTCCCACAGGCTCATCGGTCTGGCCGTTGCGCTGCATAATGATCAGCCGGTTCACCTTCCGGTCGAGCATAACCATCATGGCCTCGAAAAGCGAAGCCTCCGCCGCTACTGTCACGACGGGAGTAGTCATCAAACGCCGCACCGGGGTATCGGGAGACTGGCCCCGCGCCACCAGCTTGTTGCGCAGGTCTCCATCGGTCATAATTCCCAGTAACTTTCCATCATTCATCACCAGAACAGAGTCTACACTCTCGCGCCGCATAATCCGGGCCGCCTGTTGCGCCGTGACTTCAGGAGCACACGTCACTAGCTCCCTGTGTACAAACTGATTTATCCTGCGACTGAACAGCAAGTGGGCGCCCGTAACGTCCATTTCCATCCCAAGATGGCGAACGTAGCGTTTGATGTCGCTCTCGAAGAAAGAGGCAAAATCTTCGTACTTGTCATAAAGTGACTGAAACCGTTCACCCTTCAACACAGCGCATACGGTCGGCTCGACCGCTTTGGCCTCATAAATGGCAACGCCTCCCTTAACCAGATTGAATGATCCGAAGAAATCACCTTCGCCGCATTTGTCTACCAGTCGCTGCGTATCCAGATCCATCAGACGGACTACCCCGGACTCGACGATATACAACCCTCGCGGCGTGGCGCTTCCCTGCGCCATCAACACTTCTCCCGGACTGAAGTACTCAATGGATACGTCTGTGAGAATACTATTCCGTTCTTCTGCCGGAAGGCGGTCAAAAGGGGGTGTATTCTCCAGAAGAGTGCGCAGCCGATCCGTGATAGCCGATGTCATGAATTGCTATTCTCGTTGATTGATAACCAGCGCAGCGACAACACCGGGCCGCCGCTCGCTTCCTCTGCATGAAGCAGAAAACCCTGTCTAAACGCGCCGGAAAGATAGGTTTGAAGCAATGAAGAATCTACGACAGAAAAGTATCTATCAGAAGATAAGACTTCTCAGGGACTCTCCGGCAGGTTGTGCAAGCCGCTTCAGACTGATACCCGCCCCTGGCTTCCCTGTCCTTATGAGTTTTTTTGCGGTTTATTGCGGATTTTCTGCGGTTTATTGCGGTTTATTGCGGTTT
>CBDUBU010000020.1:0-25925 GCA_965365465.1 uncultured Rhodothermaceae bacterium
CCGCCGGCGCCGCGAAAGCTGTGCCCCGCGCCCTTGCGAAACGCGCCAAAGCGATGCACGCCAACGGCGAGCCGATGCAAATTCGTGTGCTGACGGGCGCCTCTACCGGCGCCGGTCTTGATGAAGCCCTTGCGGAGGCGGAGGCCATCTCATGGCGCACCCCCTACCAATCCTCAAAAACCCTGCGGAAACGCATCAACAAGCAGGAAGCTGAGTTCGTGGACTTGCACCTCTCGCATGTTCCGCAAATGGTTGAGTTTGGCTTTTTCGGGAAGATTGATTACGCAGTCGTGGAAGCCATCGACGTGCTTCAGGACGGTCGCGTATACCTTTCAACGTCTGTAGGCGCATCGCCCAGCTACCTGCGCCATGCCAAAAAGGTCATCATCGAACTGAACAGGCATCACTCCAAGCGGCTATGGGAGATGCATGACATTGCCATCCTGCCCCCACCCCCCAACCGCAGCCCTATCCCGATCCATCACCCGCTCTCCAAGATGGGGACGCCCTTTATAACCATCGACCCGTCCAAAATCGTGGGGATCGTCGAGACGGACGAGCCGGACGGCGTGGCAGGATTCGATGAACCGGACGAGGTAAGTGAAAAGATCGCGGGCCATGTGGTCCGGTTCCTGCTGGATGAACTGAAGGCCGGGCGCATCCCGACCGACTTCCTGCCGCTTCAGTCCGGCGTCGGCAATGTAGCCAACGCGGTGATGGCAGGGCTAGGAAAAAGCGATGTGCCTCCCTTCTATATGTACAGCGAGGTTTTTCAGGATGCGCTGGTCGATCTGATGCTTAACGAACGACTGCTGGGCGCCTCCACGACCAGCCTCACGTTGAGCGAAACGCAGTTGCAGCGGCTCTACGGCAACATGAATTTCTTCGGCCCACGGGTCGTTCTGCGACCCCAGGAGCTTTCAAACAATCCTGGCATCATCCGGCGGCTCGGGGTTATCGCCATCAACACCGCCCTGGAAGTGGACATTTACGGAAACGCCAACTCTACGCACGTGGCCGGCACCCAGTTGATGAACGGAGTCGGCGGTTCAGGAGACTTCGTCCGGAATTCGTACCTTTCCATCCTGGTTTGCCCGAGCATTGCCAAGGACGGCAGGATCTCTACCGTCGTGCCAATGGCGACCCACGTGGACCACAACGAGCACTCCGTGCAGATCATCGTCACGGAACAGGGGCTTGCAGACCTTCGCGGCCTGGGTCCCATTGAACGCGCACGTACGGTCATTAACAAGTGCGCCAACCCGATGTACCGCGACTATCTGGAAGCGTATGTAGCAAACGCACCGATGGGACACATCCGGCACGACTTGTCCAGATGCTTCGAGTTGCATAAAAACCTGATGGAAACCGGCGCCATGCTCCCAGAAGTCTTGAGCAATGGTAGCAGTTCAATGAAGTAATCCGTATTCTCTGCCAACCGGCAGGGTTCTTATGACGCAATTATCCTTTTATGCTCCTATGACGACACGCTTAAGAATGCATTCCACGAGGGTCGCTGCCATCGACCTGATCCGGCAAGAGCACGCCTCGGCCCTGCAACAGGTGCTGGGCATCGTCGGATTTGCTCTTCTCACGGCGCTGGGCGCGCACGTGCGCATCTACCTGTGGGAAGTGCCGTTCACCCTGCAGACCGTGGCTATCTACGGCAGCGGGCTTTATCTGGGCTGGCGCAACGGGATGCTGGCGCAGTTGCTTTATCTGGTTATGGGCCTGTTCATGCCGGTCTTCGCAGGCGACAGCTTCGGCGTGGCGTACCTTATGGGCGCTGCCTCTGCCGGCTACCTGCTTGCGGCCCCTGTATCCGCCGCTATCATTGGCGCCCTCTCCAAACGCTGGAACACCCTTGCAGGAAGCACGCTCACCATGTTGGCCGGTTCGCTAGCGCTCTTCACGCTAGGCGTCATCTGGCTTCACTTTGCAGCCGGACATGCAACGTGGTTTGAATCCATCGATAAAGGCTGGTTGCGCTTCATCCCGGTCGACCTTGCCAAGATTCTGTTCCTGAGCCTGGTCTACACCGGAACGCGCCGCTTCAGCTAAAGCATCGCGAACAATACAGGCGCTAAAAAGGCGTCTCTCTGCGTGGGAGGCGCCTTTTTTCATTATAGTTCCTCATACCGGGGCAACTCCTGCATGAAGGTGTAAACCTGCCGCTCCCTGTCGATCAGGGCGCAGTAGTGGACGAGGCCATTGGTCACTAGCAGGTAACGAGCCTGAACTACCGTGTTGTACCGGGCGATCTGATCGAAAGCCGCCTGCTTGATGCTGACATCCGGCGACTTGCATTCAGCCATGAGCACGGGCTTTCCACTACGGTCATAAACAACCACGTCGGCCCGGCGCTGCATTCCCTGAAATGCGAATCCCCTCTCGATGGCAATGAGCGATTGGGGAAAGCCTCTATCCTGAATCAGGTATTGCACGAGATGCTGGCGCACCCATTCCTCCGGTGTGAGCCGTACATACCGCTTGCGAATCGGATCAAAAATCGTGCGGATTTCTCCGACCTGCTGATAGACAAACTCAAATTCCGGCAGATTAAGCCGTTGCATGGCCTCCCTTCCCTTTAGCAGGACACAGCCTGACCGGTAAGGACCAATGAGCGCTTACCGAACCTCAAAACGATTCTGCGCAGTTCTCTGATCCGGCTCGTAGCCCGTCATCTCTACATAGCCGCTGCCCGTAACAGACTTCCCATCGCTGGTTCCTGCTACCTGCACGGCGCCTTCCCAGTATCGCACCGAAAGATCCAGTTCCTGATTGGCCAGATACGGCGTCACCTCCAGAGAAAGCCCGACCGAGGGTATGTTGAGCCTCCAGCGAGAGGGATAGCGGCCGTTTGTGCCAGCGCTCTCCCAGTAATCATTCACAAGTATCTCGACATCTTCCAGACGGAGCGGCGTCGGTTCGCCCTCCGGGTCTACCAGAACGCCATTGCTGAATGGGCTTGTGGATCCGTCTGTGGAACGGATTTGATACAGCATCAGATCACGTCCATCCGAAAGCTGCAAGGAAAACCAGTCCCAGCCAACCTGGTCCTTTCCCAGTGCGCTCGTGCTCCATTCACGATCCATCCAACTCAAGCCGGTTACAGTGAAAGACTGCCCTTCCACCGTAACCGCGCCTTCGGTTTGCAACCGGGTAAAAGAATAATAATAGGAGGCATCACCGGGCAATGACCCTTTACGGTCGTAGCCACCTTCTCCCTGAAGTATAAGCGGTTTTGCCGGATGCATCCTTAGATCGATGCCTGCATCTTCAGTACGGGCCTCAATATGCATAGCCGGCATTGCTTCACCACTTTCTTCCGCCGACCAATCCTCCAGCCACACCCGAAAGGGAGATGCCTGTGCGCCTGCCAGCCCTGCCGCACCCCGGCTGAAGCGCTCGAAGGCATAAAACTCCTTGCCGGCAACATCGGTCAGCGCAAAATGCGCCATGAAAATATGATTGGCCGCCCAGTCCGAGGTGCGAGCCGTCATGGCATCTGCGGGAGGCGCCAGCGCAATCCGAAAGAAGGTAAGCTGATATCCGAAACGCCGGCCTTCCGGGGCGGCAAGGTTTCCAGTGTAGTACCACCATTCCGTTTTGTAACCGGGATGAGGGCCATGGTCTTCCGGAAAGGAAAAAGCGCGAGGCCCGAGCGCCCGGTTATAGCCGGTGGTATCACTCCCAAGCGCATCGGACACCGCCAGACGAGTCTCAATCTGCTCCTTCTCCACGCCGGACAACCAGGCTCCAATTCCCAGCGCCAGAACAGAGAACACCATAAACACTACGATCCAGGGGCCGCGCATCAGACTTGGCAAAAAAGGTGAGGTGTATATACCGTGACGATCTCCTGCCGGAGCGGTTCCAGAGACAAGCCTTTATTCGTCGCGCAACGCCAGGGCCGGGTTGGCTCTGGACATTTTCCATGAAGGATATAGCCCGGCCAGCATGGCAGCAACCAGCGCTACTGCCAACGCCTGCAAGAGAATGGCGCCGGAAACCTCAAACTGCAAGGTCCACCCGAACGACCGCTTGTTGATTACATAGGTGAGCACCATGGCGAGCACGAGACCCACCGGAACCGACAGGATGCCGGCCATCAGGCCCATCAGTCCTGTCTGCAAAGTCACGTAGCGCCAGACTTGCCTCGGCGTCAGCCCGCTCGCCCGCAGCACGGCCAGTTCCCGCGCCCTTTCCAATTGAAGCGCCATCAAGGAACTCAACACGCCGATGAATGCAACGACGACTGCAAGCAGGCGGAGCACGAGGGTAATGGTGAAAGTGCGATCGAATATCTCAAGCGAGGTTTCCCGCAAGGCGCGATTGGAACGGACGAACACCTCCTGGCCTTCTCCGGCCTCTCGCCGCAACCGCGCAACAAGCTGGTCCACATCCTGACCCGGCGCTGCATTCAGGGACAGTCCGGAGATACCGCGATCCCGGTAATAACGTTCATATGTCCTTCGGCTCATCATGACCACGCCTACGTCCGAGCCGTAATCCGAGTACACGCCACGCACCAGAAACCCTTGTTCACCCCTGTCGGTTTGCAACCAGAGCGAATCACCTGCCGAGACGCCCCGGTGATAGCTGTACGGCTCGGAGATGATGACGACCTCCTTTTGCAAAAAATCATTCCAGACTTCTTCCTGATCTCTCGCTCTGAAGCGGAACGTGCCGGCCTGACCGGCCCGTGCCTCTATAGCCACAAGCTCCGTCCGGCCTTTCGACGACATAACCTGCATACGCCGCACCGATCCGGCGCTTCCAACCCCCGGCGCCTGTCTAAGCCGCCCAACCAGCGAAGAATCCAGGGTTGCGTCGGCCTGCCGGGTCACCAGGCTCGGCGGCTGAATGTACACATCGGCCTGTAGCGTATAGGAGAGCCAGGTTTGAACGGTCTGGCGAAAACTATCGACCATGATGCTGACGCCGACAGCGGCAGCTATTGCGATCATTAGCGATGCAACCGCCACACCCGTTCGACTCAGCGTGGAAACCACGCCGCGAGCCGCCATTCGCCCCAGAATGCCGAATAGCCTTCCCATAAGCGGCCTGAAGATCCGTACCAGCAACACGACAGCCGCCGGGGTCAGCAGCGCAAACCCGAGCAGCACCAGCAGCAGCGCCAGGTAACTGATCACGATGCTGCGGCTGGGAACCAGCAGCAATCCAGTTCCGATTACTTCAAGCAACATGCCCCCTGTAGCGAGCCATGGCAGGTAGGCGCGAAGACGCGATTCCGATTGCGACCGCCGCAATACCGTTGAAACCGGCGCGTTGGCAGCTTCCAGCATGGGCGCGAGGGTTGCCAGCACGGTTGCCCCCAGACCGAGACCCAGCCCCTTAACCAGGCTGAACGGCGTAACCGCAAGATCTCGAACCGTAACAACATAGTAGAGGTCGTTGATTGTTTGCGTGACCAACCGAACGAGTCCCTGCCCCAGCAGAATACCGAGCAACACTCCGATGATTGAACCAAGCACACCGATAAAGGCAGCCTCCCCCAGCACCATCGTCGCTATCTGCCGCCTGGTCACGCCCAGCGCACGCAGCTGGCCGATCAACGTCCGGCGCTTTACGACTGAAAAGGTCATCGTGTTATAGATGAGAAACATGCCCACGATCAGCGCCAGCAAGCTCAGAGCCGTCAGATTCAGATCGAAGGCCCGCGCCATCTGCTCTACCGTTTCCGTTCGTGACGACGAACGCGAGATGCTTAGTCCCGGGGGCAACGCCCCTTCTATGCGGGCAAGAATGCTTTCGCCCTTTGGAGTATCCGGCGCCAGCACATCGATCCGGCTCAACCGGCTTTGCATTCCGAACAACTCCTGCGCCGTCGCGATGTCTACGACCAGCAAGCTTTCGATAGCGCGGGCGCTCCTGTCATCTGCCGGAGCCATAAACCCTGCTATACGTATCACGCGCGTCTCTCCATCGACAAGCACGCGCAACGTATCCATGAGGGTAATCTCGCGTTCTGCCGCCGCGTTTTCGGATAAGATCGCTGCCCCCGCTTGCGTCATGAAATCGGAAAGACGAGGGCCTGCGTCTTCGCTCAGAAAAGTGCGAAACGGTGTTTCAGAAAAGGGATCGATGCCCAACACCTGGAAAACACTTCCGTCGAAGCGCGGAACCCTTACATACCCTTCTACAACCGGTGCAATGTCTCGCACACCCTGATTCACTTTCAGCGTTCGATACACCTGATCCGGAAAACCTTCAGAAGGCCCATGAATCTGATGGGTGGCTTTGCCCGTTACGGTCTCGGCGGATAGTTCAAAAGCGCGGCGGGCGCTCGAATTTGCAAGATCAATGGAAAGGACCATCGCCACCCCCAGCGCCACGCCCAGCACAGACAATCCGAACAACAAGGGATGACTGAGCAGGTAACGCCGGCTGGAGCGCCAGAGAGTTGAAGACATGTCTCAGACCGGTTGTTCTTCCAGACGACCACCCTGCAAGCTCAGCACGCGGTCAGCCAGGGAAATCAAATCGCGATCATGGGTGACGACCAGGATCGTCTTTCCTTTATCCCGAACGAGCCGGTTGAGCAGATCCATCACATGCTGTCCTGTCTTGTAATCCAGATTGCCCGTGGGTTCATCGGCCAGAATGAGCAGCGGATCATGTCCGAGCGCCCGCGCGATGGCGACCCGTTGCTGCTCGCCCCCGGAAAGACGATCCGGAAAACTCTCAGCTCTGTCTTCAAGCCCCACATGGTCCAGATACCGCAGTGCTTCTTCCTGTTCCTCCCTGCTCATTCGGCCGTTGAGTTCGAGAGGCATCAGAATGTTTTCAGCAACGGTCAGGGTAGGAATCAGATTCAGCGATTGAAAAACAAACCCGATATGCTTTCGCCGGAAAAGTGTCCGGTCGTGCTCTGAAAGCGTCGTAAGGTTTTTTCCCCCGATCACGACCTCTCCGGACGTTGGAAGGTCCATCCCACTCAACAGGTTCAGCAGGGTGCTCTTTCCCGATCCACTACGCCCCAGCAATACGACGAACTCTCCTTCCCGGACAGCCATGTCGAGCCTGTTCAAAACAACCCGTTCGCGCTCACCCTCCTGATAGGATTTGGTCAAACCATTGACTTGAACCAGAACTCCGTTTGCTCCACTCAATGTAGATTGTCGGTAATCAGCCGTCCGGCATTATGGAAGGGGAAGAAAAATCCTGTTCGCGCTTCGGGGACTCATTGCGCGTCTGCTTCCTGCTCCGTTGCTACCATACGCCCGGTGGTCAGTTCCAGAACAATCCGGTCGGCGTCATATACGTTGTCGAGCGCCTCGCGGATTGCACGCACGTCAACAGCAATATTGCGACCTCGCTCCGGCAGGTAGATGAAATCACGGGATAGACCTTCGATGTTGCGGTCGAAGTTTAGTCCAACAATTTCCAGCCTGTCGTTTACAACCGGAGAGCCGGAATTGCCGCCAATCGTATCCGAGGTCGAGATGAAATTAAGCGGCGTGGCCCGGTTGAATGAGAGCGACGGATCGAGCCACCGTTGGGGCAGATTCCAATAAGTCTCAGGTCCGAACGAGTGATAGCGGTCGTACAGACCATAGAACGTAGTGTAAGGCGGAGCGAGCGTGCCATTGTATTCGTAACCTTTCACCACGCCATCGGTAATGCGCGGTGAAAACGTGGCATCCGGTGGAATGGCCGTCCCGTACACGTCGAAGCGCGCCCGGCCCAAGAGGGCGGCCGTCTCGGCTTCCTCGGCTCCGAGCGTTGCCATCGTGTTCACGTATCCGACATAGCGGTCCATGATAGCCTGCGCTACCTGGACAGCCGGGTCTGCCAGCGTGAGGGTTCCTGATTCAAGCGCCTGAGCCGCCGCTTCCCCCTCAGCAAGAACCGAATTATCCAGAACTGCCCCGGCTGCGGCTTCCGGGGTGCGGCCCTGAAGCACCTTCTGTGTTATTTCGTGACTGTCGCCAAAATACTGACGGAAATCACTGAACCTTGCCGAAAGCAGCCGCTCGTTTATCCCGCGAGGCTGATCCGGCACAGCCAGCAAACGCTGCTCAAGGGCATCCACCTCGCTTCCACCCTGCTCCCGCTGCAAGAGGTACTGATAGGCAAGCAAGGCTCGTTGCAAGGTCGATGAAGAGAGCCGGGGGTTCTGCAGAAAAAGGAAAGCAGCGAATTCATCGCCGAAGGCTGATTTTTGCCGCTGCAGATCGGCCATGCGATCCAGCAACCCTCCATACCGGGCGCGAAGATCAGAATCATCCTGGATTGCCTTCCGGAATTGCCGCTCGGTGTCAGCCCTGCGGGCCATGATGAATGGATCATTCAATGCACTCTGCCGACCGCCATAGGCTTTCTGAGAATTCGACAGGGAAAAGATAAAATTCCGCGTCCCTCCTGCTTCGGCTTCTTCGGGGCTTTCTTCGGAATAGGCTTCCAGCGCGGCGATCCGACTGTTGAAGAACTGAAGGAGCGGACCTACTTCCACGTCGCGCCGGTGTGTAAGCTGCGCCACCGTCTCGAGGCGACTGGTAGAACCGGGATTGCCGATAACGAACACAAAGTCTCCTGCTTCTACGCCCGACGTGCTCCAGGTAAAGTAATGATCCGTCTGGAGCGGCTGCCCTTCGTCATCATAAATGCGGAAAAAAGCAAAATCCAGGTCATAGCGCGGGTACGTAAAATTGTCGGCATCGCCGCCGAAGAACCCGAGTTGCAATTCCGGAGCCGCTACCAGTCGAACGTTCGTATAGCGCCGGAACACATAGGCAGAATACCGTCCGCCCTGGTAGAGCGAGATCACCTGCACCTGGATGCCTGCGTCTTCTCCCCCGTACATCTGAGCAATCCGTTCTCCTATCTGTCCGATAACTTGTTCGCGGGCCTGCGCCCGCTCGGCGGTGGTCGCGTAGGCTTCAACGGCTCTGCCCACCTCATCGGTTACATCTTCAATAGCGATAAGTTGATCTGCATAAAATCCTTCAACAGGTCGTTCTTCTTCGAGAGATGCCGCATAGAACCCATTATCCAGCAAGTTCTCTCCGGGCCGGGTCACCTTCGACACGCTGGAACGGGCGCAGTGATGATTCGTCACGATCAGCCCATTGGGCGAGACGAACGAAGCCGAACAGCCGGAGATACGCAGGGCGCTCAAACGAGCACGCGCAAACCAGGCCGAATCAGGCCGGAAATTGTACGTCTCAGCCAGATACGAGACAGGCGGGTACTCGAACGTCCACATCTTCCCATTGTCATACCGCCCGGCGCGAACCGTGTCCGGAACGGAGTCTACGGCTGGCTGTGAGGCAACGACCGTGACCGGCGCTTGCTGCTCTGCCCCGGATCGCGTTGCCACACCGGAGGAACTACTGCATCCAAAAACCAGCAGGGATGCTGTCAGCACGGAAGAAAGAAAAAAACTTCTCTGCCTTGAATAGGTCGTCATTACTTCTCTGTCGTTTTGATGCTGCTAACGTTGCGGGCTGCCCGGCTCCTTCACGGGTTCAACAAACGTTCGTGCATACCAAAGTTTCCCCGACTCGCATCGATTGCCAGAACTTGTAATACCACAGATCCGTCGCCCGGACCCGGAACGGGGAGAAGACCCTCGTAGGTGCTTGTCTCTCCGGCATACGCGAGCGGCGTTTCGCTTACGATGACGCCGTCACGCAGGAGCCGCGCCTTGATGTCAATCTCATCGGCATCCCAAAGTCCGTCCGGCTCCGTAGGGCAACCGCACATCATGGTCACTTTTGCCCGTACGGGAACGGATTCCTTCATGGAAGAATCATTTTCCGGCATCTGTATGTCCACGATAAATCCGTGCAGATTCAGCAAGATGCCTTCTCCCAGAACATCCTGCCCCGGAACCAGCAACATCGACGTAGAGACTCGCTTCACCGCGTGCGGAAAAGCAAGCGGCCCTTCAGCTATAATTTCAACGTTCGTGGGCTTTGTAAGCGGCAGGTTTGCAACAAACCCTGCCGTTCCCGGCGTGTCGTAAACCGCCTCTCCCCTTTTGCGGGGAAGTCGCATGATCTTGTCGGTGTCGCCGGAAGATCCCTTTTGCACACCGGAAGCAAGTTCTTTTCCGGTAGCCGCGTCGCGGATAGTGATGCGCGCCCCGCCGACGCCGTCGTGCAGCACCTTTGCGTCCTGCGAAACGGCTCTCACCATCACGCGGGTGGGGATCGCGTCCTGCCCAAACACCTGGCTTGCCGGCAATATCATCAGCACGACCAGCAAGAACGCTATGTGAGGACAACGCCAATCAGAAATTTCAGGCTTCATAAATCTTTTCCTATCTGTGATTCCAGAACGAGACTGATTGCACCAGGGCATGACTGAGCCGTCGGGTCAGAGCAAAAACGGCTTCCTGTACCGGCTAACATGTTACTCTTCACAGAGTAACAGATCTCCGAGACTGTGCAAAAAAACGATGAAGCACAGAACGGCATCGTGACCGTTATTTCCCATTGGCTGCCTTCTCTGCCCTGTACCTTTTCTACAAACCCGGACCATACCCAAAATATTTATGATAGCGCCGACAGAAGGCCGCATACGCGTTGCGGCATCCCAGTATTACATCCGGTCTATCCGTGACTTTGAACAGTTCTCAGATCAGGTATCAGCCGCTGTGGAAACGGCAGCCGATTACAGGTGCCGCCTTCTGGTGCTGCCGGAGTATTTCACCCTTCAACTCGTTTCGCTGCACGACACAAGGCGCCCTTTCCACGAACAGATACGTTGCGTTGCAGGGTATGTGCCCCGGTTTGTGGAACTGATGCGCAGTCTCGCCAAACTGAACGGCCTTTACATCGTAGCCGGCTCTATCCCCGTGGTGGAGAATGGTTCTGATGCGGTATTCAACGATTCGTTCCTGTTTTCCCCTTCCGGAGATTACAGTGTGCAGGGCAAGCTGCACATGACGCGGTTTGAACGGGAGGAATGGAGCATATCGGAACGCTCCCGGCTTCGCGTTTTTGAGACGGACTTTGGCAAGATAGCCGTCGCCATTTGCTACGATGTCGAGTTTCCAGAGCTTATTCGAGCCGTATCAAAGCAGGGCGTGCATATCATTGCGGTTCCCAGCAGCACCGACAACCGCCAGGGATTTCTGCGCGTGCGCTACTGCGCCCATGCTCGCACCATCGAGAACCAGCTATATGTCATCCATGCGCCCACAGTCGGCGGGCTTCCTCGCGTGCCGGATGTCTCCATGAATTACGGCCAAGCTTCCATCCTGACCCCGAGCGATTTTACGTTTTCGCGGGACGGCATCCTCGCCGAGGGCGTATTGAACCATGAAGACATGGTCATAGGGGAACTGGACATGAACCTGATCGAGCAGAGCCGATCCTTCGGCACCGTGCTGCCCCTCAAAGACAGCGCGAGGTCATATGAGATGACAAACGAGATTGAAACCATTACCCTATGACTGCGAACCACGATCAGATTTTCGTCAGAAACACGCGCCCTGAAGATTTCGCTGTCATTGAACAGATTTCCCGAACAGTCTACCCGAACGATACCCCATGGACTCCGGCTTACCTCGAACGCCACATCGAGATCTTCCCCGAAGGGCAGTTTGTCGCTGTGGATCCGGTTTCAGGAAAAGTCGTGGGCATGGCCGCCGGACTGATTATCTCGTGGGAGGACTACGATCACCTCGACAGCTACCACAACTTTACGGATGCAGGGTGGTTTACGAACCATGACCCTACCGGGCGCACGTTCTATGGGGCCGAGGTCATGGTTGACCCTGCGGCTCGCAGACGCGGTGTAGGCTCGAAGCTTTACGATGCGCGACAGAGCCTGGTTGAACAGCACGGGCTGCTCAGAATACGTGCAGGCGCCCGCCTTCCCGGTTATCACAGGTACGCCGAGGAGATCAGGGCTGAGGAATACGTGATACGCGTCGTCCGGGGCGATCTGACTGATCCGACGCTTTCCTTTCAACTTCATCGGGGGTTTCATGTCCTTGCCGTCGTTCCCGGCTATTACGACAGGGATCCGAGAAGCAGAGACTATGCAGCACTCATTGAGTGGATCAACCTCAAGGTCGCAACGCCCGATGATTACCTGAACCGGGACCCACGCTACAACAGACCGTAATTCTTCTGAGGACGAAGCGCCACCGCAGATAAAAATCGACCGGCGCTGTTCTTCTACGCCCGTGGCTATTTCAGCTTTCAGGCTGTTCCCAGGATGGCAAGCAACGCATCATGCACCGATGGAATGCTGACGGCGGCTGTGCTGAAGGCAGCCATCAGGGCAAAAGCCACCCCTGAAAACGCAGCGGCCGCCGGATCCTCCGTGATGAGGGCCGCCGTACCGATCCCGTGCGAACTCGCCCCAATGGCAATGCCCCGCGCGGCGGGTGCGTCTATTTTTAACGCATCCAGCACGGGAATTCCGAACACGGCTCCGAGAACGCCCGTTATCACCACCAGCGCTGCCGTCAAGCCGGGATTAGCCCCTAGCAGTTCAGCAATGGGAATGGCTACCGGCGTCGTGACCGACCGGGGAAGCAGCGAAAGCGCGTACTCGCGGCTTATATGCAGCAGCCTTGCTCCAAGCGCAGATGAAAAGAGCGACAACACCGATGCCGGGATCAGGGCCAACGCCATCTCTCGTGTATACGCCCACAGGAGCGCATACTTTTCATACAGCAGGAAGCCCAGCGCGATAACGGCAGGGTCGAGCAGCCACATCAACAGATTGCCTGCTCCCGGTCTGCTTGCGTCTCCGCTGAGATAAGCGTCAGGCGCATGACCTGTAAGTTGAAGCGCAATGATCGTCACCCCTGCCGATACCACGACGGGATGCGCCAGGCTGACTATGGCCCGCCGACCCATGCCTCCAACTCGTCCCACCAGCGCAGCGCTCAGTCTGCGTTGCAACCATAACCCCGCTGCAAAGCCGGCAACGGTAACTGCAAGAAAGGAAAGCGCCTCGAACGCACGAATCTGCGTCGAAGCATCAAGCAGGTAGGCCGCTGCGCCCAGCAAAACCCAGACGGCAAGGATAGAGGAGACGGCCATTCCAGAGCGGAGCGGCGGCGAAACGTCCGTCAGAACACGTTGCCGCTTCGAAAGAAGCCGCACCACGTAGGCCGTGCTGACGAGCGTGAAGAGAAAGCCAACTCCTACCACCAGCGCTACCTTCCAGAGGTCTTCGGAATGCAGCAGCTTTCCGCGAAGCACGACCAGCGGTGGAACGAAAAAAAGCGCCATCCACCTTCCGAGAAACCCAACGCCCGGCTCGATAAACCGGAGGGCCCTTCTCTCCCACAGCGGCGCCACACGGTGCGCGGCAAGCAGGGTAAAAAAAAGAAGAAGCATCCCCGCTACCGCGCCGGGGAACCGGATGCCCACGGCGCGAAAAATCTCATCTATAGCAACGTCGATCGCCATCAACAGAGCCACAGGGAAGACCAAGCGAAAGGACGCCGCAAGGGGTGATTTCCATATTTCTTTCACCCTGCACCCATGCCGCCATCTTCCGGCAGCCCGGACAGAAGGTAGAGAACCGCCATGCGCACGGCGACGCCATTGGTTACCTGGTTCAGGATGACGGCTCGTTCGTGATCTACCACCTCGCTCGCAAGCTCTACCCCCCGATTGACCGGGCCTGGATGCATCACCACCAGGTCCTGATAGCGCTCCAGATGCTCCATTTTGATGCCAAACCGGTCATGGTATTCGCGCAGGCTGGGGAAAAGCCCTGCCTCCTGCCGCTCCATCTGGATGCGGAGCGCCATAGCGACATCGCACGTCTCCAGGGCTTCATCCAGGCGATGCGTCACCCGCACCCCCATATTCTCGATTCCGAAAGGAATCATGGTCTTGGGGCCGCACAGGGTCACGTTCGCCCCGAGCGCATTGAGGCCGTAAATGTTCGACCGGGCCACACGGCTGTGGGTGATGTCCCCAATGATTGAAACATTCAGCCCTTCAAAGGACGGAAAGCGATCCGACATGGTCAGCATGTCGAGCAGGGCCTGCGTCGGGTGCTCATGCGCACCGTCTCCCGCATTGATGACCACGGCATCGACACAGCGCGTCAGAAAGTGGGGCGCTCCGGGCGACTTGTGCCGTATAATCACCATGTCGATTTTCATGGCTTCGAGATTCTGCGCCGTATCCTTGAGTGTCTCCCCCTTGGAGACCGACGACCCCGCAGCCGTAAAGTTTACCGTATCAGCGGACAACCGCTTCTCTGCCAGTTCAAACGAAATGCGCGTGCGCGTAGACGGCTCGAAAAAAAGATTGACCACCGTTATGCCTCGAAGCGTCGGAACGCGCTTTATCTGCCGATTAAGGACATCTCGGAACTGCCTTGCCGCATCCAGAATGAGTTGAATTTCATCCCTGTCATAGGTGGAAAGCCCGAGCAGGTGACGATGGCGAAGTGCAGTTATCTTTTCTGTTTCCTGTGTTTCCAACGTAACACCCATTGAAGTAACACTGAATGATTCGGTGTAAGCAGTGCGCAGCCCATTCAGAAGATGCCGCGCGAGGCGCCCTGTGCGCGTGGATTTTCTACGAGCCAGACCCCCTCCTGCTCGTCCATTTCAGTGAGGCGCACCCGCACTTCCTCTCCGGCCAGCGTCGGCACGATCCTTCCCACCAGGTCGGCGCAGATAGGCAGTTCGCGCAACCCCCGATCCACGATGACCAGCAGACGTATCGAAGCAGGGCGCCCCTGATCCATCAAGGCATCGAGCGCAGCCCGCGCCGTGCGGCCCGTGAAGAGCACGTCGTCTACCAACACAAGGTGGCGTTCGGTGATATCGAAGGGAATGTTTGTGGCGCGCACGACCGGCTGCTTCAGGCGAAGACGAAAATCATCCCTGTACATGGTGGCATCCAGCACGCCTACAGGAACGCTCAGTCGCTCAACGGAGCGGATTTTCTCTTGCAGCCGGCGGGCCAGGAAGACGCCGCGCGTTTGCATTCCGATCAAAGCAACATCTTCACTGCCGCTTTTTTCAGGCTCCATAAGCTCTACGATCTGACGCGCCATCCGGTTGAGCGTACGATCCAGATCGTGTGCATCCATCAAACGGGCCTTGATGCGATCCTGTGGGTCCATGTATTCGCTGAGTTCCTCGTTCGTCTGTACTCCGGAGAAAATATTCTCCTGCCGCCTGCCAAAATAGAAAGCGGAGACGAGCGATGCGAACGAATGAGACGGGCGCCTGATGAAAAACACGGAACAGAAACCACGCAAAGTGATGTAAATGCCCCACCCGTAAACCTCGCGCTCATCTATCCGGTACGCTATTTTGGCCGATCAAGACGCAGCACGCCGCTTTCTGGACCCTGTCGTGGTCTCCCGGCTCAAGAACATGGAACTCAGGGCGCGGCTCATCGTGGAGGGCTTTATCACCGGCTTGCACAAAAGCCCCTATCATGGTTTCTCAGTTGAGTTCGCAGAACACAGACCGTATAACCCCGGCGACGAACTCCGGCATGTGGACTGGAAGGTGTTTGCCAAAACGGATCGTCACTATGTAAAACAGTACGAGGAAGAGACCAACCTCAGGCACTATATAGTGCTCGACACCTCGCCCTCCATGCATTACAAGCACACAGGAAACCTTTCAAAGCTGGAATATGGATCCTACCTCGCCGCAGCCCTGCATTACCTTATGGTCAGGCAACGGGATGCGACGGGTCTGCTTGCGTTCGATGAGAAAGTGCATACGGTGATCGATCCACGCAGCACCCTGACGTATCTGCGACGCATTCTCGCCACGCTGGATCGTCTGGCAGTTTCTTCTTCGGACGGTAAACGGACGAGCGCTGCTTCCGTCCTCCACGAAGTAGCCGAGCGGATTGCAAGGCGATCGCTCGTCGTGGTCATCACGGATCTGTTCGAGAATATTGCAGCGCACGCAGAATTGCTCAAAGCGCTCCGACATTTGCGTCACAGAGGGCATGAGGTTCTGATTTTTCATGTGCTGGAAAGCGAAACGGAGCGCCAGTTCCGTTTCCCCGACGTGCCGATGTTATTCCGCGACATGGAAACCGGAGAGGAAATTACGCTTCAACCTGCCCAGTTACGCCAGAACTATGCGGAAGCCGTTCGTCACTTCAGCGACGGTTTTCGGAGGCGTTGTCTGGAACAGAACATCGATTTCAGTGAAATCGACACGCAGGAGCCGTACGACACGGCGCTGCTCGCATACCTGAACAAACGCGCAAAACTTATCTGACACGGAGCCGACACAACCGGCTTCGCGCATGGTAACTAGCTGGATTTATGCATCTCGATAACATGGTAAAAGAGTTGTCTGCGGCAGCCCGGCAACTTGGTCTGGAGATCAGAATGGAAAAAGGATCCTTCTCCGGGGGAGCCTGCACCGTAAAAGGAGAAAAGATCGTGGTGCTCAACAAGCGCCATCCTCCTGAACTTCATTTCACAGCGCTTGCGGAAAGCCTGCGCGAGCTTCCGCTGGACCGTGTTTTCCTGACTCCTTCTGTCCGTAATGCTGTCGAAAAGGTCTGGAAGCAACGGGCTGGCGCGACCTTTTCGCCGGAAGCAGTTCAGTCCGAGAGCGCACCTTTATGAGAGTCACGCTCCTGGGCACAGGCACCTCGACAGGAATCCCCGTCATCGGGTGTTCTTGCAGCGTATGCCAGTCTGACGATCCGAGGGACAGACGGGGGCGCTGCGCCTGCCTCGTCGAAGTAAACGGGCTGCATATCGTGATCGACACGGGGCCCGATTTCCGCCAGCAGGCGCTGCGGGAAGGCTTTGTCCGCCTCGATGCAGTGCTCTTTACGCACCATCATTTTGACCATGTCGTGGGCCTGGACGATCTGCGGCCCTTTCTGTTCTCCAATCAGCATCCCATCCCCTGTTACGCCCGCTCCAATACGACCGCCATACTCCGGGACATGTTTCCCTACATCTTCAAGGACGGCAGTTATCCGGGCGTGCCGGACCTGGCGCTGCGTGAAGTGCATTCCTCTTTCAGTATCAAAAGCCGCTATGGAACCGGAACTTCCGTTCGCGTGACTCCCATCGAAGTGATGCACGGACAGACACCGGTTTTCGGGTATCGGATCGGCGCGTTTGCCTATCTCACGGATACAAGCTTCATTCCTGAAAGCAGCTTCCATCAATTGCGCGACCTGGATGCCCTGGTGCTGGACGGCCTCCGGCATGAACCGCACCGCACGCATTTCTCGATCAGAGAGGCTGTAGAGGCTGCGCGGCGTATTGGCGCAAAACAGACGTATCTTATACACATGACTCACAGCATCTTGCACAGTAAAGAGGATGCGCTGCTGCCTGAAGGCATTTCACTCGGATTCGACGGCTTGCAATTCGAGGTTGGTTATCCGGAAACAGAGTCCTTTAACGTTTTTTAGTCCGTCCTTCTACTGGTTTTTCATGCATATTCTTATTCTGAACGGTCCTAACCTCAACCTCCTCGGCACACGGGAGCCGGGAATCTATGGCTCCGGATCTCTGTCCGATCTGGAAAAAGATCTTCAAGTCTCCTTCCCTGATGTCGCTTTTGCTTTTTTCCAGAGCAACCACGAAGGCGCGCTGATTGATCGGCTGCATGAGGCAAGAGCAGAAAAAGTGAATGGCATCGTGTTTAATCCTGGAGGATTTACGCATTCATCGGTAGCGCTGCGCGATGCCGTCTCAGCCGTCATGCTACCGGTTATCGAAGTTCATCTCTCGAACGTTCATGCCCGCGAAGCTTTCCGGCGCAAGTCGCTGCTGGCCCCGGTCTGTATCGGGCAGATAAGCGGCCTGGGGCGCATCGGTTATCACCTCGCTGTTCGTTATTTTCTGGCTCTTCCCGAGCGCGCTGCCGGAAGCCAACCATGAGCAACTTCGTTTTTTCCGCATCGCTCCTATTGCGTGCATGACAAATGGCGGGTTATCGAGGACATCTGGCGGGCGCAAGTTTGTTTTTTGCCGGTTATCTGGCCTGTCTCTTCTATGTTTTCTCCGTTGATGCCGCCTACGCCCGTTTCACTCTGGTGGAGATCATCGCCTATCCGATGGCGCTGTTCGGGCTGTGTCTCATGTTCGGTCTCTGGCCGGATGTGGACACGAACTCAAAAGGACAGAACCTTTTCTATGCGATTTTCTTTCTGGTTGACGTGGTTCTCATTGCCACCCAACATTTTCAGGAAGCGGCTTATCTCGGACTTTTTGCCATCCTTCCCATTCTAGGCAAGCACCGGGGCTGGACACATACCTGGTGGGCCATGCTTCTGATTCCATCGCCGCTCCTGATCCTGCCCTATGTGTTCCTGCCTGCCCGCCCGCTGGCGGGGCTTCCCTTTTATGGCGCAGCCGTCACCGGCTATTTCAGCCATCTGTTCATGGACGGGCTGGTCATGAGGCTCAGAGGCCGACGTATACCGCGCTAGAAACCATGAGTTTTTTTAAGCAGATAAAACGTTTGGCCTCAGAGACCGCCATCTACGGACTCTCGACGATTGTGGGCCGGATGGTGAATTTTCTGCTGTTCCCGCTGTACTCCCACGTCTTCCCGATTGATCACTACGGAAACGTCTCGGTCATCTATGCCGCCTTTATCTTCCTGAACATCTTTTATCAGTACGGGATGGAGTCGGCGTACCTGAAGTTTGCGTCGCGCAGCAAGGACCCGGCCCAGAAACGTATCGTTTTCAGTACCACCTTCTGGTCTCTGCTCGGTACGTCTGTTCTGATCTCTGCGCTCGTACTGCTTTTCCGCCGGCCCATGGGGATGCTGATCGGGCTGGAAAGCAACTGGCTGTGGCTTCTCTCATACGCTGCCTTCATTCTCGCCATTGACACGCTGACGGCGCCGCCGTTTGCCGAACTCCGTCTGGAAAACAAGGCATGGCGTTTTGCCACAATCAAGTTTATCAACGTCCTCGTCAATGTGGCAATGAATCTGATCCTCATTCTGTGGTTGCGCATGGGGATCGAGGCCGTTCTGATCGCCAACCTGATAGCCTCTTTTTCTACGCTTCTTCTTTTGATTCCCACCTATCTCAAGAATGTGCGTTTTGCCTTTGACAGAAAACGATGGGTGGAATTGCTTCGCTTCGGCCTGCCCTTCGTTCCAGGCGGACTTGGGTACGCAGTGGCTGAACGGGTAAACATTTTTTACCTCGCAAATCTTTCCCCGGAAAGGGTAAAGACGCTATACGGGAGCCAGATCGACCTTCAGCGTCTCGCTGCGCAGGCAGAACAGGCTGCGCGGCAGGCAGGCAGCGCCGGGGGCGCTTCGCAGGCAGCAGAGGCGGCAGGCGCCGTCTATGGGCAGTATGTCGTGGGGGTTTTCAACGGGGTGCTGAAACTAGCTATTCTGATGGCGCTGGTGGTGCAAATGTTCAGGTTCGCCTGGCAACCGTTTTTCCTGCAGCACGCCGACGACGAAGATGCGCCGCTCCTTTTTGCCCGCATTTTCACGGTCTTTACGGCCTTCTGCCTGATTGTCTACCTGGCTATCTCGTTCTTTGCGCACGAACTGGTAGCCTTCCCGCTTCCGGGAGGTCGCTATCTCGTGTCCGAAGGCTACTGGATGGGCCTGTTCATCGTGCCTGTTTCACTGCTCGGATACGTGTTTCAGGGCTGGTACTACACCTTCTCTGCCGGAGCCTACATCAAGGAGAAAACGAAATACTTTGTGCATTGCACACTGGCCGGCAGCGCCGTTGCCCTGGCTCTGAATATGCTGTTCGTTCCGCGATACGGAATGGCCGCCGCTGCGTGGGCCACTACGGCGGCCTATGCCGTGATGGCGCTCATGCTGCTTGTTATCGTCCAGAAGTTTTACCCGGTTCCCTATGAGTGGAAACGGATCGTGAGCATGGGGCTGCTGGCTGCCGCCCTGTTTCTGGTGTGGGACTTCATCCCCGTCCTGCAAAAGTGGTGGACGGAACTGGGTTTGCTGCTGGTGTTTATCGCCGGTCTCGTCCTGCTCCGAATCGTTCCGCCAGCGCTGATCCGGTCGCTGCCCCGGCGAATCCGAACCGGCGCCGGACGGTTATTCTCGTCTACCCGATCCTGAGATGAGCCAGACGTGAGCGAGCGCCGGCTTTGACCTGTAAAGTCTCCAGCAGCTCCCCGGTCTCGGCAGAAGACTGCGCGTTCCTTACACCGACCAGAGAAGGTCACGGACTGCTTGCTTCCTCCCACGCCACGACCTGAAGATGCGCAAACGGGCGGCCGTTCCATTCTCTCAGAAAAAGCGATCCTTTGACACGGTATCGTCCGCTTCTTTGCAGCGTTTCCCCTGAACCAGCCTCAAAAACCAGCACATACAGGTTGCGATCATCTGTTTCCAATATGAGCGCCGAAAAAGGCTCATTCCCGCGTGCGGAAACCTGTCCCTCCACTGTGATCGTATTACTGGAAAGGATGCCCTGCGATGCACACCCGCCTCCGATCAGGCAAAGGGCAATCAGAAGGGAAATGTCAAACCTGATTGTAACGTTCATCTTTGCCCGGGCGACGCAGAAATAAAGGTCCGCTTTTTGTTTTCCTTTCACACAAACGGCAGAAAAAAGGATTTTCCGTGGACCCAAGGAGTGTGGAAACCGGCATTCGGAATACGAGTAAACAGGCCGCATTGCATTTGTATTTATTAGACTTAGGCCTATTTTGCCACGGTCTTTTACCCCTGTCCCGGTTTTATCCGACAATCTGACGGTCGATACCTGTTACATAAACCCTCTGCCTTCACCGCCCGCCATAAAGGTATTTTTTTCATGAAGCGATTAGCGACGCTCGTGCTGCTCCTGGGATTCACCTGGCCCGCCTTCTCACAGCAAATTGATAACCTGACGCCTCAAGCGCTGCGTAACGGAAAAAAGCAGACTTCCGTTCCGGAAGAACCCGCTGTGATCCATGCTACCGGGCGGCTCGATGCGATGCCTGAAGGCAGAAAAGCACTGAGCAGTTATCACCAGGCGAAGAGGGCAGGACTTCTTGCCGGCGCCCACAAGGCTACAACGGTTCACGATCTGGGCGACACCAGAAGCTTCAACGTGATCGAGAACATTCAGGATGACGCAAAACTGAAGTGGGTCGCCCAGGAGTTCGTGCTGAAAGCGAAAAGCAATGCCGGCGACCCTGCGGGGGTGTACGTATGGGTGGCCTCGGATCAGATTGCCAATGGCAATGTCCCTGATGCCTCGGTTGCCCTGCTGCGGGAAGCGCTCATCGAGCGGACGCCTGCCGGGTCCTATAATCCTTCTCAAGGCATCATCGCTAATAACAACGAAGTTTTCGGAGAACCTCCCGATTACGACGATGACGGAATACTCGACATTCTGATCTATGACATCACCGAAGGCACGGACGACTGCTGCGTGCTGGGCTTTGTCGCGTCTACCGACATCTATCCGTATGCCAGACCCGGCGAGGGCAACCAGGCGGATGTACTTTATCTGGATGCAAACCCCAATACGAAGAAAAATCCGGGGGTTTCCAAGTTGATTCCGGAGGCGCTCATGAAGATTGCGGCGCACGAGTACCAGCACCTTATCAACAACAACTATGACGAGATGGAGTTGACCTTCGTAGATGAAGGTCTCTCGGAATGGGCAGTGATGATGAACGGGTATGCGACGGTGCATCCTGTCACCTATCTCTCGGACCCGGAAGAGCATGGCCGCGATCTGCTGGGCTGGCGCACCGGAGAAGATATCAGAACCGTTGACCGGGATTATGAGCGGGCCGGCTTTTTTACCTCTTATCTGGTGGACCGGCTCGGACCTGCCCTGGCAAAAGGCATCGTTCAATCCCGTATTGTCAAATCCGGTGTGGAGCAGCCCGCTCGCGGTGCGGATGCCTACCGGGCTGCGCTGGCTGCGCAGGCCAATGCGCCTTCGCTTAACGACCTCGTTGCGGACTTCCACACGGCCAACTACCTGAACGATTTCGCGCGGAATGCCCGCTTCGGTCACGCGAACACGCAGTACCAGAATGTTCGCGCCGTACCAACGGTGGTATATGACGGCGGCGCGACAACAGAAACGGCGCTTTCTACAGTCATGGTGCAACCAGGGGGCGTTCAATACCTGATCTGGGAGCGGGTCGAGGATTTCACGCTTACGCTGGACATCGATGCGCCTGTTTTCCTTTCCAACAGTGTCCGCCCGCAGGCTGTGTTGATGCACAAGGACGGGACCGTAGAGATCAGAGAAATACCTGGGGCCAACGGGGCGCCGGTCACTTTTGCGGGCAACTATTCCAGAGTTGCCGTCCTCCTTCCCCATACGGAATCCGATCCTGCGCCCGGCGCAAGGCCGACGCTGTATGATGCAAAAATCACTTATTCGGCGCAGTGGAACCGTTCCGGGCCGCAGTCTATTCCGCAGACGATTGTTTATGACGACGGCGCCGTTCCAGGGGATACGACCGAAACGGGCGTCACGATAGAAGCATACGAACTCGGCGACGGCAGCATGATGGCTAACCGATTTGTACTTCCTGACGGAGCAACGCTCCGTAACGTCTCGGTAGCTCCGTATTACGAAAATCAATTCTCGGGATCCGAAGTACCCACAACGGCCCCCAGAGACTTCAGTTTGAAGATCTGGGCCGGCGACAACGCCGGCCGGCCGGGAGCAGAACTGTTTTCATTGAACGTTACTGACCCGCGCTTCAATGCAGGAACCACTTTCACCTTCCACGAAATCGACCTTTCCAGCTTCGAGAATGAACTGTCTGCGCTGCCTGATACCATCTACATTGGCCTCACCAACACGGGATCGGACCTGAATTTTCTTGTTATGGGCGTCTCGCGTTATCAGGATGGTTATGAGGGAGGAAATGTGGCATTCCTCAAGCTACCGGATTTCGCCAGGGGA
The DNA here is from genome assembly GCA_965365465.1 of uncultured Rhodothermaceae bacterium. Lineage (GTDB taxonomy): Bacteria > Bacteroidota > Rhodothermia > Rhodothermales > DASSAV01 > CBDUBU01. The sequence goes on from CBDUBU010000020.1 coordinate 22,839, forward strand.
TGGGCGCCATTTCCCAATCTTACCTCCAATGGTGAAGCCATTCTTCAGGACCGGGTGCTCCCCATTCGAGCTACCTTCCTGGTTCCGGTCGGCGCGGTAGCCGCCGAGACAAGGCCAGAGCTTCCTTCAGAGATAACGCTTTCGCAGAACTATCCAAACCCTTTTAATCCCTCCACGACCATCCGGTTTTCATTGCCTGCCGCAACGCAGGTAGATCTGGCCGTGTACGACGTGCTGGGCCGCCGCGTGGCGCAGTTAGCGCAGGGATCGCTCGCAGCCGGAATGCATGAGGTAAACGTCCATGCAGGCGGATGGGGCAGCGGTGTTTACTTCTACCGTTTGAGCACACCCGAACGCACGCTTACCCACAAGATGTTGCTGCTCGAATAAAGGCGTGGGGCAGAGGAGAAGGGACTTCAAAGCGCCTTCTGGCATCAGTTGGCTGCACCCGTCTCCTCCCCAAGTCTGCCCTGAGCGCAGCTAAGGATTCGTCGGAATGACAAGACCCTGGGGGAGCGCCGCATCTTTCACCCTTGCGTCATGAGCAGCGAAGGGTGTGTGTTCATGCGTTGCAGTCGCATGGGAGAGAGTCTCTATTCAAGGCCGGGGAGACGCTGGAGCAAGGCAAAGGGGAAAAAGTGCCATCCCCGGTGCATAGATGCTTCCCTTTGTTCAGCATGACACGTTGGCGCCGCATCCTTAATCAAAGTGTTATCCTGAAGCTGCGAAGGATCTATGTAATCAGACTTGTGGGAGACTGGGCAATAAAAAGCCTGAAAGGAAGCGACTGCAAGCATAGATACTTCTCTTTGTTCGCCATGCTACAGCAGGCAGCAGGATGACGAAAATGCTGCGTTGAACTTAACCCGTGACGTATATTATACTTGTCTATGGGTCCAATCCCGAATTCTCCACAATCAGTTCCCGTCATGAGAAGGATTACAGCTTCGCTATTTGTGCTCCTGTCGATCTCGTTATCGGCCACTGCGCAAAAACTCCCGGCTGCACATGAAGCCGAAGCACACGTTTGCAGCTTGCAACGATTCACGGCGCAGGAGTGGGAAGCGTTGGAGTCATATCACCGCGCCAGAGAAGCCGGGCTGCTTCCGGCAGCGCACAAGGCGGGTAGCATGGTCGTCCTGGACGACACTATGGCCTTTAACGTCCAGATCCAGACCGTCGAGAGCGGGCAACAATGGGGCGCCCTTCGTTTCGTATTGAAGGCCGAAAACGACATTGCCAGAATCTGGGTCGAAGCCGGGCAGCTTCGGAATGAAATCGTCACGACAGAGCACATCGAGGCGCTTCGGGAGGCGCTTCTCGAAAAGACGCCGGAGAACTCGATAAACCCCCAGGCAGGCATCATTGCGAACAACAATGCCATCTTCGGGCCGCCGCCAAACTACGACGGAGACGGCAAGGTAGATGTCCTCGTTTACGACATTTCCGACCCCGACATAGCCGGCTTCGTCACGTCCGTCGATATCTGGCCTGATGCGCCTGCGGGCGTGGGAAATCAGGCTGATGTGCTATACCTGGACACCTATTACCTGCGGAATCCGGTCACGGCGCCCCTGTTGTTGAATGTGGCTGCTCACGAGTATACGCATCTCATTCACTTCAGCCACGACCTCAACCCCTGGCGCGAAGGAGTCCCGAAAGAACACATCTTTGTTTCGGAAGGACTGGCCGAGTACGGCACGTTGCTCAATGGTTTTTACTCAGGGTTTTATCCGAACCAGATGAGCGAGGAAACGGAACGGAACATTCCTCTTTTCATGTGGCGTGATTATCCTGCCTCGCTCAATGACTATACCCGCGCCGGTCTCTTTTTCGCTTACTACGGGGACCGCTTCGGCGCGGAAGCAGTCGGTAAAGTTCTGCTCAACGAAAAGCCGGAGGTTCAGGGCCTTCAGGAAGAACTTGGCAAACTAGGCACGACGCTGAGCGAATTTTTGATCGATTTCCACACAGCCAACTACGTTCGCAACCCCTCAGTAGACGACCGGTTCGGCTACAAGGATCCGCAACTTGCAACGGTAGGCGCCGAGATCGATCCTGTTTATGTCATCCGAGGCAACGAAGCGAACAGCAGCCCGGAAAAGACGCTGGTGATCCGGGGCGGAGGAGCAGACTATGTGGTCTGGGAGGATGTATCGGATTTCGAGCTTAACCTGTCGGCCACGCAGCAAGGCTCTACACCGGAGGGCCTCAAGACCAGCGCGCGGGCACGCATGGTGCTGGAAGGCCGGGCCGGGCAAACGGAAGTGGTAGAACTTCAGCCCGGAGAGGGTCCTTTTCTGTTCCCTGGCGACTTCCGGCGCGTGAGCCTGATCGTTGCTCATGCCCAGCCGTATGCGTTTGGCGCTTCGGATGTGAGGTTTCGTTACAGCGCCTCCTGGACCTCGGACATCACGGCGCGGAGTGTGATCTACGATCAGGGAAAAGTGGACGTATTTACGGAAACCCGGTACCTCAACGCCTTTACCCGGCAGGATGCTCCGAATGTGCTGGTCGCCACGAAGTTCACGGTTCCGGAAGGAGGCGTTCTGAATACGGTGTCGCTCCCGGTTTATTATGAGAACCAGCTCAGCGCGAAAGTGCCGCCGGATGCGCCGCGCGACTTCGAACTGGTTATCTGGGACGTGGCTGCTTCCGGCCAGCCGGGCGAAGAGTTGTTTTCGTTGCGCGTCGATGACCCCCGGCCTTACGCTCCAGCCAGCGGCGACGGACTCGAATTCGCGCAGGTGTTCTTGCATGAGTATGCAGAGCGCTTTGCCGGCCTGCCCGGGACCATCTTTATCGGCTACCGGGAAGCGGGCAGCGACAACAATTACCTTCGGATCCCCGTCTCCAACTATGAGAGCGAAAACCTCTCCTTCCTGGGCAATTCGGTTACAGGGACGTGGAATACACTGTGGTCGCTGAAGTACCTGGACATTGCGCTTTCAGGAAAAGTGGTGCCGGTGCGGGCTGCTTTCTCTTTCGAGGTCTCGACGGATGCAGAAAGCATTGCAGAGGTTCCCGACCGGATCACGCTCGAACAGAATTACCCCAATCCGTTTAATCCGAGCACCCGGATTCGTT
>CBDUBU010000021.1:0-25625 GCA_965365465.1 uncultured Rhodothermaceae bacterium
GGCCTTCGAGCTTGTTTTCCGCGTGAAGCCGGAGGATCTCCTGCATGATGTCACCCCGATTCCGGAAGGGGATGTGCAGCACGTAGGGCTGGAGGGGATAGTAGTTCCGGATATACTTGTATTGCCGGTCGCGGACGGCGCGAACCATATCGTACGACTCGTCGAAGCGGTCGCGGGCGGCATAGATGTAGTCCCGCGCGGGTGCGGCCTGTTCTCCAAGAAACGGACGGCCCTGCATATGAACCGGGATCGGGACCCCGGCCAGCGAGAGAACGGTAGGCCCGAGGTCAACCATGCTGACGAGGTCGGTGTTGACAGCGCCGGTTTCCGTGTGTCCGGGCCGGCGAATGATGAGGGGCACGTGAAGTCCTGAGTCGTAGAGCCATCGTTTGGCGCGTGGCAAGCCGTCGCCGTGGTCGCTCCAGAAAAACACGATGGTGTTTTCGGCCAGACCGTCCTCGTCGATCTGGCGGAGAATTTCAGCCGCCTGATCGTCCACGCGGGCAATCTGATCGTACAGCTTTGCAATTTGCCGCCGTACGAGCGGCGTATCCGGGTAGTAAGGTGGCACTACGACAGCCTGCGGATCGGTGACCAGTTGCTCGTCCGGTTTGACCCAGGTCTGGCTTTCATGGGTGGTCGTGTAATTGAAAACGGAAAAGAAGGGTTGGTCCGCCTTGCGATTCGGACTGCGCCAGTGGGCCGAAGCGCTCGACTCATCCCATGCGGTGACCGGCTCTCCGAACTGGTAGTCGGTTTTCACATTGTTCGTGCAGAAATAGCCTGCCGCCCGCAGGTACTCCGTAAACGTTTTGACATACGGAGGCGGCACAGCAAAGTAGGGCGTGGGCAAGCCTTCCCCGGTGTGGGTCGTCCGCATATGCTGCGTGCCGAGGGAGTTCTGGTACATTCCCGTGATGATGCTGGACCGGCTCGGCGCGCAGACGCCCGCCGTAGTGTAGGCATTCGTATAGCGAACCCCCTGCCCGGCCAGGCGGTCCAGCGCCGGGGTACGGGCGACCGGGTCCCCGTAGCTGCCCAGGTGGGCGCTGATGTCCTCCACGGAAATCCAGACGATGTTAGGCCGCTCCTGCGCGAGCAGGGACACAGGCAGGAACAACAGCAACGCCAACACGGCGAGCCTGCGCATGAGGGGAGAAGGGAGGAGAGGCATGGGTAGCTCTATCAAGAGGTATGGGAAGGATTGCTTGTTTTCGTTTATCAGCGTTGGGGAGGCGCGAGCGAGTCGGGAGGTGGAAAAGTTCGTATGGGACTGTATCGAACATACGTCTCGAACGCCTCTCCCTGGCCCATAACACGGGGGTCTTCCGTTTTCGTAAGAAACGAATCGAGGCGGGCGTGCAACTGCCGCCGGATGCGCGAGAAAGCGGCATCTCCGGCGAGGTTGCGGAGGCAGGCCGGATCGTTGCGAATGTCGTAAAGTTCTTCGTCAGGCCGCTTGTCCACTGCCAGATGAAAGTAGCGACGAACCACCGGATCGTTGCGGTTTTCAAGGAGGAAATCAAGCGTCGGCGCCGCGTCGATGTCATGGTAGGCTCCATGCATAGGTCCCAGGGAGCCGTCCGCCTCATATTTCTGCGGATCACCGGCGGGCCACCTGTCCGGCGCGAAGTTCCGGATGTACAGATATTCCGGAGTGCGGATCGCTCGTTGCGGATAGCCGAGGTTGTCGTAGCGTGAGGAAGAATGCCGCTCGCGTCCGGCAAAAACCTCGCGGCGCGAAGGATCGACACGGCCCTGCCGGTCGGATCTGAGCAGATCCAGGATGCTGCGCCCGGACATCGGATAGGCGCCGGGATGCCGGACGCCTGCCGCTTCCAGAAGGGTCGGCGTAAGATCCACGAGGCTAACCACATCCTCCACCACGCGCCCGCCGGGAACGTTTTTCGTCCATTTCAGGGCCATAGGTACGTGAATCCCTGATTCATAAACGTTGGCTTTGGCGCGGGGAAAAGGCATTCCGTTGTCAGCCGTGACGAGGACGATCGTATTATCCAACTCGCCTGCTTCTTCAAGCAGAGCCAGCATCCGGCCCAGGTGCCGGTCGAACCAGGCGATCTCAACCGCATAGTCGAGCAAGTCGCTGCGGACTTCGGGCGCATCCGGCAGGAAGGCCGGAACGGCAGCATCTTCAGGGTCCATGCCTTCGAGCAACCCGGCGCCGGCCTGATAGTCCCGGTGCGGCTCCGTCGCGCCGTACCAGAAGTAAAAAGGCTTCTCTTTCGGGCGCGCCTTCAAAAAGTCGGCAAAGTTGGCTGCGTAGTCATTGTCACTGATCCCCTCGTAGGGCGGCTGGCGTTTGCGGTCGCCAAAGGCAGGCCCCGCCGGGTTGCGCGTCCGGCCGCTGACTTTCCAGTTGCCGGGTCCCCATCCTTTGCCGGTGTATCCGATAAAATACCCGGCCTCCTCCAGCAGGTCGGGAAACACGACGTACTGTTCCGGGAACGAGCTTGCGTGCGTTCCGGCCTGCTCCAGTTGCCAGGGATAGCGCCCGGTGAGAAACGCAGCGCGGGAGGGGCTGCATCCGGGCGAGGCTACAAAGGCGTTGGTAAACAGTACGCCTTCACGCGCTACCCGGTCGAAGGCAGGCGTGCTGACCACAGGATCGCCGTAGGCCGACGCATGAGGATAGGACTGGTCGTCGCTGATGGCGATCAGGATGTTCGGGCGTGGTTCAGTCTGCGCGGCGGCCTGCCTGGCGCCGGGATCGAACAGCGCAGCAGCCAGAATCAGAAGTGTCGGTAACCACTTGTGCATGACAGGGCCGTTTCGGATTCAGCGCAGGGGCAGGTCAAAAAAGACCAGCCTCAGTGTGCAGAAATAGCGAGGGGAGCCGCCTGGCTGGTAAGTTTAACCATTCACTCCCTCATAGTGCAAGAAAAGTCGGTAATTCAACCTGTTCTCCTCCTGCGCCCCAGTTTGGCGCGTCGAAGTCAGGGTGGAGCAGCACAAACCGTGAGCGCGTGCTTCTCTGAGCATAGATGCTTCACTACGCCGGCATGAGACGATCAGGCGCTCAAGCAAAACGAGTAACGTTCCCAACGGGCATGACGGACAAGGAAACGGCGCCCTCTACCCCAAACTGTCATCCTGACGGGCGCGAAGGATCTATGTTTCAAGGCTTGCGGTGCTCCGCAGGAGTTTCTCTGCAGGCAGCGCTGCTTTCCGGACAGCCAGAGCGACGGCTGCCACACCTGCCTGAAAAAAAGAACGCAGGCAAGACGCGCCTGAAAGGGAGCCGTCACGGGAATCGCCTAAACATCCGGATCATCTTCTCCAGCGAGTATGGAGGGGTATGACGCGGGCGCCGTGCGAATCCGTAGCGGTCCCGGTTCAGGGGTACGGCGGGATCGAATACGGGTAGAGTCCACCCCCATCCGCCGCAGGAGGCGGATCAGGCGTGTTGAATCCGCAGGGTGGCCGGGCGCCGGAAGCATCAATTCGATGTACAGGCTGTCGTAGGTCTGCACGGCATCCGCGAGGCGGTGAAGCAGGATCGTATCCGGCGCCGCCGCATTTACCGGGTGCGCATCTGTGGAAAGGTGTACGAGTAGCACTTTTGCGTTGGGAAGGTTCAGCGCAAACTGAATCTGGCGCCGGAGCATCTGCTCTGCCTGCAAGCCCAGCTTTTCCGGCGCGGCATAAGCCAGGCGAAGGATCAGGGCGCCGTGCTGCGTGGTTGCCATTTCGGAACCTGCGAGCACGGCTCCGTCCGGCAAGGCCAGGTTTTCGAGCGCCGCTAACCGGGTGCGGGCGGCTGCCATCGCTGCTTCCAGAGATTCTTCCTGCATGGGTCCTGGGGGTAGGCCTTCAGCCTGCCTGGCAGGCAGAAGCGCGGTGAACTGCTCGACATCGCCTCCCGACGTGGGCAATTGTTCCAGGGAAAGCCGCACCGGCTCTCCGGCCAGGGCCGAGGCTGTCCGCTCGAATTCATCCCGCATTTCAGCGCCAAGCCATCCTGCCGTAGCCACCCGCAGATACACCTGCGTGCGGCCTTCGCCCGGTATGATCTGCCGGTTGAGAATAGCCATCTGCCCCGGCTTCTGAAAGGCGCCCTCGGCGGTTGCAACCGCACGCTCGAGGCGCGCCTCCCGCGCAATCTCCCGGAGCGATTCGCGCAGGGGAAACCAGACGGCGGCAACGAAAAGCACGACCAGCCCCACCCGCGCCCAGGCAGAACGGAGCACCCCTATCGAACGGATCCACCGGGAGCGATCCGCCAGCGCAATGAGTCCGCGTGTACCCTCCCCGTTTTTGCTGTGCCACGCAATGGCGGCCTTGACCACGCCTGCCCGGTGCATCCCCACCAGCAGGAACACCCCCATGCCGCTCAGCACGATGCCGGCAAGGTTCGCTCCGTAGAGCAGCATACTGCCGTAAATCAACTCCGTCCTCCATCCTGACCCGATGCCGAAGCCTGCTACGGCCAGCGGAGGAATCAGGGCTACCGATATCGCTACGCCTGGAATGGCGGCAGAGAGCCTGCGCCCGCGCGCCACGGTTACCACCGCGCCGACCAGCCCGGACAGGACTGCAATCACGAGGTCCAGCGTGGAGGGGCGCGTGCGTGCGGAAATCTCCAGCGTGATGGTATGGAAGGGCAGCAGAAAGGTGAGCAAGGTGCTGATCAGGATAACAGCGGCGGTGCTTCCGGCGACGACAACGCCTGTCTGCACGGCAAGGCGACCATCTCCCACGGCAAGCGCAAGGGCAAGGCCGACCACAGGAGCCAGTAGGGGGGCCACCAGCATCGCGCCGATCACGACGGCGGCGCTGTTGAGCGACAATCCCAGCGTTGCGATAGCGCCGGAGAGGACAAGCACCATCCAGTAAGGCAGGTTGTTGGCAATGGCAGCCTCTGCCGTTTCCCTGAAAATGGCCGGACGGTCCCAGGCATTCACGCCCAGCCCCTCGCTCGCAACCTCCTCAACGGTTTCCGAGATCGGTTTCGGTTCGGACGTGTCTTTTTCTTCTTCCATGCGGCGTGATGGAGGCTGACGGGGAAGGTCGGCGGCGGTTGAAGTCGGTTCTTACTGTGCGTTTTCCAGCGATTCGTCTATCTCCTCCATCCGAAGGGCGGGCGCCACCCAGCTTCTTCCGTCGCGGGCAATGAGGATCTCGGCGGCCTCCGGACCCCACGAACCGGCCTGGTAGTTGGGGAAGTCTACCGGCGTAGCGGTTTCCCAGTAGTCTTGGATCGGGCGCATGGCTGACCACGCAAGCTCCACCTGGTCGGCGCGCATGAACAGCGAGGTGTCTCCTTCTATCACATCGAGGAGCAAGGTTTCGTAGGCTTCCGGAGGGTCTGTTTTGAAAGCCTCGCAGTATCCGAAATGCATATCCACCGGGCTGAGAAGCATCTTGGGGCCGGGGCGCTTGGCCAGAAAGCGGAACAGGATGCCCTCGTTCGGCTGAATGTGGATCGACAGGCGGTTGGGTTGCCAGCCGCTGACGGCAGCCGTCGGGAAGGACTGGTGCGGCACCGGACGGAAGATTATATTGACCTCGGAGTAACGCACCGGAAGGCGCTTGCCGGTGCGCAGGTAAAAGGGCACGTCCTGCCAGCGCCAGTTATCCACGTGGAGCTTGAGGGCGGCAAAGGTTTCCGTAGACGAATCCGGGTCAACGCCCGGCTCGCTCCGGTAAGCCGGAACCCGATCGCCCTGCATCCATCCGGCTCCGTACTGGCCCCGCACGGCTACCTCGTGAATATCCTCGGCGGTGATCGGGCGCATCGCCCGCAGCACATCAACTTTCTTGTTGCGCAGCTCCTCAGCCTGAAACGACACGGGGGGTTCCATCGCAACGATGCAGAAGACTTGCAGGAGGTGGTTCTGAACCATATCGCGCAGAGCGCCGGCGTGGTCGTAGTAACCGCCGCGCTGTTCCACCCCGACGCGCTCGGCTACCGTGATCTGCACATGGTCTATATAACGCCGGTTCCAGATGGGTTCATACAGCGCGTTGGCAAAGCGAAACGCCAGGATGTTTTGCACGGTTTCTTTGCCCAGATAATGATCGATCCGGTAAATCTGGGCTTCCCTGAAAACCCGCAACAGGATCTCATTCAACGCCAGCGCCGAGCGCAGGTCGTGTCCGAAGGGTTTCTCCAGCACGATGCGGGCGTGCTCGCGGTCCTGCGTCAGCCCGGCCTCGTCGAGGCGCCCCACGATATGTTCGACGAGGGAGGGAGGGGTGGCCTGGTAGAAAATGTGGTTTGCCTGCACCTTCCACGCTTCGTTGAAGGCTTCCAGTCGTGAAGCCAGTTCAACATACGTCTCGGATAGTTTGAAGTCGCCGGAGAGAAAGCTGACGCGCTCGGCAAAGGCGGACCATGCCTCCTTGTCGAGCGGTCCCTCGCGGGAAAACGTTTCGACGCCCTGCCGGACGTGCGTGCGGAAGGCGTCGTCAGTCATTTTTTTTAGATCCACACCGAGAATGGCGAAATGATCGGGCATCCAGCCGTGCAGGTACAGATGGTAAAGCGCCGGGACCAGTTTGCGATGCGTGAGATCGCCTGCGGCGCCGAAAATGACGAGAACGGTGGGGGGCGCAGCGTCGTTAGGCTTAATCATGGTTCAGAACGAATGGGTCAGGTCATCATGAATCAAATTCCGGAATTCCTTCGGGATATACGCACGATCCCGGCACAAATGCGCCTGGATAAGCCGCAAAGGGGATATTGCTACCACATTTTCCCGATCTGGGTATGGAAAGCCTGCTCTGTCGCAGCGTGCGTTCCGTATCCTGTTTTACATCATCTTAACAGAATGCCCGTTGCTTTTGCCTGTCGGTTTGGGGATATATATAACAGGAATGCACAACGACGGCTTTACGCTGTTGTGCCGGAGAGGAGGGCTTTGTGAGTGTATGCACCTCAAACGTGCAGGGCGGTCTCGTAGTGCCTGCACGACCCGCCGTAACGCTTCTGTCAAGCTCGTTAGCGGACAGCGTTCGTTTTGATCCGGCGCACTGGCATCTGGCGCAAAGGGGCGCCGTGTAGGGAGATCCCTTGCATACGGACTAGCTTATTTCTCACACGAGGAATAGGGAGAGACCTGCCAGATTACTGTAAGGTGTTTGCATTAGATTATGCAACTGAGCGACGCTCACGCGCCCGCTTGCTGTGATACGCACCACCAAGAAAAAAGAGGGATATATGGCAACTGCAGTGGTTAATGCTGAACCTACCGAACAGGACTACATGGAAGTGATCGGAGGCAACGAAGCCCTGAAGCAATTCGTGGAGGAGACGGTCGCGCTCTGTCAGCCTGACGGCGTATATGTTTGCGACGGCTCGCAGGAAGAATATGACCGGCTCAGCCAGCTTCTGGTTGAAACCGGCACCTACATCAAGTTGAACGAGGAGCTGCGCCCGAACAGCTTTTTCTGCCGCTCAGATCCGGCCGACGTGGCGCGCGTGGAAGACCGCACTTATATCTGCTCGGTAGACAAGGAAGATGCCGGCCCGACGAACAACTGGGCGGACCCGACGGAGATGAAGGATAAGCTGCGCGAGCTTTTCGCCGGCAGCATGAAGGGCCGCACGATGTACGTGATTCCTTACTCGATGGGTCCTATCGGCTCGCCCATTGCACGTATCGGGGTTGAACTCACCGACTCCCCGTACGTGGTTTGCAACCTGCACATCATGGCCCGCCTCGGCTCGAAGGTGCTGGACGTGCTTGGCGACAGCGATGACTTCGTGAAGGGTATGCACTCGATTGGCGCGCCCCTGACCGATCCGAAGCAGCATGACGTGCCGTGGCCGTGCAATGCCGAGAACAAGTACATCTGCCACTTCCCGGAGACGCGCGAGATCTGGTCGTTCGGTTCGGGCTACGGCGGCAATGCGTTGCTGGGCAAGAAGTGCCACGCGCTCCGCATCGCCTCGGTGCAGGCGCGTGATGAAGGCTGGATGGCCGAGCATATGCTCATCCTGAAGCTGACCTCCCCCGAAGGCGAATCCCGCTACATCGCAGCCGCCTTCCCGTCGGCTTGCGGTAAGACGAACCTGGCGATGATGGAGCCTACGATTGAAGGCTGGAAGGTCGAGACCATCGGCGATGACATCGCCTGGATGAAGTTCGGCGAGGACGGACGCCTCTACGCGATCAACCCGGAAGCAGGCTTCTTCGGCGTAGCGCCCGGTACGAGCGACGAATCGAACCCGAACGCCATGAAATCGCTCTATGCCAACTCCGTCTTCACGAACGTTGCCTTAACGCCGGAAGGGGATGTCTGGTGGGAGCAGATGACGGACGAGAAGCCGGCAGAGCTCGTAGACTGGCTGCGGCGCGCCTGGACGCCGGAGAGCGGGCGCACGGCGGCGCATCCGAACGCGCGTTTCACCGCTCCGGCCAGCCAGTGCCCGGTGATCGCGCCGGAATGGGAAGATCCGAGCGGCGTGCCGATCTCGGCCATCCTGTTCGGCGGCCGCCGCGCCACGGTGGTTCCGCTCGCCAACGAAGCCTTTGACTGGACGCACGGCACGTTCCTCGGCTCAATCATGAGCTCGGAAATGACCGCCGCCGCCGCCGGCAAGATCGGCCAGCTGCGCCGCGACCCAATGGCGATGCTGCCGTTCTGCGGCTACCACATGGGCGATTACCTTAGCCACTGGATCAACATGGGCAAGAAGGGCGGCGACAAGATGCCCAAGATCTACTACGTCAACTGGTTCCGCAAGGACGAGAACGGCAAGTTCATGTGGCCCGGCTATGGCGAAAACAGCCGCGTGCTCAAGTGGATCTTCGAGCGTGTCATCGGCAAGGCAGACGCCGTGGAGACGCCCATCGGCAACCTGCCCACACCTGACGCACTCGATACGTCCGGCCTGAACATCTCACAGGAACGCCTGGAGAAGCTGCTGGAGGTCGATGCAGAAGGCTGGCTTTCTGAAGTGCCTTCCATTCGCGAGCACTACGCACAGTTCGGCGATCACCTGCCGGAAGAGCTTGACAAGGAAGTAGACAAGCTCGAACAGCGCTTGCAGGCTGCCAAGTAAGCCAACGCCTGCGGGCTGCGGTGCTCCCTTCGGGAGGGGGCAGCTCCGGCAGTGTCAAATGAGAAAGGGGGATGAGGCCCACGCCTCATCCCCCTTTTTGTATGGGGCGCTGCGCCTTAGTGCGTTTCCGGCAGCGCGGGAACGAGACGTTAACCTTCGGTTTGGAATGACAGGCGCCGACGGGAGCGCAGGACTGAAAAGCGAATCTGAGCGCTCTCTTCTTTAGCGCAAATTGGAGGCCGTATCATTGCAGGAGCGGCAGCGGGCCATTTGCCTGGGGATGCTGGTCAAAAAGCTGCGGTATCGCCCGGCATGGCAACGGGATATTCACCTTCCGCATTCGGCCTGACCGGGGGCGCAGAATCTATATTCATCTCGTCCAGCCCTGGCGCGAGAACGAGGTTCGAATGCAGGGCCTCGTCCCACGTCACCATCTGGCCGGATTCTGCCGCCATCCGTCCCATGATGCCCGTCAAGGCAGCGTAAGCGGAACGTTCCGTTTCGTTGTAAGGCTTGTCATTGCGGATGGCATCGAACAGCAGGTCATGTTCGACCTGATAGGGGTTCCACTTCGGCCCCTCGTACTTCCACAGAAGGTTCTCGGGCGTTTGGAGGTGTCCTCTGTACAGAACGGGATCAGGGATGCCTTCACCCATGACGGCGCAGCCTGTGGCGCCGTGGATGACATCGCCCCAGAAGCTCCATGTGCCGAGCATGTGCCTGCCCTGCGCCATCATGCGCGTGCCGTCAGGGAAAGAATACTCGACGCTGTAGTGGTCGAAAAGCTGGTCGGGGTCTTCGCGCATCTGCCGCCCGCCGTCTCCCTGCGCCGATACCGGCCAGGCATCTTTAGCCCAGCACGCCACATCGAGGTTGTGGATGAGCCAGTCCAGAAGAAAGCTGCCGTTGAGCCAGGTGAAGTTGCTGTAGTTGCGAATCTGGTGGAGCAGTTCGCTCATGCCCGCTTCACGCGGCGTATAGCCGACCGGCCCGTGCTTGCGGTAGCTCCATGCCGTGATGACCTTACCGATGGCTCCGTCGTGGATGCGGCCAACCGCTTCGACGAGCGGTGGATAGTGCCGCTCCATCAGGCCGCCCGCAATTTTCAGGTTCTTCTGCTCCGCTTTTTTCCCGGCTTCGAGGACGCGCCGGATGCCTGGCCCATCGACGGCGAACGACTTCTCCATGAACACGTTTACCCCGCGATCGACGGCGTACTCCAGGTGGAGCGGCCGGAAAGCGGGCGGGGTGGCGAGGATCACGAGGTCGCCTTTATCCAGGGAATCTATGGCCTTCCGGTATCCGTCAAACCCGATGTACTGCCGCTCGGGCGGCGCGTCGATCTGCTTGCCAGAGGTTTCGGTGAGGCTGGCGTGGCTCGCCTGAAGGCGGTTGGTGAACACATCGGCCATTGCCCACAGTTTGACGGGTCCCTCCGTAGACAGTGCGTTTGCCGCCGCGCCCGTGCCGCGCCCTCCGCAGCCCACAAGCGCTACCTTAATGGTATTGTTCTCTCCTGCATAGGCGCCTGCCGCGAGGCGCGAACTGAAGGTCATCCCGGCCAGCGCCGCCCCCGAACGTTTTACAAAGTCCCGACGGGAAGGCAACACAGGCTGCGGGCCGGACATAGAACCAGTCTTTATGCCTTGCATCGGTCGGTCCTCCTCTTTTATGGCGTTAATGTGTTTTTTGATCGGGAACTGTCTGGTACGTAGAAGTCGGGCACAGCGGCCTGCCGTTCTTTGAGCATAGATGCTTCCCTTTGTTCAGCATGACACGACCTTCAGGGATATAATGAAACCTGCCTGAAGGATCTATGTAACTCGCATGGCAGGCGATACTTTTCCGGCTTGCCGGACAGTTTCCCAGCGGTCCATAGTATCGCGTTCTGAACGAGTTTGTGATACGCGGGATGGCGCGCGCTCGCGGCTTGCTCTTTGGCTGCCCTGCGCTTGATAGCCCGTCCCTCAGTAGAAAAAGGAATACAGGTCGGGCGGCTCTATGGCCTTACCAGAAACCAGTTCCAGAACATCAAAACCAGAATAACCAGCCAGAGCAAGTGCGCGATTCCCATTCCCATCGCTATGTGTCCAACATAGGATGAACCTTCGTTTGCAGCAGGTTCGGGGCGCGACATCGCCGCTTCGATGCGGCCCCAGGCCGGTCGAATCATCGCGAATTGCACCGCGACCAGAATCAGCATCAGGAGCAGGCTCGTATGATACTGCATTCCGTAACGGGCGAAGCCACCGCCGAGGAAAAAGGCAATAAGAGCGAAAACGAAGGTCAGCACGACAAAGACTTCCATCAGGCGAACCGTTCGCCTGGTGTAGGCTGTGATCGTCAGGGCGGCAGAAGTCTCGATGCCGAGGGCAAGACGGGCCTGGGCAGACAGCCGCAGGCCGAGGCCAAACCATGCTGCTGCGGTTATAATGTGCAGAATTACAAAAGTCGTAAGGATCATAGCGCTGTGTTTGCAGGAGGTATGGGCAGGCGTCGGCAAAGCGTCTTCCGCCCTGTGAGAGGCATTATAGAACGCCTGAAAGTGGTTGGTCGGATTTACCCGGATAAAGGATCGTCCCTCTGGAGCGCCGGATCTGCTAGAAGCTTATCGCTATGACAAAAATCAACAGGATCACAAACGAAAGCACGATCACAGAAAGCGCGGTCATTGCCTCACCAGCGCTGGTACGTCCGGTTTCCACAGGATTCATGGTTTCGAACGGCCCCACCGCTTCTTCAGGCGCAGCCTGTTTCAGGGCAGCTTCGTGTCTGGCCTTGCTTTGAGCCAGGTTGTAGGCTTCGACTGCGTCATCATTCGTAGCCCGAAACTGGCCTACAGCGCTCCAGGGTTTCCAGCCCCCGTTTACAGGTCGCGCACGCACGCGCCAGAAAAGGGTCGCGCCGTTCTGTGGAAACAACTGGTAGACGGTCACCGAAGTGCTTTTCACAACCAGCGTGTCGAACCACAGATCATTGAAGTCGGCATCGGACGCAACCTGGAGGTGGTATTCGCCTGCGCCCTCTACCTCAGTCCAGTCCAGCGAGACGGCGCTGCCGTCTACCGGGGCGTCGTTCAGAGGGGCAAGGAGGGCAGGAACTGAGGGGTCGGCAGGAGGGGCGGGGCGAACCACCAGGGTTGGAGGTTCCTGAACCGCAGGCTTCGCGGGAACAGAGGCGGGAGCCGGAGACGCTTTCTCTGTGGCCCGGCCAAGCGCGTGTGGAGCGCTGAACGGCCCCCATCCCTCCTGGTTGCCGCTCCGCATTCTCCAGTACACGAGTGAAGCGTCATTCGGCAGCCGGTCGTGCAGCGTAATCGTACCGCTCGGGCCGATGTAGGATTCGAAAAGAATATCGTTGAACTGCTGATCGCTTGCCATCTGGAGCCAGTATCCGGAAGCCTCCGGAATTTCTTCCCAACGCAACGTGACGGCGCCTTGCGGCATCCCTGCGCCGCTGGCCGGTTCGATCAGCGTTGGCGGGCGGAGGGCGCCGGAAAGCGCAGGTTTCGGCGCCTGTTGCATTTTTATGTCTGTGGATCGGGGTGAGCGTTCAGGCATGGCGGCTGGAAACAGTTAAAGAAGGTGTACGAACTCAGACGGTTTGAGAATAACGAGGCGCTTCATGCTGCGAACGAGGCAGGTAAGCGTCGAAGGCCATAGCAATGTTACGTATGAAAAAGCGGCCCTGTTCGGTCACGCGAAGCGTGTCGGATGCCAGAGCGATCAGCCCATCCGCCGCCATCGGTTGCAGGCTTTGCAGGGCTGCGCCAAAGTAATCATCGAAGCATATTCCGAAACAGCTTTCGACCTCTGCTTTTCTCAGGACGAAGTTACTCATTAAACGGGTAATCACGAAACGCCGGATCTGATCGTCTTGCTGGAGCCGTACGCCGCGTTCGACAGGCAGGCGACCCGCATCGAGGTCTTCATAATAGGCCGGCAGATCCTTTACGTTCTGGGCATACACCCATTCGAGCTGGCTGATGCCCGAAATGCCGAACGCCTGAATGTCGCACCCGGCATGGGTCGAGTAGCCCTGAAAGTTGCGGTGGAGCGTGCCCGCATCTTGCGCGGCGCACAGGCTGTCTTCCGGCTTGGCGAAATGATCCATGCCGATGTAGCGATAGCCGCCCTCCTGCGTGAGTTTTTCGACGGCCCTGAGAAAAATCTCCATCTTCAGGTCAGGTCCCGGAAGGCCGGCTTCCGGGATCATCTGCTGGTGTTTTTTCATCCAGGGTACGTGCGCGTAGCTGAACAGCGAGACCCGATCCGGGTTCAGGGCCAGCGCCAGGTCCAGGGTAGTTTCAAACGTCTGCCGGGTCTGGAACGGCAGACCATAGATCAGGTCGAAGCTGATGCTGTCGAAAGCGAGGTCGCGGCAGGCATTTACGGTTTCCCGAACCAGCGGTTCGGGTTGGATCCGGCCGATGGCTTTCTGCACGCGGGCATCGAAGTCCTGCACGCCGATACTGATCCGGTTGAAGCCGGATCGCCGGGCGGCCTCCAGATGCTCGCGCGTGAGATGGCGCGGGTCTGCTTCGATCCCGACCTCCGCGTCATCGGCCACCTGAAACCGGCGCTGCGTGGAGCGCATCAGGCTTTCGATCTGATCCGGTTCCAGATAGGTCGGGGTTCCGCCGCCCCAGTGGATCTGCCGCACGATACGGTCGGGATGGATATACCCGGCTGCAAGGTCGATCTCGCGCTCCAGATACGACAGGTAGCGGGCAATCTTTTCAGGCCGGTGCGTCACCATCATATGACAGCCGCAGTAGTAGCAGAGCGCGTGACAGAAAGGCAGGTGCAGGTACAGCGACAGATCTCGCCGTTCGGCGTCCGGCGCGTTGGACCGGATGATCTCTTTCTTAAAGGCATCCGGGCCTAAGGCGTCGGTAAAGTGCGGCGCTGTCGGATAACTGGTATAGCGCGGCCCTGGACGGTTATAGCGGCGAATGAGATCAGGGTCTATACGAGTATGCGTCATGGTTCTGGTAGAATGGCGGCAGCGTCCGGAGAGCGCCTGCAGCGCATCCCTATTGCTGTGGTTTGTGATGACCCTTCACCGGCGGCTTGCTTGTTCGTCTGGCGCCGGATTCGTCATCCAGGAGCATACGGATGGCCGGAGTTTCCACATCATCGAACTGGCCGCTCCGCACGGCCCACAGAAAACCGGCTACGCCCGCAGAGGCCAGAAGGATGGCGAGTGGGACCAGAAAATAAAGTACGGACATGGGGCGCGGCAGGTTCGGTTATCATTTGCGCTTCCGGCGCATGAAACTACGCATCTGTTTCAGAGGATGCTCCGTGTGCGGGACGGAAAGAACGCTGCAGGATAGAGGAAGTTACGACGAGCAGCGAACTAACCGGCATGGCGACGGCAGCCACGAGCGGCGTCACAAGACCGGCTATGGCTGCGGCGGCTCCGATCAGATTGTAGATCAGCGAGAGCGTCAGGTTTCTCCGGACGACGCTCATTACGCGCCGGGACCCTGTCAGGAGATCTTGCAGCGGAACCAGTCCCGCACGGGTCAGAAACACGTCCGCAGCAACGAGGCTCGCCGTGCTGCCTCCCTGCACAGCAATGCCTACGTCGGCGGCCTGGAGCGCTGCGGCATCGTTAACGCCGTCGCCGACCATAGCCACGCGGCTGCCTCGGCTCCGAAGTTGCTCCACAAAAGCCTGTTTCTCCTCCGGACTGATGCGCCCGTGGGCGCGATCCGCCGCGATGCCCAGTTCGTGCGCCACCGACGCTGCTACTTCGGGATGATCGCCGGATAGCACATACACGGCCTTGCCTTGCGCCTGCAAGCCCTGTATGATGGGTCGGGAAGAAGCGCGGATCCGGTCGCCGAAGGCGAGTACGGCAGCAACCTGTCCGTCCACGGCAACAGCCACCGGGGTATCGCCTCGGGCGCTGTAGCGCGCCAGGGCTGCCTGCATTTTACCAGGCGCGGCGCCCGCCGGTGGGGCAATCCATTCCGGCTGTCCGACCGCTACCCGATGCCGGCCTATCTGCCCCTGTATGCCCAGGCCGGAAACGACTTCCAGCGATGCTATTTCCGGAAGCGAGGGCGAATCCCGGTCGAGCCTGCACGCGCCACGCGCCTGAACGAGCGCAACCGCAATGGGGTGGTTGCTATGTGTTTCCAGCGCAGCAGCCAGATCGATAGCCTGTTCATCGCCTTCGTATTCGACAAGCGCCATCCTCCCTTCGGTCAGGGTGCCTGTTTTATCCAGCACCACCACGTCGATTTCCGTCAGCAGTTGTGTTGCTTCGTCGCTTTTGATGAAAATGCCTGTCCGGGCGGCTTGTCCTGCTGCTACCGCCATCGCCAGCGGCGTCGCCATGCCGAGGGCGCAAGGGCAGGTAATCACGAGCAGCGCCACGACGTGTTGCACCGCCTCCGAAGGCGCCTGCGCCAGCCACAAGGCGGCGGTGGCGGCAGCCAGAAACAGGACGGCGAGCACAAAATAACCACTCAGCCGGTCGGCCAGGAGCATGACCGGCGCCTTGCGGGTTTCCTGGTCCCGAATCCAGGCCAGTAGTTTACCCACGCGGGTCTGGTCTCCGGCGGCGCGCACCTGCACGCGCACCGGTGCGCTGAGGTTAGTCGCCCCGGCTTCGATGAATGTCCCCGGCGCGATTGCTTCGGGCCTGCTTTCCCCGGTGAGGACTGCCTTGTTCACACGAGACGACCCCGACACAACGAGGCCATCCACAGGAAAAACTTCTCCGGCAGGCACTTCGACCACGTCTTCCGGGAACAGCGTATCGGCCTTTACCACTTCGATTTCGCCCGTTTCGCGCACTTGCCGCACCATCGAGGGGATCAGGGAGAGCAGCCGTTCCGTGGCATCGCCTGCAAGGCGTCGGCTGCGGAGTTGAAGCCACCGCGCCGTGAGCAGCGCGGCAATCAGCACCGTGATGGAATCAAACCAGACCTCGCCTCGCCCCGTGACGGTAGCCCAGGCGCTGTGCAGGGAGCCGACCAGAATGCCCAGCGCGATAGGGGTGTCCATGTGCAGGCTCCGGAAGTTTCGCGTCTGCAAGGCCAGCCGGAGAGAAGCCCAGGCGCGGCGGAAAACCTCGCTGCCGCCATAGAGAATGGAAGGAACCGCGAGAAGCAGGCTCATCCACCGGGCGGCTGTCGCCATCGAGGGGTCGTTGGAAAAGTCCAGTCCTGAATACAGCGCCGCCGCAAGCAGCATCACATTGGCCGCCAGCGCCCAGCATACGCCTACCTTGACCAGAAGGTGGCGCTCGGCATCTGTCCGCTCAGCCATGCCGTGTCTTCGGGTCGGGTGCGCCGTGTATCCGAAACGGGCCAGCCACCGGCTGACTTCGGAGAGGCGCACCTTTTCAGGCAAAAAGTGCAGGGTCAGGCGTGCTCTCGGCAGGTCCAGGCGCGCTTCTAACACCCCGTCCATGACGTAAGGAAGCTGTTCAACCAGCCACACGCAGGCGGCGCAGTGGACGCCGTCGAGGAACAGGTCAACAGCCCGCGTTTTTTCTCCTGCCGGTCTCGTATGTTCAGCGAGAAACGCCTCCGTATCCAGTTCGGAAATCTGTAAATCGTCGATCCGGGTATCGGCAGGACGGGCGCGGCTGCGGTCGGGCGCTACCTGGCGAAGCCGGTAGTACGTGTCGCCGTATCCGGCTGCATGGAGCGTTTCGTAGACCACCTGACAGCCGGTGCAGCAGAAATACGGATCTCTGCCTGCCGGATGCGTTCCTACCGGCAGGCCGCAATGCACACAGGGTGTCTCTGCAGCGAGAGCCGGTTTCTTCTGTTCAGGAGCGGCGGTAACAGGCATGATGTCAGCAGGTAAGACGACCGGCGGGCCAGGAAGAGAAGCGCGGCAGGTTTGCTTACCGGGATAGTTCCCTCCGCAGGGTAGTTTGGAAGAGCAAGGTGTCCCGGCGGGCAGCTATTTCAAAGTCCCACAGGCCGGCGCCATACACCGGCATCAGCATTCGATACGCACCCGGCTTGTCGGCGGCGGGCGCCAGAGGAACCTCGGCCACAGCGCGGGCCTGCTGCGGACGCAGCGCACGGATGATGCCCGTCAGCCCGGTGAGCGGCGCTCCATCGCGGTCCTGGAACAGGACTTCTACGGGGCGCAGGGTGGAGGCATCATCAGGAGGCAGCACAGACACCTCGGCTTTCCATCCCAGGGCAGCGCTGGCCGCCCGCTCGGAGGCATACGTATCCCATGTCGTTGCCTTCTGGTAGTAGTTCTCGACCACCTGCGCCCCGCCATCCGATTTGCTGGCGAAAAGCAGGGCAAAGGTTGTCCCGATGCCCGTCAGCATCAGCAGCACAACAAAAAGCGGCCAGGCGATATGCGGGGGAAGCTGAAGCTTCATCGGGCAGGATCGATGCAGTTTGTATCCTTCAACGTACGCTCTGCGGGCAGAGCAGTCAGTTCGTGGGACCCAGCAACGTGAAACGGACCTCCTCGACGGCGCCATCCTCGAACTTGAGATGGAAGACGGCTTTTTCCTCTCCATCTGCGAAGCTGCCGGAGGGAACGACGACCCATGCCTCTACCCGCTTCATCTCCTGGGAGGCCAGCGAAATCGGTGAGGTTCCAACAATCTTGACCTCGGCTCCCGCAGGCTGCACCGCTTCGATGGTAAAGTTCGTCGGATCCGGCGTCTGGTTGCGCACGCGGAAGCGCAGCCGGTTGGCAACCTGATCTCCCGGCAACGTCATGTACGGGTCGCCGACGCTGCGTCCCACGTTGATGTCGTATGCCTGCCGGTTCATCAGCATCCCGGTAAGCACTGTCACGATGAGCGCCAGCAGCGCGGAATAAAGAACCGTCCTGGGGCGAAGCTTGCGTGTTTTCCGGCCCGCCAGCGCGTGCTCCGAGGTGTACCGGATCAGACCTTTCGGCTTGTCGATCTTCACCATGATGTCGTCGCAGGCGTCGATGCATTGGGTGCATGCGATGCATTCCATCTGCAACCCGTCTCGTATGTCGATCCCGGTCGGGCAGGTGCGGACGCAGGCCAGGCAGTCGATGCAATCGCCCAGTTGCGGAACCAGCCCGGCTTCCTCTTCCTGAATTCTCTTCTTGCTGCGCCGGGCGCGAGGCTCGCCCCGGTTCGGGTCATAGCTTACGATCAAGGAATCAGGGTCGAGCAGGACCGACTGGAAGCGGGCATACGGGCAGGTGATCGTACACATCTGCTCCCGGAAATACCCGAAGTTGAAGAGCACAAGCCCGGTGGTCAGGCCCATCATCACAAAGAAACCCCAGTGCTCCGTGGGAGATCGCTGCATCCAGACGAGCAGGTTATCCCACCCTACGAAGTAGGCGACGAATGCATGGGCCAGCACCAGCGAGATAGCCAGGAAAACCGTCAGCTTCAAGCCTTTTCTCCAGAGCTTGTCCCAGTTCCAGGGGCCTTCATCCCGGCGCTTGCGCACGTGCTCCTTGCCTTCGATCAGGCGCTCGATCGGGCGAAAAACAAACTCCAGGTAGACGGTCTGCGGACAGGCCCAGCCGCACCACACACGTCCGAGCAGCGCCGTGAAAAGAATGATGGAGATTCCTGCTCCGATCAGAAAGAGCATCAGCAGGAAGGTATCCGTCGGGTAAAAGATGATTCCGAAGATAGCGAACTCGCGATGCACGAAATCGAGCAGCAGCGCCGGTTTGCCGTTGATCGGGATGATGGGCAGCGCCAGAAAGAGAAACACCAGAACCCAACCCAGCCAGAGGCGGCGCTTGTAGTAATGGCCTTTGCTTGGGACCGGATATACCCACTTGCGCTTTCCCTCGCGGGTCAGCGTAGAAAGAACCTCTACCGGGGAGTCAAGAACCCCCACGCTGTCAGGGTCTATCAAGGGACGGTGATGTGTGGATGTAGCCACAGGGGTTGGATCTATGTTTCACAACAGTAAGGCGGGAGTTAGTCGGTTACTACACGTTTAAATGGTTGTTTCAGATAACGTTGAAGCCCGGATGAAATCCGGGCTTCAAAGGACTTTTCGATTATGACGGGTGCGGGTTTGCGTCACCCTGTAGCCGTGCTGTCGCCGGTTGCGGCCTGATACAATTCACCTTCCGGCGCTTTGGCTCCCGGCGGGTCAGTGCCTTCCAGCGAGCGGATATAAGCAATCAGTTCTGCGCGACCCTCCGGCGTGATGGCATTGTCCCATGCCGGCATTCCTTTCTCTACCACGCCGTTGGTAAGTACGTTGTAGATGTCCACATTGGAGCCGCCGTGAACCCAGTATTCGTCTGTCAGGTTTGGCCCGATGAGGCCCTGCCCCTGCGCTCCGTGACAGGCTGCGCAATAGGTAGTATAGGGATCAGAGCCGTTTTTGGCCGCCGCCGGATCTCCGACGAATTGCGCCAGCGTGGCCTCGTCTACCGTAAACGTAGGGTTGGCTTCGGCATAAGAAGCGCGAACGGATTCCAGCATTTCCGTGCTCTCGGCCAGGTCTTCCTGGTAGCTATCAATGAAGTTGAAAGCATGAAGACCAAGTACGTAGAACAACGAGAAGCCAATGGTTCCCCAGAAGAGGTAAACCCACCATCCCGGCATCGGATTGTCGTACTCACGGATGCCGTCGTACTTATGGCCTTGAATAATCCTGTCGTTGGGATCACCCGCCAGAGGGGTATCCTCTCCACGTTCAGGGCGAACGCCGGGGTCTGTACTCATGTCAATTCTCTCTGAGCGTTAGGTCGTCTTGATCGTCTTCGAGCGGAATCTGCTTGGCCTCCTCCCGCGCCCCTCGGGGCAGCCTGATCACGTAGATCACGATAAGCGTAAAGGCTACCAGAAACGCAATCAGGCCTATAACAGCCAGCGGGCCGGTTTGAAGATCCCGCAGCACCTCCTTCATCATGGCTGGGCGCCCCCGGCAGCGGCTGGCATCGCCTCCGACACGCTAGCCGCCTTGATGTCGGTGCCGAGCCGTTGCAAGTAGGCCACCATTGCCACGATTTCCTTGTCCTCCAGGTCGGGAGCCCCTCCCTGGGCAACCACATCCTGTGCGATTTCTCTTGCCTGCGCCCGGGCATCTTCCTCAGCGGATTCAATTTCCTGATCCGAATACGGAACGCCAACCTGCCGGAGCACCCGCAATCGCGTCGGAATGTCCGAGAAATCCAGTTTTTTCCTGAGCATCCACGAATAGGGCGGCATGATGGAGCGCGGGCTGGTAGAGCGCGGGTCATCCATGTGGCGTACGTGCCAGAGGTTCGGATACTTGCCGCCCACACGCGCAAGGTCTGGCCCGGTGCGTTTGGAACCCCACAGGAACGGGTGTTCGTAGACCGTCTCGCCGGGCTTCGAATATTCTCCATAGCGCTCTATTTCATTGCGGAAAGGCCGCACCATCTGCGAGTGGCAGTTGTTGCACCCCTCACGGATGTAAAGATCGCGTCCGACCACTTCGAGCGCAGTGAAGGGTTTTACTGTACTGATACGCGGCACGTTGCCCTGCACGAGCACCATCGGCAGGAACTCGACCAGCCCGCCGATGAGAATGGAAACCGTCACCAGAAGGGTGAAAACGAGAGGCCATCCTTCCAGCTTACGATGCACACCGTTTGGTTTGAGAAGTCGCTTCATAGGTACTAAGTCGTTTCATCCCGGGTTAAGATTGCCCTCCTGTGCGGCGCCGAAGCGCGTCAGCGCCTTCAGGATGGTTCATGCGCACCTTCATCGGCGGTGAAAGCGCGTTTGGGAATGGCAAAGGCCGGATCAGGCAACTGGCGCGGCGCCTTGCGTATCGTCATGTACATATTGACCATCAGCAGAACGGTGCCGCTCAGATAAAGCAGGCCGCCGAAGAGCCGAACCCAGTACATCGGAATGACCTGAACCACCGTTTCAATGAAATCAGGGTACGTCAGACGCCCGGTTGCGTCAAAAGCACGCCACATGAGGCCCTGTGTGATGCCGGAACTGTACATGGCAAGCACGTAGAGTAGAATGCCGATGGTGCCTGTCCAGAAATGCGTGTTCGCCAACTTCTGGCTCCACAACTCCGTGCGCCACAGACGCGGCAGGAGCCAGTAGATCATGCCGAACGTCATGAACCCGTTCCATCCGAGCGCCCCCGAATGAACGTGCGCGATGTTCCAGTCCGTGTAATGGCTCAGCGCATTGACGCTCTTCACCGAGAGCATCGGCCCTTCAAACGTGGACATACCGTAGAACGTGATGCCGACGACGAACATCTTGAGCACGGCGCTGTCGCGCAGCTTGTGCCAGGCGCCGCGCAGCGTAAAGAGGCCGTTAATCATCCCGCCCCAGCTCGGCATCCACAGCATGACGGAAAACACCATGCCTAGCGTGGCTGCCCACTCCGGAACGGCCGTATAGTTCAGGTGGTGCGGCCCGGCCCAGATGTAGATGAACACCAGGCTCCAGAAATGCACGATCGAGAGCCGGTAAGAGAATACCGGACGTTCAGCGGCCTTTGGCAGGAAGTAGTACATCAGGCCAAGAAAGGGCGTGGTGAGGAAAAAGGCCACCGCGTTGTGGCCGTACCACCACTGCACCAGCGCATCCTGCACGCCTGCATAGACCGGGTAGCTCTTGAACAGGCTTACCGGAAGCGCCAGGCTGTTTCCCACGTGCAGCACGGAGACCGTGATAATGGTCGCAATGTAGAACCACAGGGCTACGTACATGTGGCGCTCACGGCGGCGGTACAGGGTCCCGAAGAAGTTGGCGGCAAAAACGATCCACACTACAGCGATGGCAATGTCAATCGGCCATTCCAGTTCGGCGTATTCCTTGCTTGTCGTCAGGCCGAGCGGCAAGGTGATAGCCGCTGAAACGATGATCCCTTGCCAGCCCCAGAAATGTATCTTGCTCATCAGGTCGCTGAACATACGCGCCTTGCAGAGCCGCTGTGTGGAATAGTAGATCGCAGCAAAGATCGCATTGCCGGCAAACGCGAAGATGACGGCATTCGTGTGCAGCGGGCGCAGGCGTCCAAAGGTGAGATACTCGCCCAGGTTGGCCTGCCAGAACGGCAACTGCAAGGCGATGATGACGCCCACCAGCATACCGACAAAGCCCCAGATGACCGTAGCCAGCACGAACATACGTACGATCTTCTCATCGTACGTAAAGATTTCTATCTGCTCGCCCGTGTGTAAGGCCGGCTGGTCGGTGTATCCGCCGCCATCCCCTTGCACAGGTACGGTTTTCTTCGTTTCCATAAGCTTTTCTCTCGATTGACCACGGAGTTGCTGCACTACAGGAACCTGCAACCTGACGCCGATAAACTTCAGGGACGCTCTCCGGCGTTTGCGACGTGAGTGCGGGAGGCGTAAGGTATAAATCTTTATTTAGATAATCGAGTGAAAAATTCCCACGTCGTCACACTTGCTCTATAGCAGAAATCATTGCGCTATAGCAGAAATCATTGCGCTATGCACCGGCAGTCAGCTTCAGCCCCACAATGCCCGCGATAATCAGCCCTATACAGGCAAAGCGTGCGAGAGTAGCCGGTTCAGCAAACAGAAGGATGCCGAGCAGGGCCGTACCGGTTGCGCCTATCCCTGTCCAGACTGCATACCCGGAGCCGACCGGGATGGTCTTGAGCGCCTGAGCCAGAAAGTAAAAGCTGGCGATCATGGCTGAGACGGTGAGCACACTCGGCCAGGGCCGGGTGAATCCTTCTGTATACTTGAGCCCGACCGCCCAGCAGGTTTCCAGGATTCCGGCAATTAGCAGATACAACCATGCCATACGACAGCACCAGCTTGCTCCGGCTGTGATCTCAGGCTGGAAAAGATGCCTGTCAACCGGACAGCCCGGTAGGGAAGAAAACGAATCAAGCAAAAGATAAGGGCGAAGAGTAATGGTTTCTCTCCACCGAGCAGGCTTTTTTGCCGCCTCTGGCAGGCGCTTGAGTAAAGGGAGTTTCTCTGCCGGAAGCGATACTTTCCCGGTTTACCAGACCGTTTCTCACAGCGTTTTTTTCATGCCCGGAGGCGGCTGCCTGATAATCTGGTTCTGAAACGGGAGGAAGCATATCTTCTTCTCTGCATTAAATATCGGCTATCCCTGTGTGACATCCTGCAAACTATTCCTTTTTTGCGGTGCAGGGAGAGGAATTGGAGATCCGTCAGATGTATGCGTACACTTTTGTTCAGCGCAGATCCTGAAATCCGCGAAGCCGTCGGCAGGGTGGTTCATGCACGCGGCCATGCATTGCAGGTCTGTGAAGATATAGATGCCGCCCGAAATGCGTATGTACGGGAGCGCCCTCCGCTCGTCATACTGGCAGGGGTCGAAGCGGATAGCCTGATGCTCTGCCGTCAGATCCGGAGCGCCGAAGCAGGCGACCCCGTGACCATCCTGGTAGTGGTGCATGAGGAGAATCAGGAAATGCTTCCTGCCGTCCTGCACGCAGGAGCCGACGACTACATGCTGGCTCCCTTGCGACAGGAACGCCTTGAGGCGCGCATCGCTTTTGCCGAGCAAAAGGCGCGGGAGAAGCTGCGCAGCGGGCACGTCGAGGCCGAATTGAACGCCCGGGCGCGGCAGCAGGCAGTCGTCGCCGAACTGGGACAGCGGGCGCTGGCCGGCGCCGACCCGCAGGCGGTCATGGATTATGCCGTAGAGGCCACGGCCCAGGCGCTGAGGGTCCCTTACTGCAAGGTGCTGCGCCTGTTGCCTGGCAAAGCGACATTCATCATGCAGGCCGCTGTCGGATGGCCCGCTTCCTTTGTCGGAACGGCCACTGTTCATGCAGGCGAAGAGTCGCAGGCAGGATATACCTTGCTTTCCAGCGAGCCGGTCGTGATGGAGGATTTGAACACGGAAAGCCGGTTTCGTGGGACCGATCTGCTGCGCGAACAAGGCATTGTCAGTGGGGTAAGCGTCGTCGTTGCCGGAGAGAATGCGCCTTTCGGGACGCTGATTGCGCATACCGACGTTCGGCGCACGTTCAGCAAGGACGACATTCACTTTCTACAGGCGGTCGCCAACGTGCTGGCTGCCGTCATTGAACGGAAACGCGCCGAGGATGATCTGCGCGAGAGCGAAGCCAAAGTGCGCGCCGTTCTCGAAACCACGGTAGACGGAATCATAACCATCGACGAAAAAGGTTGCATTGAGTCGTTCAACCCGGCTGCCGAGATGATTTTCGGGTACCGTGCTGAAGAAGTGATTGGCCGGAACGTCAAGGTGCTCATGCCTTCCCCCTACCGCGAGGAGCATGACGGCTACATGGACAGTTATTACAAGACGGGGCAACGAAAAATCATAGGAATTGGCCGGGAAGTGGTAGGAGAGCACAAGGATGGTTCTACATTTCCCCTGGACCTTGCCGTAAGCGAGGTGGCGCTTCGCGGACGGCGGATCTTTACGGGGATCGTCCGTGACATCACGGAGCGCCGCCGTCTGGAGCAGGAAATCCTTGAAATCAGCGAGCAGGAGCGCCGTCGCATCGGTCAGGATCTGCACGACGGGCTCGGGCAGATGCTGACCGGGATCGGGCTTATCGCACGCAACCTGACCCGGCGCTTGCAGGGCGAAGGAGTTTCCGGGGCAGACGAGATGGCCGAGATAACGGAACTCATCAAGGAAGCCGACCAGTACGCGCGGGGGCTGGCCCGCAGCCTGGTGCCGGTGGAACTGGATGCCAGCGGCCTTGCCGCTTCGCTGCAACGCCTGGCGTTCAATGCGGAACGTCTCTTCGGCATCCGTTGTGTGTTCGATGAAGTGGGCACGGCGCTCCTGTATGACAATACCGCCGCTACCCACCTCTACCGGATTGCCCAGGAGGCAGTCAGCAACGCCGTCAAGCATGGACGCGCAACGCAGGTTACCGTGACGCTTGCATCGGGGGAAGAACAGGTCCGGCTGCGTGTGCAGGATGACGGCATCGGATTTCCGGAGGTGCTGCCTGAACAGCGAGGAATGGGCGTGCGCATCATGCACCACCGCGCCCGCATGATTGGCGCATCGCTTGAGATACGCTCGGCCTCCGAGGGCGGCGCGGTGCTTACCTGTACGCTTCCGCTCTCCGGAAGCGTGTACGCTCTGAAAAAAACAGGAAAACCCAAGACCCGGGAAACAACTTTATGAAGAGAATCCTCATTGTGGACGATCATCCACTGATGCGTAAAGGGCTGGCGCTTACGCTCGAAGCGGAACCTGACCTTACCGTCTGCTGTCAGGCTGCCAATGCGGAGGAGGGACTGGAGGCCGTCGAGAATGCAAAGCCGGACCTGGCGGTCGTCGATGTTTCCCTGCCCGGAATGAGCGGCCTCGAACTCATCAAACATTTACAGGCGCTCAAGCCGGATCTGGCTATCCTGGTCGTTTCGCGGCACGATGAATCGCTTTATGCAGAGCGGGCTATTCGCGCCGGAGCGCGGGGCTATCTGATGAAGCTGGAGGCGGGAGATGTCATTGTGAAAGCGGTGCGCCATGTGCTGGGCGGAGGCGTCTACGTGAGCGACGAGATCAAGGAGCGCCTTTTACTCGGAATGATGGTAGGTCGTAAGGAACTGAACCAGTCGCCGCTGGAAGTGCTCAGCGACCGTGAACTGGAAGTATTTGAACTGACCGGAAGGGGACTCAGCACACGCGACATTGCGGA
>CBDUBU010000022.1:0-25580 GCA_965365465.1 uncultured Rhodothermaceae bacterium
CTTCAGTGGGCAAAAACGCAGCGCCTCCCAGCGACTGGTCGTTCAGTTTCATGCCGAACGATACTTCCCATACTTGCGAGGGAAATGATCCGGAAGGCAGCGTGCTTCCCGGCGGAAGGATCTCGAATGTAATGTCAGGCAATTTGAGCCCCGCCGAGGCGAGATCGTTCCGGACAGCGCCATACCCCTGCGCAGAAAGTTCTCGGACAAGGTCGTCAGCGCCTGCCTCCGTGATGTCCATCGACTCGCCCAGCATAGCCTTCGAGAGGAGCGGGAGCCAGTTGGCGTCGAGCATGAGGGCAAACAGATATCCCTTGCTCTCTTTTCCCAGAACCACAAGATAAGCTGCTGCCTGCGATTCGGCTTCCTTAAAAGAGGACTCGATGGGCGCATCGAGGTGCAGCGGCGCATCCGAGCCTAACAGGGTAGCTAGAAACGCTCTGAGGGCTTCCTGAGTTGATCCTGTATGTTGCGCGAGTTTACCCGAGTTCATCTTCTTCCTGAATGAGTTTCGTTTCCATCACTTCGAGAACGCGAAGAGCGCGATACTTGCCGGCTTTTCCGGCTGTAGCTGCAAACTTCTCCTGGTCTCCTACAAATACTTGTATCGGCTCATTTGTGCGGCGCTCAAGTGGGATAACGTCTCCAATTTCTAATCCTAGCAATTCGGTCACAGGAAGGCGCGTGCGCCCCAGTTCCGCACGCACTTCTACACTCATGGCGCGCAACGAATCCTCGTAACGCTCCCGAACAACCGGGCTGACTTGCGTCGTCGCGCTGGAGATCCATTGCTTCATGCCGGTTCGGCCCAGAATACGTTCGAGCAGAATATAGGGATAACAGATGTTAATGTAGGAGCGCTGCTCGTAGACGGAGACTTCAAAGGTGCTTACCAGCGCCGGCTCAACACCCGGAATGATCTGCACGAACTCGGCATTGGACTCAAAGGCAACTTCTTCCAGGTTCAGTGTATGAACCTGCCGCCATGCCTTCTCGAGCTCGCGGAAGGCGCGCGTCATAACCTTCCCCATGATGCGCTGTTCGATCTGGGAAATCTCTCGCGCCTTGCGAAGAAAAACGCCCGGACCGCCGAAAAGCTTTTCGATGGTAAAGATCACCAGGCGCGGATCCAGTTCAAAAATGAGCTTGTGGCCCAGTTCTTTTACGTCCACTACGTAAATGGCGGCCGGTGGTGCGCTGGACATGACATACTCGGAGTACAGCACCTGATCTACTGCCGTCAGCGTAATATCGACGATGGTGCGAAGCTGGGCCGATAGATAGACCGAGAGGTCTCGCGCAAAGGCTTCGTGAACGTGGTTGAGAACACGCGTTTGATCGTGTGCAAAGAGGCGGGGACGCTTGAAATTGTAAGGATTGATCCGTTTCTCTGCATCCGCCGTCATAATCGTTTCCAGCGCTTCGAGGTCGTAATTCTCGGCCTCGTCCATCTGGTTGCGCACCTGGAGCAGAATGTCGATTTCTTCCTGGCTAAGCGGCTTCGCCATGGCGAACTCTACCGTTGTAGTTTAGTGCATGGATCCTGTTCTCGGAATAGCTTCCTGAGATGCACAAACCGGGCCATTTTGAGGTGCGGCGGCCCTACTGTAATACGTACTGCGTAAAATAGAGCCTTTCGACCTTGCCCTCGCTCAGAAGTGCATTGATGGCTGCAAGGAGTTCGCTCTTCATCGCGGTGTGATTTGCAATGGTCAAGCTTTCTACGGGGCGCTCGCCGAGAACCTTCAGAATAGTGTCGCGCACGACAATGTCTTTCGCCTTGACTTCCTCCAGCGCGGCGGCTTCCTTGCTCTCAATGCCCAGGCTTATCATAAGAAACCTGGTCCCGTCCGTGCCGGAGGGATTGACGATCAGATTCTGAATTTCCGCGAACTCTCCATACTCAACAGGCTCCGAGGCTTCTTCTGCCTGTTCCTCTTCGGTAATACCCTCGACTGCGGCGGCGGACATCTTCGAGAGGATCATGTCGTACTGGCTATAGGAAACCCAGGCTCCCCCCAGAGCGGGCAGCAGAATAAGGGGTATGAGCAGGAGTGTGAACAGCCGGCGCTTTCCGTCTTTCGGCTCCGCACCTTCTACTGTCCCGCTCTCGGAATCGGCTCCGGGGTCTTGTACGGGTTCGAGGCGTTCTGCCATGATTCCCAGCTAAACATTATCTCGACGCGCCGGTTACGGGCGCGTCCTTTCAGAGTATCGTTGGCGTCGATGGGGTGATATTCACCGTAGCCAACGGCCTGATAGGCGGAGGGCGCGAGTGCGCTGCCCTGCGCCAGTAAAAAACGAACAACAGAGGAGGCGCGTGCTCCCGAAAGCTCCCAGTTGGACGGAAAAGACGACGTGCTGATAGGGCGATCATCGGTGTGTCCCTCCACAAGCACGGATTTTACCTCGTTTCCAAGAACACTGGCTACCATCTGGAGTATCGTCCGCGACGGATCGATCAATTCAGCCGCGCCCGAATTAAACATTACAGAGTCGGTGATGATTACGTGTAGCCCCTTCTCTGTAAGGTTTACCTGTACCTTGTCTTGCAGGTTATTGTCTTGCAGGTATTTTATGAGTTGTTCATAGCGTTTGGATTGTTCAACGGTCTTGAGATTTTTGATAGGCTGCATAAGGGGCGATCGAACTGCCGCATCATGCTGTAAAACGCCTGTCTTTCCGGTGAAATAGCTGAGTGCTTCCTCAAATTTCTGAACCTTCACTTCCGACATGGATACGATGAGCACGAAAAACGTCATCAGCAGCGTAACCATGTCGCTGTAGGTTGTCAGCCAGAATGGAGCGGTTGGCATATCACTGCCATCATCTTCCAGGTCGTCACTCATGGTCGTATAAGGCGCGGTTCAGCATCAGGCTGCCTTTGAGAGGGCAGGAGCTTCTTCCGAGGCGGCTGCACTCGTTTTTGAATCCGTGACAAATAGCTGCAAACGTTTTTCGATCATGCTCGGGCTTTCGCCTCTTACGATGGCAAGCACCCCGGTTCGGACCATCTCACGGGCTTTGAGAACCAGGCTGTTTTGTGCTTTCACCTTGGTTGCGAAAGGCAGAAAAATCAGGTTAGCCAGCAGGGAGCCGTAAAATGTGGTAATCAGGGCCACCGCCATGCCTGCTCCGATCTGCGTCGGGTCCGACAGGTTTTGAAGCATCTGGATGAGACCAATCAGGGTGCCAACCATCCCGAAGGCAGGCGCGTAGGTGCCTGCATCCATGAAGAACCTGCCTGTCAACTGGCGGTGTTTCATCTCAGCGCTGATCCGCTCCTTGAGCAAATCCTCGATTTCGCTTTCCTCGATGCCGTCAACTGCCATTTCCAGGCCGAAACGCAGAAACTCGTCCTCGACGCTTTGGAGCCTGCGGTCCAGCGCCAGCAGTCCTTCACGGCGTGCGGTGCGCGAAAGCTCGTAAAACTCCTGTACGTAATGCTGCAATTCCGGAGCCTGGAACGTAAAGAACCCCTTCACACCGGATGGCACCTGTTTTAGCTCGGAGAACGAAAAACCCACCATGAGGGCAGCCACGGTTCCCCCCACCACCACGATAAACGACGGGAGGTCGAGGAACGTCATCCACCCGTCCCCCATCATGATGGTGCCGGCAATCAGTATAAAGCCGAATCCCAGTCCGCTGAGGGTTGCTTTTTCCATGTGGTAGGCCAGAAGAATGCGCCGCAGACTATCCTGCGTTTGCTGCTCCAAAGGCAACCGATGTGCCGTTCGTCAGATCAGCCTCAAACGGCGAATGGGCAGTCGGATTGCCTCGGCGACGGAAAGTTATTTTGCGGTTAACGGAAAATGTTACCGCAGCCGGCGCGGTAACATCGTGTGCTGTCTCAAAGCACATAGTCAATTCTCCGTAAGGACCCCCGCCGTTCGCAGGAGTCCTTACGGTGTGCTGCTCAAAAAACGGTAAGGGATGCGCCGTCGCCCTGCGCGTAGGCATTCGCCTTCGCCGAGGAGGCCGTGCTAATCTGAAACCGATCAATCAACTGGCGCAAGTCCGATGCCTGCCCGGTCATTGCGTCGGCAGTATGCGCAAGGTCGGTAGTGGCTCTGGATACTTCCGTCGAAACGGCTGAGATCGATTCGACATTGCGCGAAATCTGCGAACTGGTGGCGGACTGCTCCTGGCTTCCCGCCGCAATCTGGTCGATCATCATCACCATGCCGTTGATGGAGGAGACAATCTCGGTAAGGGAACTGGCGGCATTGTCAGCCAGGCGCAGCCCTGTTTCTACCTCGCCATTGCCTTTCGTCATCGAAGCAACCACCACTTCCGTGTTCTGCTGGATGCGCCGGATCATGTCGGCAATTTCTTTGGTGGCGGCCGTAGTGCGCTCGGCCAACTTGCGCACTTCATCCGCCACGACGGCAAAGCCGCGTCCCTGGTCCCCGGCGCGGGCCGCTTCGATGGCTGCATTGAGCGCCAGCAGGTTCGTCTGGTCGGCAATGTCGCCAATGACCCGCACGATCTCGCCGATCTGGGCGCTGGACGTGCCCAGGGCCGTGACTTTCTCAGCCGACTCCCGGACAATGCCGGCGATCCGGATCATGCCCTGCGTGGTTTCCTGAAACACCTGCTCGCCTTCCGTTGCAATGCTGGAGGCTCGCTGCGCCATCTGATTTGCCTCAAATGCATTCCTTGAAGACTCGGCGATGGTGGCGGACATTTCCTCTACGGCTGCTGCAACCTCGATGGTCTGGCTCGCCTGGCCCTGAGCGCCTGCAGACATCTCCTCGGCGGCGGTCGCAACCTGGTTGGCTGCCTGCGAAAGCCGGTCGCCGGCGCCGTGAACTTCGCGGATCAACGATTCCAGATCGCGAATCATGTAGTTGATCTGGTGCATGAGCGTGCCGACTGCATCCTCTCGTTCTACCCGAAGGCGCTGTGTCAAATCGCCGCGCGTTACCGCGGAAATGACCTCGGAGATCCGTTCAAACTGCTGCTGAAGGTACTGGCGCTCTTCGTCGGTCTGCTGCTGTAAGGTTAAAGCGTTGCGCTGCGCTGCCTCGGCGCTTTCCCGCTGTTCCTGAAGCGCCCCCATGTTGCGCTCGCTTGAAGCAACCATGGCGTTGAAGGAAGCAGCCAGTTGGCCGATCTCGTCTTTTTGCTTGATGTTGACCCGAACGGAAAGATCTCCTTGCTCCACAGCGCCTGCGGCTTTCCGGAGTTCATCGACCGGTGAAATCACGGTGCGGCGCACCAGCAGTAGCGTGATCCAGGCGAACAAGGCAATGATGAGCGGCACGCCGATGGAGAGGTAGAGACCGGCGCGTTTCTGATTCTGGAGTGCATCCGAAGGCAGCACCACCAGCGTATAACCGAGTTTTTCTTCGTTGTTGACGACTTCCGAGATAGCTTTCAGCACAGGCTTCCCGTTCACGTCATTCGTCCATTGAATGCGCTCGGCCTCAGGTACGGTGCGCTCGGTCTCGCCCAGCGTGGACGCCAGTTTGCTCTCAATGACAAGCGTCTTCTGTGCGTCGTAAAAACCGCCTGCCAGCGCCTTCTCTTCTCCGACAACGTGGCCCAGCAGTTCCTGAAGGCCCTCGGTGTCCTGCATAATCAGGTTATACGTTGCTTCTTTTCCGAGCAGTTCTGCCATCATCAATCCGCGCTTCTCGAACTCTTGCTCGGTGGTTTTAAGCGAGTATTGCGCGAATAAAACAAACAATACCAGGGCCAGTGCAGCAATTCCCCCCAGGAGCACCGCAAATCTGCGTCTGAGGTTGATTCTTGTAAGGTCGAAACGCGTCAGCGTCGTTTTAATGGAAGGCATGGTTTTCCGTAATTTGTGTAGGTCGAAATGCAGCGTCCGGTTCACGTCACGTTGCGGATCAGGACGCCTTTGTTCAGATACAAGCCTTGAATGGGTTTTCCTGCCTGCCCGGGAGGAAGCGAACCTGCCGCCATCTCAACGGCAATTCGCTTCCTCCATGCATAGCATTGGCTCAGTTCATCGCCAGGAATTGTGTGCGCTCGCGGTATTTTTCCGGAACGCTGATCGAGAGTGCTTCGGCTGCCGCTTTGTTGACTACCAATCCGATGGCGTCATCCTGTTTCTTGATGGCAACACACGCGCCTTCGTTGACCCAGTCATTCGACGGCGCTACGAGCATGATTCGCGCTTCCATGGCGCTCTTGATCAAGAATTTGCGCGATGCGGCGTCATTGACTACACCATCGTTCTCGACGATCCATAACATCTGGATTCCGTGCGTGCGGACGAGATTGCGGTATTGTTCAGCCACATCTTTCAAATCCTTGACCTCCGAAACAAAAACCTTTATGCCGGTAGAGGTGGCGCTGCGCTGAATCTGCAGCAGCAGTTCCTCCCGGTTTGCAACGCCTGCTTTCCATATAATGCCGACCTTTGCGGCATCCGGCTTGAGTTCCTTCATCAGAAACATCTGTTGCTGCGGGGAAACCTGAGCGCTTGCCGGGGCAACAGCAACGAGACCTGCCAGAAGCAGTGCGGAAAAAAGAATCTTGGAAAAAGTCAACTTCAGGGTCATAGGGACTTCCTTGTTTTAGCGTTGGAGAGTTAGTTCTTCCCATAGATAATCGGCTAAAAGCCATATCTCTTAAGTAGAAGTGCCGACTTTTTTCCTCTTCGCAAGCAGGTTTCAGAGCCTGGTTGGCAAGGTGTATGGCGTATCTGTCCGGAGGATGAAACCTCTCGATCTTCCCGGCATACCCTGGCTCCTGCTCCTCGCAATGCCTCCAGACGTGCCGGCCGCCGCAAACCAGGGAGGTTACTGGAATAACCTGTCCAGCCTGATCGCCGATTCCTATCTTCTGAACCGGTTTGCTGTGTTGAAAGCAAGGCAGGAACAAGCCGACCATGAGCGCCTGCCATCCTGTAGCCATAGATGCTTCACCAGGCCGGCATGACACGGATGAGGGTGGAGATAAATCAAAAGCGCCTTCTGCATGACATACTGGGTTGGGATTGTCGTCTCCCTTCCCCGAAGGGTCTATCTCAACACGATGGCAAGCGGCCCGAGAAGAAGAGCAAGAGGGCGCTCCAGCGCCATGACAGGGACCTGCAATGAGAAGAAAAAGCGGCTTGGGGGGCGAAAGTGCGTTTTGGGCCGCAAAAACCGCAAAACGGCCCTGTCGGGGTCAAAATGGGCGTTTCGCCTGCACGAAAAACCGCAATAAACCGCTTAAAACCCGCAATAAACCGCAGAAACCGCAAAATAATCCATGAGACCGGAGAAGCCGTGGCGTGATGAAGCGCGAGGAGTATCAGGCTGAAGCAGCGTGCGCAGCGTACCGGACAGCCTTGCAGCAGGGATCTATTCAGCGGTTGAAACGAAACTGTAGCGGAACCGGCGGGTACAACGTCACCTGCATTCAAATTGCCCTGAAAACGCCCATCGGACAGCACCTCGCTACAAATCCCTGACTTTCCGTGCGCGCATGTCGCGCTTCTTCACCAAGTCCTCCGCGCTTTTGTCACTGCCCTGTATGACGCCTCGCCTGGCGGCAGCGTTATGGTGTTTTTTTCTGGTCCCGGCATATGTGGCAGCGGGACAGGAGATTGGCGTGCCTGGGCGGGAAACCGGCGCTTTCCGTGATACGCTCGATGCACACTCCGAACAGCCTTTTATTCTGCGCCCCTTCATAATTCCCGGTTCCGAGCAGGTGCTGCTCAATGAAGCGCTGCTGGATAGCTCGCAGTACCAGATCAATTTCCGCGACGGTCGCCTGTGGCTTTACGAGACGCTCCCGGATACTTCTGCAAGCCTGGTAGTCGTTTATCGAACCTTTCCTTTCCAGTTCAAGGAGGTGTATCGAAGGCGCGGTATTACGTCCGGCGCAGCCTCCGACACTTCAGAAACCATAGCCCTTGTCGAGGAAGCGCCGCGTCCGCCGGGAGCTCTGGACCCTTTCGGCAACGCAAAGCTTCAGCGCAGCGGTTCCATCACGAGGGGCATCCTGGCCGGCAATAACCGGGATGTATCTGTAGAGTCGGGATTGCGTATGCAGCTTTCAGGAGAGATTGTCGAGGGGGTAAACGTTCAGGCAGTGCTTACCGACGAAAACACGCCGATCCAACCCGAAGGTACGACGCAGCGCCTCAGTGAGTTCGACAGGGTGTTCATAGGCATTCAGACGCGCCGGGGGGAAGCTCAGTTGGGAGATTTTGACCTCACATTTTCGGGGACCGAGTTTGCTCGCTTCAGCCGAAAATTGCAGGGGGCTTCCGTGCAGGGCGACCTTCCGGACATCCCCGGGGCTTTTTTCGGGGGCGGACGGGTAACCGTCGCCGGCGCTGCGGCGCGGGGCATCTTTCACACGCAAGAGATCGAACCGATCGACGGCGTTCAGGGTCCCTACCGTCTGGAGGGGAAGGGAGGGGAGCAGTTTATTATCGTTGTGGCCGGCTCTGAGACGGTTTATCTCAATGGCCGTCTCCTGACGAGAGGCGAAACCAACGATTATGTGATCGACTACCAGACCGGCGAAATCACTTTCACCCCCCAGCGCCTGGTGACGGATGATCTGCGCATCCTTGTAGAGTTTCAATACACGGCCAGCGAGTTTACGCGTACGCTGGTTGGGTCTCAGGCGCAGGCAGGATTCTGGCAGCGGGAGAACGGAATCTCGCGTGTCGCCATCGGGGCGACTTTCTTGCGCGAGGCAGATAGCAGGCAGTTTAACGCCGAACTCGGACTCACTTCCAGCGACTCGCTTCTGTTGGTGGAGGTCGGAGATGGCCCGGCGTTTCGCAGCGGTGCGGAGCCTGTGCGTTTTGACTCCGAAGCGCCTTTTGTGCAATACACCCGCGAACCGTTCACGACCCCTGACGGCCGGGTAGACACCATTTTTGTGGCGTTAAGCGAGGCCCCTGCGGATACAACCCCGGTCTACCGGGTCCGGTTTGCGCGAGCAGGACCCGGACAGGGCAGCTATGCGCGTGTAGGACGTGCGGTTAACGGAATCCTCTATGAGTATCGGGGGCCGGGGCAAGGCGAGTATGACCCGGTTCGTTTGATTCCGAAGCCGAAGCAGCAGCGCCTGCTGGACCTCCACGCCGGCATTGAGCCTGTAGACGGACTCCAACTCTTCGGAGAATGGGGGCGTTCGCTGAACGACCAGAACCGGCTCTCTGATCGCGATTTTGACGACGATCAGGGAGATGCTTACCTGGCAGGGTTGCGCCTGAAGTCTCTGGCCGTCTCTGTGGGAGGCATAGACCTGGGGAGGTTTTCTGCTGAGGTGAGCCGGCGCTATACGGGAGCCTATTTCGAATCCTTTGATCGCATCAGACCTGTAGAGTTTGGCCGCAAGTGGAACTTGGTCTCTCGCAGGATCAGCGCTACGGATGGCGTCGTGCAGGGAGGCGATGAGACCGTAGATGAGGCTTTCGCGCAACTGGATCTGACGCCGCGTTCCAGTATTCGGGGTGAAGCCGGGCGTATTGCTTTAGGCAGCGCCTTCCAGGGCGATCGCCGGAGCGGGCTTGTCAGAATTGTTGAGCCGGTGTGGCCGCAACTGGACTACCAGATCGAGTACGTCCAGAGCACCGATACGCTCGTTGGTCAGATGGGAACATGGCTTCGCCAGTTGGGCGTGTTGCAACGGCCTCTGTTGGGAAACCGGCTGGCGCCCCGGCTGGAGTTTGAACAGGAGCATCGTCGCCAGCGTCAATTAGGCACAGACAGTCTGGCGCGTGAGTCCTTTTCCTTCGTTGAATATCGTCCCGGCCTCTCATGGGTTGCCGGGCAACTAGAGGCTGGCGTGAGCGCTGAATGGCGCACCGAACGCGACTGGTTCAAAGGATCCTTGCAGGATGCAGCTACGGCATGGACCATCCAGACCCGATTCAAGTACCGAACCGGCAATGTGTTCAATACCGACGCTACGGCCGGGTACCGGGTCAAGCGCT
This sequence comes from uncultured Rhodothermaceae bacterium, assembly GCA_965365465.1. Lineage (GTDB taxonomy): Bacteria > Bacteroidota > Rhodothermia > Rhodothermales > DASSAV01 > CBDUBU01. The sequence goes on from CBDUBU010000022.1 coordinate 9,920, forward strand.
ACGAGAGGGCTTTTCGCGTTGAACAAAGACGGGAGAACAGCGAGTCGGTCGTGATACAGTGGAACAGCCGGGCCTCTCCGCTGCGCCGCGCTGTCGATGCAAGCTGGTTTTATGAGGCCCTTACCGAGCGAACCCCGACGCTTCAGGAAATCTATGTCCGCACCGGGCCTGAGTTCTCGGAAGCGCAGTATGTATGGGAGGATGAAAACGGAGACGGCATTATTCAGGTGGATGAATTCCTGCCCGAACGGACGCCGAACGAGGGCGCCTACGCCAGGACGTTTGTGCCGTCGGATTCCCTTACCTCCGTAATCAGTGTGCAGGCGCGGCTGCGCGTAGGTTTGGAACCTGCGCGTCTGTGGGAACAGGCAGACACCTGGTTGAAGCGAGCGCTTGGACAGGTGAACATGAGAACGACCCTCGAAGTGCTCGAAAAAAGCCGCGAGTCGGATCTGGCCCGTATCTACCTGCTCCAGGTTAGCCGTTTTCGCAATCCCTTCACGACGCTGAATGGAAGGCTCCGGATCGGGCAGGAGATCTACCTTTTCCGCACAGAACCCAGGTACGGAATCGACCTTTCGTTTAACCAGCTTCGTGGGCTGACAGAGTTGGCTTCAGGGGAGGAAACTCGTTTTCTGAATACATGGCGCATGGAAAGCCGGGTTCGTCCTTCGACGCAATGGGGGACGCGGGTAATTACCTCCGTAGAGCGTAACCGGACCAGCAGCGAAGCTTTTTCCTCTCGGAGATATGACATACAAAGCGTCAGCGCCCAGCCTGAAATCTCCTTCAACCCCTCACGAGCGCTGCAGTTTACGTCGGCTGTTTCCTATGCGCGAAAAACAGATGCCGTTGGAAATCGAACCGCCCGCCTGTGGAAGTTTCCCCTGGAAGGGCGGTATATGCAGATTCGCAAGCTCCAGATGACGGTTCGGGGAGAGATGGCGCGTGTCCAGGTGGAAGGAGACGCTGTCGGTCTGGCCCGGTTCGAACTCACGGATGGTCGCGGACCAGGCACTTCCTTCCTGTGGGGCATCAACGGGCAGTACACCCTGAACCAGTACCTGCGCGCATCCTTTTCGTATGATGGACGAGCGCCTTCCGGAGCGCCCATCCTCCACACCGTCCGCGTGCAACTCAGCGCGTTGTTCTGACAAAGGAAGCGTCCCCTCTCTAGCGTTGTGAGGCGACAGCAGATCAGGTAGCAAACTCTGCTTCCGGCTGGGAGAACTCCTCATACTGTTCTCTCCGAATGGCAGCCCCTGCTGCGGAAAGTTTGCCCTCAAGGTTTTCATAACCCCGATCGAGATGATAAATGCGGAGAACGTGGGTCTCACCCTCTGCCACCATGCCTGCCAGAACAAGAGACACGCTGCCGCGCAGATCTGTGCTCATAACGTGCGCTCCGGAAATGCGTGTGCCGCCCTGAACTGCCACTTCATTATCAACCACAATGGCATTGACACCCATACGCTGAAGTTCGGGAATATGGGCGAAACGATCCGAGTAGATATGGTCAACGATGCGCGCATTGCCTTTTGCCTGTGTCAGCAGAACCGTCCACTGCGCCTGAAGATCCGTCGGGAATCCGGGATAAATACCTGTTTCTATGGAAACAGGGTGGATCTCTTCCGGAGCAATGACATCGACGTATCCTGGTCCGAGGCTGAAAGGCGTCCCGGTGCGGGCAAAGGCGTCGATAAAGGCTTCGCCGAGATGAGAGGCTTCTGCGTTGGAAATATGGATCAGGTCTCCCGGCCGGCCCGCGATGGCGGCGGCAATCATAAACGTGCCCAGCTCGATCCGGTCCGGGCAGTTCTCGAAAGTGACGGGATGCAGCGCGTCCACACCTTCCACTTCAATCGTTGCCGTTCCCAGCCCTTCGATGTGAGCGCCCATCTGTCTGAGCTGCTCCCCAAAGACCACGACATCGGGTTCCATAGCGGCATTGTCGATCCGGGAAGGCCCTCTGGCAGTAACAGCAGCCAGCAAGAGATTGATGGTCGCGCCAACGCTCGAAGGGTCAAGGTAAAACGTTCCGCCAAGCAATCTTCCTCCCGGCGCCGCGGCGACTACATACCCCTGGTCCAGTTCAATCTCGGCGCCGAGCGCTTTCATGCCTTCGAGGTGCAGGTTCACCGGGCGAGGGCCCCAGGCGCAACCGCCCGGAAGGGAAACACGCGCTGAACCACAGCGTCCGAGCAGCGCCCCCAGCATGTAGAAAGAGGCGCGCATGGTCTTTACCAGTTCATACGGCGCCTCAGGATGCGTAATCCGGGATGCATCTACTTCCATGCGATGCGTCTCCGTATCGAAGCGCACCGAGGCCCCCGCAATGCGCAGCACATGCGCGAAGGTTATGACATCCTTCAGATACGGAATGTTGCCGAGCGTAGAGGCGCCTCCGGCAAGCAGCGTTCCGGCCATGAGCGGTAAGGCTGTATTCTTGGAACCACTGACTACAAGCTCTCCCTGAAGATGCTGTTGCCCGGTGATGACTAGCTTATCCATCGACCTCTATGAAATTGGAAAAAATACACAGGTAAGAAAACAATATACGATGAACGGAAAGACAGCTTCCCGGATCAATCGCAGACGCAAATATTACAAGGCTCAGACAAGAGCTTTTCTTCACCGGACAGGCCCACCAGAAAACCCATGAGGCGTATTTACCTGGACCATGCAGCCACAACGCCGCTGGACCCGCGCGTTTTTGAGGCAATGACACCTTTATTGAAAGAGGATTTCGGCAATGCCTCCTCGGTGCATACGCTGGGGCGTAAAGCGCGGTTCTATGTGGAAGAAAGCCGTGCACAGATTGCCGCCTTTCTGGGGGCCGAACCCGGTGAGATCATCTTTACGAGCGGCGGCACGGAATCCAACAACACAGCCCTGAAGGGAGCCAGGGTCGGCGACAGGCAGCGCCTCGTAACATCAGCCGTGGAACACGAAGCAGTTCTCCGTCCTGCCCATGCCTTACAGAACATGGGATGGCCTGTGACGACGCTTGCGCCGGGGCCGCATGGCGCGGTTTCGCCGGCGCAGGCAGCGGCAGCCCTTTCGGGAGATACCCGCCTCGTCTCCCTCATGCACGCTAACAACGAGACTGGCGCCATAACAGAGGTTGTAGAAATAGCCGATCTGTGTCACGAGCAGGGTGCGCTCTTTCACTGCGACGCCGTACAGACTGCCGGGCTGTTCCGGCTTCAAGTGAATAGCTTGGGCGTGGACTTGCTTTCGGCTTCCGCCCATAAATTCTATGGACCCAAAGGAATCGGGTTCCTGTATGTCCGGCAGGACGTAGAACTCGAGCCGCTCGTCGAAGGCGGAGCGCAGGAACGGCGGCGCAGGGGAGGCACGGAAAATGTCGCGGCGATTGTGGGAATGGCAACAGCAATGCGCCTTGCCACCGAAGAGGCGGAAGCCCGCGTAGCGCACATAACATCGCTGCGCAACAGGCTCTATCTGCAACTCAGGAAGACGCTTGGTGATACTTTCATCCTTAACACGCCTCTGGAGAATGCAGATACGGCGCCGCATATCCTGAACATTGCATTTACTCCGCAAGGCGATCAATCGTTGGATGGGGAGATGCTGCTGCTGAACCTGGATATGGAAGGCATACTTGTCTCCTCCGGTTCTGCCTGTACGAGCGGCGCCCTGGAACCAAGTCACGTTCTTCTTGCGATGGGCCGGGATCGGCAGACAGCTTCCGCTGCGTTGCGCTTTTCACTGGGAAAAGACAATACAGAGGAAGAAATAGACATTGTGACTGAGTCTTTGCGCCGGATACTGGCGCGGATGAACAGAGCTGTCGTTCAGGGAGCAGCGGCCTGATGTCTGACTTCAGCTTTAGAGGTGTATCAGGAGTGAAAGCGCTGATTGTCTTTGGAAAACTACCGGTTGCCGGGCAGGTTAAAACAAGGCTCACCCCTCCTTTGAAGCCTGATGAGGCGGCGCGCTTGTATGAGGCATTCCTTCAGGATGCGCTGGCCTCGTACCAAACCCTGGGCCTCGATGTCAGGTTGTACCTCAGCCCTCCTCTGGATTCAATCCCGCCGGACCTCATTCCGGAGAGTATCTCCGTTTATGAACAGCGTGGAGAAGGGCTGGGCCTTCGGATGCAGCAGGCTTTCCTCGAAACGTTCGCGTCGGGGTATGAGCGGGCGGTCGTTATTGGCACAGACCATCCGACGCTGCCGCTGTCCTTTATCCATTATGCCTTCGATGCTCTCGAAAAGCCGCTCTCGACCTGCATCGGCCCTGCCGGAGATGGAGGGTACTATCTGCTTGGAATGAACGAGTTCTACCCACAACTTTTTGAAGGGGCAGCGTACAGTCATCCATCGGTGTTTGAGGAAGCCGTAGAGCGTATACTGCAGGTCAATGCGGGACTGACGATATTGCCCTCCTGGTACGACGTGGATACAATGGATGCACTGCACCGGCTTAACATGGAACTGCAAGACGTATCGATTCCCGTGCCGCGCACGCGGAAAATGATGGACAGGCTTGCTGCGGAGTATCCGCAATGGCTGGCTCCGGGAAAGCCGGTTGCCTCTTGAAGCTTATCGATAGAGATCAATGATGAACACCTTCCAGAACAAGGCGATTGATGCCGGCAGCGGAGAACTCGTAACCCTGGAGCAGTTCATCATTGAACGGCAATCTTCTTTTCCTCACTCCACAGGGGCTTTTTCACGTTTGTTGCGGGATATCAGCGTAGCCGCCAAGATTGTTAACCGCAGCGTACGACGGGCAGGGATCGTGGACATAATCGGAGCCTCCGGTGCAGTCAACGTGCAGGGAGAGGTGCAGATGAAGCTCGACGCACTGGCGCACACGGAATTCGTCCGCGCCCTTCGGCGCGGGGGGGAGTGCTGCCTGATTGGGTCTGAAGAGCACGCCGAGGCCATTCCTGTCAACACGGAAGGCAACAGCGAAGGGAAATATATTGTCCTGCTCGATCCGCTCGACGGATCGACGAACATAGACGTTAATGTATCCATCGGTACTATCTTCAGCGTGTATCGGATGCCGGAGCACGCTCGTTGGTCGCCGGAGAGAGCTGTACTGCAGCGTGGGACTGATCAGGTTGCAGCAGGCTACGTGCTCTATGGAGCCTCGACCATGATCGTTTACACTACGGGCGACGGCGTCAACGGGTTTACCCTGGATCCTTCCATCGGGGAGTTTCTGCTCTCGCACCCTTCTATCCAGAGTCCAGAGAGCGGCATGGTTTATTCCATCAACGAAGGAAATTATAATTCCTGGGATCCTGGATTGAAGCAGTACATCAAGTGGATGCAGCAGGAAGATGCGGCGACAAACCGGCCCTATACAGCCCGCTATGTCGGCTCGCTGGTGTCTGATTTCCACAGGAATATGGTGAAAGGCGGCATCTATATCTATCCCGCGAACCATGCTAATCCGAACGGAAAGCTTCGCCTGATGTATGAAGCGAATCCACTGGCTTTTCTTGTTGAGCAGGCAGGAGGACGCGCCACGGATGGCCGCCGGCGTATTCTTGAGATAGACCCCGAAGGGCTTCATCAACGCACGCCGCTGTTTATCGGCAGCGAGGAGATGGTGCGCACTGCCGAGACGTTTTTGAAAGGTGAACGCAGCTTGTAGCCTGTTTTCAGGTTCGCGCGTCTTTGTATTTATTTTCACGCTCCAGGGTGCAAACGATGCCCGATTCTACCGGTGACGCACAGCATCAGCAGCCTACCATACTGGGGCTGAATATAGGAGAAGTGAAAACCGTTGTCGTGGAGGGTACACGGCGTGCGGAGATTCTCCAGCGCAACGAGATGGCGACGGCGGGCCATTTTCCTTTCGACAGGATTTTCCCGGTATTGAGCGGGCTGATAGCCAATACGATGGAGAAAGCCAGGCGGCAGGAGAGGCAGATTACCGCCCTGAGCGTTTCGGTTGGCGGGCCTTTGCAAATTGAGGAAGGCAGGCTGATCGATCCGCCTCACTTGCCGGGCTGGCATGGGGTTCGCCTCAAGGAAAGGCTTCAGGAGCGTTTCCCGGAGGCGCCTGTCTATGTAGAACGAGACGCCGATGCCGCAGCGTTGGCGGAGTATATCTACGGCATCGGAAAGGGACGCAGCGACTTGCGCCGTCTGGTGTACCTTTCGCTGGAAGGCAGGTTGAGCGCAGGGTTGATTCTCGACGGACGGTTGCTCCGGCTGGCTGTCGGGGTCGCCGAGTTTGACTCCGAATCACTCGGCGGAATGGGCGCCTCTGGGCCTGAACAGGGTGTATCGTGGGATGAAACGGTGGCTGGCGCTTCGGTTTTGCAGCAGGCATCCCGGCTTTTTCCGGAAAGGTGGGGGGGCAGGGTCTCATTGCATGAGGTTGTGGCTGCCATCCTGGAGGATGATCCGGAGGCGCTGGCGGCAGCGGCAGCGGCAGGAAGCAGCCTGGGGCGCATCCTGTCCAAGTTGATCGATGCGTTGCACCCGCAGGTAGTCGTACTGGGTGCGCCCGCTTATGCGCTCCGGGAACGCTTGCTCACACCTCTGAGAAGGACCATTGCGCTGGAAACTTCGTCACAGGCGAACTCTTGCGAGGTTGTTCCGGCAGCCCTGGGCCGCTCGCTGGGAGATGTGGCTGCTCTGATGGCTGCTCTGGGAAGTCCTGAAGTTGCTTCTGCTCGTTAAGTGCGCTATAACCATTCCGTCGGCGAAAAAGTGAAGCCTGTACTGGACCATTTTGAGCCGGAGCCGTAACCTGAAGCAGTAACGTTCCAGCACAAGTGAATACCATCTGTTCCTTTGTTCAAACTTATCCTCTTTTTATGCTTGACCACGATCGTATCAGCGAGTTGAACCGCCAGTGTGAGGCGGACCATAGGAAAGATTACGATTACCTGGGTGAACAATTGCACCGCCGAGGTATTTCCCTGGATGCAGTGGTCAAGAAGGTGCGCGCTTTTGAAGTGGCGATCCCTTCGTGGGCGCTTGGAACCGGAGGAACGCGGTTCGGCCGCTTTCCGGGTCCTGGTGAACCGCGAGATGTGTACGAAAAGCTGGATGACGTAGCCGTGATTCACCGGCTAACAGGCGCCGCGCCGCGTGTGTCGCTTCATATTCCGTGGGATGAACCGGAAGACCCCCGCGCTTTGAAGCAGCACGCGCAAATACTGGGGCTGGAATTTGATGCCGTGAACTCCAACACCTTTCAGGATCAGCCCGCGGCCCCACTGAGTTACAAATTCGGCTCGCTCTGCCACACGGATGCCGGAGTGCGCGAGCAGGCAATCGAACATCACCTGCACGTCATCGAAGTAGGCAAGGCGCTGCACTCGAAGGCGCTCTCGGTCTGGCTGGCCGACGGGAGCAACTATCCCGGTCAGATGCATCTGCGCCGGAGCTTTGATCGAACATTGGAGGCCCTTGCGCGGATCTACGCTGCGCTGCCGGAGGACTGGAAACTTTTTACGGAGCACAAGCCCTACGAACCGGCCTTTTATGCTACTGTAGTGCAGGATTGGGGATCTTCCTATCTCCTTGCGCAACAGCTTGGAGAAAAAGCAAGCTGCCTGGTAGACCTCGGGCACCACCTTCCGAATACCAACGTGGAACTGGTGGTCGCTCGTCTCATTGCTGCGGGTAAGCTTGGCGGATTCCACTTCAACGACAGCAAGTACGGCGACGACGATCTTACCACCGGCTCTATCCAGCCCTATCGCCTTTTTCTGGTCTTCAACGAACTGATTGACGCGACTTGCGAAGGCATTGCGGGGTTCGATCCGGCCTATATGATCGACCAGAGTCACAATCTGAAGGACCCTATGGAGGCGATGCTTCAGAGTGTGGAAGCTTTGCAGCGCGCCTGCGCCCAGGCGTGGCTCGTAGACCGGGACGCGCTTGCCGGCTATCAGGAGGCCAATGATGTGCTTATGGCGGAACGGATGCTCAAGGAAGCCTTCGAGACAGACGTGACGCCGCTTGTGGCAGAGGCGCGGCTCCGGCAACAGGCGGCGCTCAACCCAATTGCTGCGTTTCGGGCTTCCGGGTATCGTGATCTGGCATCGGAGCGCCGCGCAAGTGTAGTCTATGCTCCTCCACAGAGCTTGTAGACGTTCAGCGTGTCCCGTCGTGGCAACCAGCGATTCGCCTCATGCCGGCCAGGCAGACCTGTAAGACCGGATCATACGATCCAGCAGGTTATCAAAGGCAGGGTCAATGGCGCGGCGGGCAGGATCGGCATCGTACCATGAAATGATCTCGCGGGCGCCCTGCGCGAAGGAAGTTACCGCCTGCCACTCCGGGACGATCTTCTTGATCTTCGCGTTATCGAAGATCATACTGTGGGTTTTGTCCCCCAGGAGGCTGTCTCCCCATATGGGATCGAAGGCGGCGATATAATCTGAAGGAAGATGCACGAAGTCCGGTTGCGCTCCGGCGGCTCCGGCAAGCGTTTCAAAAATCTGGTTCCAGGTCAAGAGTTCGTCTGACGTAATATGAAAAGCTTCTCCAAGCGCGTCCGAGTGGCCTAATAATCCAGTAAAAGCATTGGCAAAGTCGGCATGGTGGGTCAAGGTCCAGAGCGATGATCCGTCGCCATGCACTACCACAGGTTTGCCGGAGCGCATACGGTCGATGACGGTGTAGCCGCCATGCACCGGGAGCATCGTTTGATCGTACGTGTGGGAGGGCCGCACGATAGTTGCAGGGAATCCCTTTTCAAAGAATGCTTGCCGCAAGCGCTGTTCGCAGGCGATCTTGTTGCGTGAGTACTCCCAGCGTGGATTCTCAAGCGGGGTTTGCTCCGTTACGGGAAGGCGTTGGGGCGGGGTCTGGTAGACGGATGCGGAACTGATGAAAATAAACTGTCCGGTTCGACCAGAAAAAAGCCGTAGGTCTGTTTCAATATGATCCGGCGTGTAGGCAATCCAGTCTGCCACTACGTCGAAGGTGCGCCCTTCCAGAACCCCGGCAACCGAGTTCACATCCCGGATGTCTCCCTGTATGATGCTTGCGCCTTCAGGAACGGGGCGAGCCGAACGGCCCCGATTGAGAAGGAAGAGGTTGAATCCCCGTTCAACGGCTGCCTGTGAGCAGGCCGAGCTGATGACGCCGGTTCCTCCTATGAAGAGTATGTCCATGAGAATCAGGAAAGCGTTGCTGTCTGTGGAGCCGCAGGTTCCTCCAGTACGTTTCGCTGCGCCGGATCTCCTTTGCGCCGCAGGAACCTGTTCCAGGCGAAGACCCCGACAGCCAGAAGCACGAAGCCGACGAAGCACATCACGGCGTTGATGGCGGCCAGCCGCCAGTGCGCCCTCCCAACGGAAGCAATGATGATCTCCTGTGCCGCTCCCGGCAACACCCGAACGTCAACCGTTTTCTTTCCTTCAATGAGCGGAACGAAAGAATGTGGAAGCGACATCCTCTCATGCTCAATGACCCGTCCGTCGGCGAGACGGACGCGCAGGCTCACGTAGTCGTAGGAAATCTCAACGCGGTCGGTCGATTCGAAGTCCATGATCTCCGCTGTGGCCGCGATTCCGTTTTCCAGCGTATAGCGTAAATCGAGCGCGACCTTTATCTGGTTAACGGTCAGGAAGAGCAGAAGGGCTGGAGCAAGCCAGAGCAGCCGCGCGATGAGCGAAGAAGTGTTAAACTGCACGTTGTGGCATCAGGAGAGGTTCTGCAATTATGATCCTGTTGCACACGCTCTATGCAACGGGTGGTTCCTGGATTTTCGCGCTCCCTCCGGTCAGGATCAGACCAGGAAAAGGTAAGGCTTCCATGCCTCATGCACCGTCCCTATGTAGTCGCGGATAAACATGACATGGGTAGGACGGAAGGGCTTTCGGAGCAAAGGCATACTCGCTTCTTCCGGAGTGCGGTTCCCCTTGCGATTATTGCACCGGGTGCAGGCGGCAACCAGATTGTCCCATGTGTCGCGCCCGCCGCGTGAGCGAGGCATTACGTGGTCGATCGTTAGCAAATCCCGGCTGCCGCAATACTGACACCGAAAGCGATCCCGGCGAAGGACGTTCTTGCGCGAGATCATGATGCGTTTGTAAGGCACCGCAACGTAGGCCTTCAGGCGAACGATGCTGGGGCATGGCACGTGGCGACTGGGAGAGCGAACGAACTGATCAGGGAGGGATTCGACGATGTCCGCTTTCTGAAGGAGGATGAGGATAACAGCACGCTCGACGCTGCAGAGCGTCAGAACGCTATAATCCTGGTTCAAGACGAGTACAGGAGAATTCATGGCGAGCAATCCTCGATGCCGGTTCGGCGGTTCACGCTGAAAGCCGGGCATCCGCAGGCACGCGCCACAGGAAATATGTCAAGCAGGGTTTTAGGGAAGACCTGACCTCCTTGTATGGATCGACTGTAGCCGATATACATCCTGCAACAGGCTCAACCGGCAACGACGGCGACGCCCGGCATCCTACTCGTAGCGCCTAAATGTAACGCAATAGATCCTTTAGCGAAAGGGAAATATGAGGCCGTAACGTTTTTTTATCGCCTCTGGTCGGTCTTGAAGCAAATCACTTCGACCTTGTCTCCTGTCTGAACTTTTCCCGGTGCAACCGGGATGAGATTCTGGCCGAACATGACCTTGCCTTTCCGGGTCCGGTACTGCGCCAGCGTGCGGAGAGGTTCCTTCCCCGATGATTTTCCCGTCGATTGGTCTACTGTTGTAACGACACAGCGGGCGCATGGCTTGACCACGCGAAAAACGGCTCTTCCGATGCGGATTTCTTCCCACGTATCCTCAGCATGGGCTTCGCAGTCTTCGATCACGAGGTTAGGCCGGAACCGGTTCATGGGCGCAGGGGCATCGAGACGGGTATTCAGTTCGTGCAGCGAAGATTCAGAAAGAAGAAGCACAGGGTACCCGTCTGCGAAACTCACGTAATCATCCCCGACTGCATATTCGGGGTTGACGGGCCGGAAGCTGTCATCAGGCATATACACGAGCCGGCACTCTGTCTGGAGGAACCTCGTAAACCAGTCATCGATGATCGGGCCGGCAACCACAGCGTCTACGGTATCGTCCCACACCCGTACTGAAATGCGTTTCGCTTCCGTACATGGTGCGTTTACTTCCAGCGTTTCCATACCGGGCGCGTTCAGAACAAGACCGGATCCATCTTGCAGGCCGACGCGAATGAGCGCCATGTGATGGTGAACGCGTTGGGTCAGGAACCGGTTTTCGGCATCCACCAGCATCCATCGCCGGTCGTGCGCCAGGCCGCGTTTCTCTACATATGCTTCCTTGAGGCTAAAGCCTGCCGCCGATTTGATCGGGTACACATAGATGCTGCTGAGTAGGGGCATAATGCATTCAGAACAGGGGTCAGGGTTGGGCGCGGCGCGATACACGCGCAATGTCTGTGAGGTTTTCGTCCAGCGTTATCAAGGCTGCGATAATGATGTTCACCGCTTGCTTGAAAAAGCCGGGGTCGATGCGCTCGAAGTCATCCGTAGACTCGTGATAATCCGCGTGGTCCTCAACGCCGAAGTACAGAAAAGGGATATGGGCCTGATGGAAAGGGGCGTGATCCGAAGAATATGTCCAGTCTTTAACCTGGCTTGATCCGGGCTGGTCATGGCCTGGAATAATCCTGATTTCACTTCCCGCTGCTATGCTCTCGAGGAAAGGTTTCAGGAAAGGGTAATGAAACACGCCTGCTGCATAGAGTTCATTCCGGTCATTACGCCCGATCATATCCAGGTTGACATTCATCGCCATTTGGTCCGGCCGAACGGGTGGATGTTTTACAAGCGCCCGCGCTCCCTGAAGTCCGATCTCTTCGGCGTCCAGAACGGCAAAAAGAATGGAATGAGCAGGCGGATGATGGTGGAAATAGCTTGCGGCTGCAAGCAGGCCGGATACACCGGAGGCATTGTCGTCGGCTCCGTTGTATATCTTTCCCTGTTCCACGCCCAAATGGTCGTAGTGCGCAGTTAATACAAGAAAAAGTTCGGGCTGCGTCACGCCTTTTATGTACCCGAGCAGGTTAATTCCATAAGCTTTTGAACTGCTCCCTGTTTCGGAAAGAGGAAAAGGATGCTCGTAGGAGGGGCCGAAACGTCGAACGCCGCGGGAAGCCAGCGCTTTTGCAAGATAGGTTCGCGCCTTTTTGCTTCCGTTGGTGCCGGTGCGTCTTCCTTCCAGAGAATCTGAGGCAAGCACCTGAACGTCTTTCAGCAACCGTGCCGGATCAAACCTTTCCTGAGATCGCGCCGGTGCAGAGAAGAGCAAGCACACCAGAAGAGCAACGGAGCATTTTTTCATGGAGCGAAAAATCATACCCAGGCAAACGCAGCAAGGCCGGTTATGGCTGTGACCAGCAACAAGGCAAAAGAGAGACAACCTTTCTGCTTTTTGACCGCCGCCGCTCCGCCAAGCCGCGCTTCTTCATGGGCCTGCGGTTTCTTCGGCGCCCGTTTGGGGCGGGTATCGGAAGCCTGCATACCCTGCGCAGTTTTGAGCCTGCGCTCGATGAGAACCCGCTTGCTCGATATACCGCGCCGCTGCTCCAACTTGAGTGCTGTTTCCAGCGCTTCAATTTCTTCATCGTGCATCTCACGATTGCGATAGATAGCCGCTAACCGGTCATACGTGAATGCAGTGTCGCACCCCTCCTCGGCGTTTTTCAGATAGAGTTCAAGCGCCTTATCGGTTTCTCCCTGTGATTCAAGCTCTTCCGCGCGTTCATTACGCTCGAACCAGAGGCGTTGGTTGTCCATTGAAACCTCCTCCTGGCTTGGTTATCCGGGCAGCAGTGTGTAACGTCGCTTCCGGAGCGAAAACGGAAAATAAAGCACCCCCAACCTCCTGTGATCAGGGCAGAGGTTTGTCAAGATACTGCACCACAGGAAAAACGACCATTTTGATCTTTAAACCGAACACTCCTTCATGAAATCCCATCCTCTCACCTTTCAAAACAGGCAGGGACAGTCCCTCGCGGCTCTCCTGGATACTCCGGTTGACGACGAGCCGGTTGCTTATGCCTTATTTGCGCATTGTTTCACCTGTTCAAAAGACCTGAGTGCGATCGCTAACATTAACCGCGCCCTGACCAGGGCGGGCATCGCAGTGCTCCGGTTCGACTTCACGGGCCTCGGAGAGAGCGAAGGCGAATTTTCCAGTACACATTTTTCGTCAAACGTCGATGACATCGTCGCGGCGGCGCGTTTTATGCAGGAAACACTGGAGGCTCCTGCCATTCTCATCGGACATTCCCTCGGAGGCGCTGCGGTGCTGCAGGCGGCCGTGCATATTCCCTCAGTCGCCGCCGTGGCGGTGCTGGCAGCGCCGGCAAAGCCCGATCACGTTACGCGAATGCTGGCCGATTCTCTGGAAAACATTCAAGAGCGCGGCGCCGCCGATGTCGTCCTGGCCGGCAGGCGCTTTACGATATCCAGCGCGTTTCTCGATTCCTTGCAGACGCCGGAAATGCAGGACGTCATCGCACAACTGAACCGGGCGCTCCTTGTATTGCACAGTCCTGTGGATCAGATTGTCGGCATTGAGAACGCATCAGAGATATTCCAGCAAGCCCGTCACCCCAAAAGTTTCATTTCTCTGGATAGGGCTGACCATTTGTTGTCGGATGAAGCTGATTCGCGGTATGCGGGTGAGGTCATTGCCGCGTGGGCAGGCAAATACATCGGAGCGTCCCAGAAAGAGCGCAAGCAAGGCCCTCCCGATGACAACCGCATCGTCGTCGAGACGGGCAGCCAGGGCCTCTGTACGGAAATCCTTGCGAATGGTCACGCGCTGATAGCCGACGAACCGGAGGCCGTAGGAGGTTCCAACATGGGACCCACACCCTATGATCTTCTTGTGGCCGCGCTCGGAGCCTGCACCTCGATGACCTTGCGTATGTATGCTGATCGGAAAGAGTGGCCGCTTGAAGCCGTCACGGTGAGGCTCAGGCATCAGAAAATCCATGCAAAAGACGGCAAGCAGGAAGGAAACTCCCAGGCCCGGATTGACCATATCGAGCGTGAGATCGAAATGCGCGGAGCGCTGGACGAAGCCCAACGAGCGCGGCTTCTGGAGATTGCTGACCGCTGCCCTGTACACCGAACCCTTCACGGAACGGTGGTTGTCCAGACGAAAGCGAGCGAAGATGTGTAGAAGAAAGAAACCTGCAGCGCCAAGTTATGGCGCGTGGTTTATTTTCTGTGCCGACGGATTCCCTGCTTCAATCAAACTGCCAGATCTCGATGCAAGAAACAGATGCCGCTGCCGCGCTTTTCCGTGACGCTTATAACGATAGTCCTGCCGTAATGGCCGCTGCGCCCGGACGGATCGAGTTCATTGGCAATCACACCGATTACAACGGCGGCAGGGTCATTGGAGCGGCCATCGACCGTCTTGTTTCAGTAGCACTGCAGAAGAGAAAAGACCGGCGGATAAGAATCTGTAGCACCACCAGAAATGCCATGGTCATTCTTGACCTCGACCAGATTGCGAGGCAAGAAGGCAAACGGACCTGGGCCAACTATCCTTTGGGAGTGCTCGTTATGCTTCAACGGGAGGGGCTACAGGTAGACACCGGATTTGATATGGCGATCGCCAGTACGATTCCGGTAGGCGCCGGTTTGAGCAGCAGTGCTGCGCTGGAGCTTGCTGTGGCCTACGGCCTTGCAGAGGCTTACGGAGGGCAGTTTGACCGTGCGAGCATGGCGCGGATAGGCCGCCGCGCCGAAAATGAGTTTGTGGGCGTGCCCTGCGGAATTCTCGATCAGGGTGTCTCGGCGTTCGCCGAAAAAGACCATCTGGTTCTTATTGACTGTAAAATCGAAGCGTTCGATGCGGTGCCGCTCCCGCACGATACGGCCTTCTGGATTTTTAACAGCCATAAGAAACATGCGCTGATTGGTTCGCTGTATGCGACGCGCCATCAGGAATGCACTCAGGCAAGAGATGCGCTAGCAGCTTTTTATCCGGGTACGGATTACCTGGCTGATTTTACGCCCGATCAGGTGGAGGCGCACCGGGATGATCTTCCGGAGCACCTTTACAAGCGGGCCCTGCACATTACCTCGGAAAACCAGCGCGTTAAAGAGATGTCCGGCGTACTGGAAGCCGGCAACATCAAGAGAGCCGGAGAGCTTCTGGTTGCCTCTCATGCCAGTTCCAGGGACTTGTTCGAGAACAGCACGCCCGAACTCGATTTCCTGGTGGATCAGCTTGCCGCCGCTGAAAACGTGTTCGGCGCGCGCCTGACCGGCGGCGGCTTCGGCGGCGCAGTCATGGCGCTTACGAATACCCGGTTTTCCGAAGAACAGGCAGGCGCCATTGCTGCCCGGTACAGGGACCGGTTTGGCAACGCGCCTGATGTGCTCTACTGCCATACTTCTTCAGGAGCAGCCGTGCTCTGAAAGATCATGCGATAGGAATATCCGCGTGAGGCTGGATGATGGCTTTGATGACGCCGTCCGCGCGTTCTTCGACGAGATCCATGGCGGTAGTCGCCTGATCGAGAGAGAAGAAATGAGTTGCCAGCGGCTTCAGGTTGATCCTGCCTGACGCAATCAGGTTAAGGCTGTTGTCGGCTTCCCTGTTGGAGCGTCGAACATGTTGCACGCACAACTCCCGCCGGCGGGCCTCGTGGATCGGCATGGTGATCTCGTCGACAGACGGAATGCCGATCAGCGCCGCACGA
>CBDUBU010000023.1:0-25216 GCA_965365465.1 uncultured Rhodothermaceae bacterium
GGCGGCAGGCGTCGGAGCTGTTGCCGGCTCGGCAGGTGCAGGCTGAGGCGCGGGTGCGCCGCGAAAGCTTGTCGGAGACGCTGAAGGTCACGGGCTGGAACCGGTATTTGCCGCCGGATGCCATGATGCCCCTTTACCGCGAGGCGGACGTAGGGCTTGCCCTTTTTGAGCCTTACCCCGGCTATATGGACACGATTCCAACCAAGTTTTACGAGTACCTCCATCACGGGCTGCCAATTCTCTGCTCCAATTTCCCGCGCTGGCGCCGCTTTATCGAGCGCCACGGGTGCGGCGCTGTTGTCCCGGCAGACGATGCCGGCGCTGCCCTCCGGGTTCTTGCGCAGTGGGCAGAGGCTCCGGAGCATTACCGTGCCCTCTCTGCCGCTGCGTTGCAGGCGGCGCCGTGCTACGAGTGGCGCCGCATGGAAGAGCGGTTGACGGGTCTGTACCAGCGCCTCATTGGGCCGCCGTAGGGCGCCGCGCTACCGGATGACCACCAGCTTTTCGATGCCCGTCTGGTTGTTGACCGGGAGGGCATTGCCTTCCGCTTTCAGGTATACCTTGTACAGGTAAACACCGGTGGCGAGCAGGTCGCCGTCTTCATCGCGGCCGTCCCAGGGCAGCTTGTTCCAGCCGATGCGCAACCCACCGCCTTCCAGCAGATAAGGCTCCTCGATCAGGTCGAATTCGCGCACCGGGCGCCCGTTGACTGTGTAGAGCCGGATCCGGAAGTCCTCGATCAGCGAGGGGTCTGCGCCGCGCAACTGGAACGCGAACGTCGTGGCGCTGCTCATCGGGTTGGGGTAAGGATAGAGCGTCTCCACATCAACGGCGGACTGGATCCGGAAATGAACCTGATAGCCCGGCGCCGGGTTGCCGGAGGCGTCCTGCGCGAAAACCTGAAGCGTGTGGGTGGTGTCGCTTCCTCCCAGGTCCGGCGTAAAGCGCAGCCGCGCCCGGTTGTCGGGAGGCGTTGCCGGTTCAAACATGAGGTCCGGGCGGCTAAACGGAATGCTCGCGCCGTCCAGTTTTACCTGCACGACGGTCGTGTCTGCAAGCGGCAACCGTGCGTTGCGATCTTCAACAAAGATCTCGATGACAGGCCGTGTGGATACGAAGGGCAGGGAGGGGTCGCGCAGGTTGGTGACCGGGTTCGGATCGTTTGGCAGTTGCTCGCCTTCCACCAGCACCTGCAAGCTTGGCGGGTCTGCATCCCGGCGCACGTAGAAGGCGCCGAGCGCCACGTTGTTGTACGTGAGCGTTTCGCGCAGGCCGGGCTGCACCGCCGAAACCGTCAGGCGCACGCGACCGTTGAGGCCGCGCGTCTCGATGGTCGCCGCCGCGGTGTGCGCCGAGTCAGGCGCCAGCGCAAGCACCGTATCGACGGCTGCTTCGCTGGTGCGGTTCGCGGCATCGGTGATGGAGAAGGTGATCACGGTTTTCTCTGCCGTCGTGCTGCCGAGATTTCGGAGCAGGATGGAAGCCGTGAGCGGCTCTCCTTCCAGAAGGCTGTCCGCGAGTTGAAGTGTGCCGGGGTCGAGAATCAGTTCAGGCACGGCGCGGTAGAGCACATGCCACTCCTGGAGTTGCGGCGTCGCACGCTGCGACGGGTCGGCAACCGTGGCGCGCAAGCGCAGGGTAGGGTGTTCGGCGGCATCGATGCGGGAGAGGTCCGCCTGTTCCGGGGAGGTCAGGCCGGGCAGCAGGACGGTCTCTCCGTCTCCTGAAAGCACGTCGATGGCAATGCGGCTCGTCTCGTTCGGAAGATCTGTTTCCCATCCGAGGCTCGTCCATGCCTGCGCCGGCCCGATTACCGGCGAAAGGGTCTTGCCCTCCGGATAGGAGAAGAAGATCGACGTGTCCTGTATGATTTCGTTGATCTCTGGACGCTGTGGAGGCGCCACCCATTCGCGCGTTTCGGACGGCGCCCCCTTTCGCGCCATCATGATCCAGAGATGGCCGTAGCTCAGCGTATCGACGGCGGTGCTGCCGAGCGCCCTGAAAATATCTTTCACCCGATCCTGCATTACCGGGCCGCTCGTGTTGCCGAGGTGTCGCGTTCTCACGAAAACATAGTCGCCGTCCCGAATCAGCGCGGCTGCCGAATCGAGCCGCGCAAGGGCGCGGGTGGAATCCGTGTCCAGCGACTGTTCGAGGCTCTCCGGCATCCGATAGGTAGGATAGGAACCGGTCGCACGGATAGCGCCCGTCTCGCCGTCAAGAACGAGGATGCCGAAGCCAAGCTGGTTGAACTCGTAGCGCTGCGCGTTTACCGTGAACTGACCCTTGTAAGAACCTGAGCCGCGCTCTGAGGAGGCGCTGACCTCCACCCGGTAGTCGCGGAACGCCCACCCGTCTTCTCCGTGTTGAAGAAAAGGATCCGGGGCATTTGCTTCGAAAAGTGCTCCCTGCTGGAGCCATCCCGTTCCGTCCAGGTCGGTGCGCACCGTGAACGAGGATGCCTGCCAGTTTTCCGGCTCGGCAGGATCGTCGATGCGCGCGCGCCAGTGGTAGGTGCGCCCGTCTTCCAGCGGCTGTGGAACGGTCCAGTCGGCATACGTTCCGGAGGCGCTGACGGCATAGGTCCTGGGGGCGGCGAAGGCGGAAGAAGTATCTATCTCCAGCACAATGCCGACCTCGGAACGGGTTGAACTGAGTCCGACCCGCAGGCGCGGCTGCAGCCTGTTCACGATGCCCTGCGGCTGGGGCGCAACGATGGCCATTCCGCTTGAAAAAACGACCTGATGCTTTGCGGCTTCGTTGTTCAGTTCGTTTTCTTCGACAAACTGGTTGGCCGGGTCGGCGCGCACCTGAAGTCGGTTGTCTCCTGTGTCTCCGTCGCCGAGCCGGACGAAAAACGTCGCATCGGCGCGGAGCGCGAAGGGCGGGATGCGCTGTGCATAGGTGGCCTGGTCTCCAGTGGGGCTGGTGTGGACGAGCAGCACTTCCACGCTGTCGGCAGGCACGAGGCCCCGGTTTTCCAGACGCACCGTTGCCGTCATCATGGAATCGGCGGGTGTCGGGGCAAGAGGCGCTACGGCGATCTGGTCCGGAGAAACATGGAAGTCGGGCGCTGTCGGCAGGTTCAGCCGGGTAGCAGGGTCGCCCAGCAGGGAGTATTGCAAAAGGTGCCGGATGGAAAGCTGGTCCTGATGGTTTGCTGCAAAACGTTCTTTCGCCAGCCGGGCGGCCACGCCGGCCGTGCGAAGCGTGTCCTGGAAAACTGCCCGGTGCAGTTGGTCGCTGAGCCATGTCGAGTGGACGATGGCGCCCCGATCCGAACTGCCCCAGTGGGCGATGGCTCCGTCGAGCGTCCCGACGACCAGTTGCTCGCCGTAAGAAGGCAGGTCTTTCACCTCGAACCGGCCTCCTGCAAAAGCCCCGGTGAGGCATCCGAGCGAGACGACGAAAGGCAGCCGTCCGGCGTTGTCGAACTGCTCGGGCGGGTCAGTGACGATCTCCCACGTCTGGGCGGCGGAGTGGCCGAAGTACGATAGCCAGGAGGCTCCCTCCCGAAGCGCCGCCCGGATCGAGTCCTGAAAGGTCGGGTCGAGCGGCTCAAAGGCCCGCTTGAAGAAATAGAGCGTGTCCATGCCGGAAGGAGGCGCGGCAGCCATGTTTCCCCAGGATAGGGTGGCTTCCTGCAGCGTCAGTTGCTGCTGGTCCGAACTGCCGCCGGCCAGCAGCAGCATACGTTTTTGCCATGATGCAATCGGCGCAGCTTCATAGTCCGTCAGCTTTTCCAGGAAGCGCACGCCGTCTTCATGGGTGCGCGCCGTGACGCGCCCCACCGCAAGCGCCTCCGTCCAGTCATTTTCGCCCTTCGTTTGCATGGCATACCAGCCGTCCGACGGGGCATAGCCGAAGGCCGGAACCTCCCACGGCGCGCGCGCCCTTGTGCTCCGTTCCGTATAGACCGGGTAGGGAGCGTCTCCCCAGAGCATCAGGAACCGGGGCGCCCGGCGCCAGCGCTGCGTCTGATGCATGAACCGGCGGATGGCAATCGGGGTCGGGCGTCCAGCGTCAAACTCGTCGAACACGTCCTGCACATCCACGACCATCGCGGCGAGGCCGTCGTGCGCTGACCGGTAGGCTGCCAGCATCTCCGCCGAGGGCGTGAGCATCGGCGTCGTCAGGATGATGTAGTCCGCCGCATTCTCTACCGAAGCCAGGTTGCTGCGCTGGTCTGCAAAAACAGCATCAGGCGCGAGGATCTGGTCTTCCTGTACGGCCCAATACACGGCATCCGGGGAAGGAGCATCGGAAAACGCAGCCGTTCCCCCGTTGACGGGGACATTGAAAAACTTTCCATCTTCCGGATTCAGTACGAGAACCAGAGGCGCTATGTACCCCGTGAGTGCGTACGTGAAAGCCCCGGCCCCGGGCGCCCGGAACTGCTGTGCGCCGCCCGGCGCTTCGAGCGCTCGCACATACGAAACCTCGATCCAGTCCAGCAGCACGTGGTTGGGGTTGCCCCCGAACTCATTGTGCGAGATGACTTTGAGTTGCAGGGGAGCACCCTGCGGAATCTGGTCTTGTGGAAAGGCAGCTTCCAGCGTAGCAAACGTATAACCTGTCCAGTCAGCCTCGGCGATCTGCCGGAACACTCCGCCCTGAAGCTGCGCTTCGAGCGTGACCCGGTGCCGGGAAATGGTCTCGCTGCTGAGTTTTACCCGGACCCGCAGGCTGTCGCCGGAGGCAAGCAGGCCGGGAAGCGAAACCGGATACTGCTGTTCGATGGCTTGCGTGTTCTGGTGGCTGAAAAGCGTCCAGTAGTAACCTTCGCCCCGCGTGTAAAGCGGGTTGCCCGCGTCCTGAGAGTCTCCGTAGTAGTAGCGCTTGTCCTCCTCCAGATGAACGGTGTCGCGCGCGGCTGTGATCGTCGTGGCGCCGGATGCAGGGGTTGGTGTCTCGTACCGCAGGCCCGGCCTCCCACCCCAGGTGAGCCAGTAATATGTCGTGTCGGTATAGAGGCTTCGGAAGGCGCTGCTCTGAAGCACAGGATCGCCGTTGTAGGCCCAGCGTTCGTCGTCTCCCCGGTTGCGGCGCCCCACAAAAAGGATCCCGTCTGTTTCCTGCATCGCTTCGGAGATTCCTTCGTAGCGCAAGGGAATTTCTTTCCCGTTCTCGAAAAGCTGAAGGGTCGCAGCATCTATGCTTTGCAGCGGGACGCCCGCCTGCACGAGATCTGCCCCTGTCATTCGGTAGACGCCGTCCACCGTGACAGCCACCTTCACATAGGGCTGGTCCGGGTTATACCATTCATTTCCCGGCGCCGGCTGCCGGGCGCTCGCCGTACCCGTAACGAGCAGGAGGATCAGGAGCGAGGGCAATAGGCTTCGACAGGTAACCATGAGATACGGGGAAGTGAAAAGCCGATGCAGTCAAATCGTGGAATACTGGACCAGGAGCGCGGCGCGCGTCGAAAGCAGCAACAGGACAGGTCAACTCAAGAAATATGCCTGATTCGTGAGATCAATAAGCCCTTGTTATTTCTGCTTGTAGGCGGAAACAACCTCGGAATATAACGAAACGATCCGGTTAGACACGGCTTCTGCGCCGAATTTTCGAACAGTCTCGGCGCGAAGGGCCTCCGGATCGTACCGGTGGGACGTGCGGTAGAGCGTAGAGAGCGCCTCGGACAGCGCCGCCGGTGTTCGCTCAGTTGTAAGGAGGCCGGAGGTGGGGTTTATGATCTCGGCAGGCCCGCCCTGCGCGGTAGAGACGACAGGCAGGCCGGTTGCCATTGCCTCGATGAGGACGACCCCGAAGGTCTCATACGCCGAAGGCTGGACGAAAGCATGGGATGCCCGGAGGGCGCGGCGCATTTCCTCGCGGTTCAGGTATCCAGCGAGAAAGACCCGGGAAGCAATGCCCAGACGCTTTGCCAGCGCCTGCAGCCTGCCGCGCTCAGGCCCGTCTCCCGCCAGGATGAGTTCCACGTCCCCGCCGTTCGGGAATGCCCGCGCAAAGGCGTGCAGCAGCAGATCAAAGCCTTTCCAGGGATAGAACGCGCCGGCTGAAAAAAAGCGGAAAGGAGGCGCCGTGTGCGTTTGCGGCGAGAGCGTGAAAAAGCGTTCATTTACCAGGTTCGGGACGACCTGGATCGCGCCGGCAGGGGCGTACCCCTGCTGCTCCAGTGTGTGCGCCAGCGCTCGGCTCACGGCGGCAATCCGCGTTGCCCCGGCAAACGCTGCCCGTGCAAGCGTTGCCTGCCGCGGAGAAAGGATGCTCCTGGCAAAGCCGCTGAAATGCTCGGTGAGCAGAAAAGGAATCTGGCAGCGGCGTTCCAGCCGCGCCGCCGCAACGCCTGCCCACAGGGCGCCGTGCGCGTGGATCAGGTCGGGCTGCCCGACCTGATCGATGTAGCGGTCGGCGAGGCGTATTGCTTGCCTGACGCGCTGGTGGATGCCCTCCGGCAGGCCTCGCAGCAGGTTCCAGCCATGCAGGCGGTACGTAGGGATGCCATTTTCAGCGGCAACCGTTTGCTGAAACCGGTTTTCGAGCAGGGCGCGTGGCAGCAGCGGGAAGTAGACGCACAGGAGCAGAAAGGCTCCGCAGGCTGCGGGCTTCCGGGTAGATCACCCCCAGCCGGATTCCTGCCGCTGCCAGCGCCTGAACCTGTTCCTGCAAAAAGATGCCGGAGACAGGGCTTGCCGCGCTCGGATACCACGAAGGAATTACCAGCGCGTGCAGGCTGGAGCGATGCGCTTGTGGCGATGCCTTGCCGGGAGCAGGCATTCAGGTTCTCGCCTCCGTCTCGGCTCCTATCGCCGGTTGCAGCAGCGCCTTCCGAAGTGTTTCCGCTTCGTAGTTCCGGCACAGTTCCTTGAGCGCGGCAAGGTGGGCATCGAGTTCGGCGCGGCTGTAAGGAGCCTGGCTCCTGATCCCGATGATGCGTTTGTGGCCTGTCGGAACAGGGGATTCGCTCTCCTCCCAGAGTTTCTCCCGGAGTTTCTCTCCCGGACGGACCCCCGTGTACCGGATTTCGATGGAATGCCCTCCGGAGTCGCCTGTCCGGGCAATCAGGGACTCCGCCAGTTCCCGGATGCGCACCGGCTCGCCCATGTCGAGGATGTAAACCGGGGCCTCGTCGAGCAGGACGGTCTGAAGAATCAGGCGGCACGCTTCCTCGTCGCTCATGAAATACCGCTCCATGTCCGGGTGTGTCAGGAGAACCGGCCCGCCGCAGGCGATCTGTTCCTGCAGGATAGGCGTCAGGCTGCCCTGCGAGCCGAATACGTTTCCGAAGCGCACGACTTTGCGCTGCACGTCCGAACCGGCTGCGCGTGTGTACCATTCCGCCAGCCGCTTGGTGGCGCCGAGCACCCCGGCCGGTTCCACAGCTTTGTCGGTCGAGATCAGGACGAACTGCTCGCTCTGATAGGCCGCGCAAAGCTGGAGCAGTTCTACGGTCGTCAGTGTGTTGTTGCGAAAAGCCTCTACCGGGTGCCGTTCCATGAGCGGCACGTGTTTGTAGGCAGCGGCGTGAAAGACCACGTCCGGGCGGAAGCTGGAAAAGATGGTCTGCATCACCTCCCGGTCGCGCACATCGCCGATTCGGAAAACCAGTTCAGTCCGGCCGGCTTGCCGGAGCATGTTTTCCAGTTGAAAAAGGTTGTATTCGCTGATATCGACAAGGACGAGCCGGAAGGGCTGGAGCGCCGCGATCTGGCGCGAGAGTTCGGAGCCGATGGAGCCTCCGGCGCCGGTGACGAGCATCGTGCGGCTCGAAAAATAATCCCGGAGCGCTGCCGTGTCGATTTCGAGGGGCGCACGCGGAAGCACGTCCTGGATGCGAATTGCCGGTGTAGGAGAAGGCAGCGCAGCCTCCGGGCGCACCCACTCATACGCCTGCCGTATGAGGGCCCGCAGTCCGAGAACGCCCACCAGGGACAGCAGTGCATGTACCGTGGTGACGCTGCGGGGCGGCATACGATCCGGAACCGTCAGGTACGTCAAGGTTACCGAGATCGTCCATGCAACGAGCATACTCACCGAGACCCGTAAGAACTCGCGCAGATGCATTGATTGCGGCTGCATACGATAAAGACCGCTGCCGATGAGTGCAACGGCGAAAACCGCCATCGTGATCGGCAGGCCCGCGCCCAGGTCGGTCGTATGCGGCAAAAGAATCCACGCGCTCAGGCGCGCCTTTAAGGCGCCGACAAAGGCTGCGTACAAAATCAGCAGGTCGGCCGGGAAAAGCACGAACGCAGTAAGTGAGGTCCCGGATTTCCCAGAGTGGGGCAACATCAGTGTGTTTAGCCTGTAGGTTCAGTTAGGCATCCTCTGGCGGCGTTCGATACGCCGGAAAAAAACCCTGCGACTCCCTGGCGCTGCCGCCTGACAAAAAACGCTGTTGAACCAGCGCCTGGTACATCTCCGGGTGCGCGATGCACCGCCAGGTGAAAAAAGGACAACGCATCGGGGAGAAGCCGCTTTTGAAAAAGAAAAGCGCATCTTCCACGCCTCCCCGTCCGCCGCCGAGGTGCAGCATCCGGTTGCCTCGCTTTTTTGCCCATGTCCGCACGTAGTCCAGCATGAATTTCGAAGGATGTAATCGAAGAGACGCGCCGTTCGTTCCGGAGAGGAAATACTGTACGATCCCGTTAACTTCCGTGAAAAGTCCGGCGCACGCTGTCTCGTCCCCATCCCGGACCAGGCAGACCTGTAGCCGCGCGCCCAGGGATTCCTGAAGTTCCTGGAAGAAGGCGTCTCCGAAAAGATAATAAGGCCGCGCCTGGACCCGCTGCATCGTCTCGGCGTAAATCTTTCGAAAAACAGCGAGACTTTCCGGGCGCGAATCCATAGAAGCTGTAAGACCCGCCCGGCGGGCCTGGTTGATTTCGTTGCGTGAACTTGCCCTCGTCTGGTTCCAGAGCGTATCAAGGGAAAGGCGCAGGTCGATCGCTGCCGTGTCGCCGTGGTGGACAAGACTGCCGATTTGCTGGAAGGGACTGGTGGGCGCAGACAACAGTGGGTGAAGGCGCACGAAGCAGGAAACCATGTCTCGATCCCGGAGCGCTGCACGCAAGACTTCCAGGGCGCGGAGGACGAACGTCTCTCGCCCTTCAGAAGGTCCGGAGAGGGCCGGGCCGGGATACCCGTAAGGACTACAGGCATCACGCCATAGCGTCCCGTCCGGCAACGCAATCGGTATCTGCCTGATGAGCAAGGGCAGCAGGAGCCGCTGGCTCCCCTCGGAAGCGTAGAAAGCCGCCGGATGCCCCTCATCGATCCGCGCCGCCGCCCGAACGTATCCGGGGAGGTGGTAAACGTCGTGCTCCATTTCGGCCGGCAGATTGGTCCACAGGGGATCGTCGTCGTATAGCCAGGTGGCGTTCAATGCTCTGAGTAGCGTTTGTTGAGGAAAAAATGCTGCACCGCCCTGCCGCCGGCCCTGCAACCAACCTGGAATGGTTTCAGACTTCCGAACTGGAAGCCTGGTCTACCCGTTCAGGGTTGGCGCCCGAAGAACAATTCCTGATTGACAGCTTTCTCCAGAGAGAAGCCGCTGCCCTGGATGCCGGAACCGGGTCGGGACGGTTGGTTCAGGAACTGCAACGCATGGGCTATGGTCCCCTTTTCGGCTTCGATGCGGTCCCCGAACTCATAGAACGGGCCAGGGTTCGCTGTCCACAGGCCGACTTCCGCGTTCAGCGTGCGGAAAGTCTGGATTATCCGTCCTGTATATTCGATCAGGTGCTCTATCTCCAGCAGATCCTGTGCTTCATCGAGCAGGAAGCCGGACGCCGCGCGGCAGTCCGCGAGGCATACCGTGTGCTGAAGCCGCAGGGTACGGCCATTTTCTCTTTCCTGTCTCTTGAAGCGCGGCAGGCGGGACTGCTTTCTAAAGCCTTTACCACGTATTTACAGGCGCTCCGATATCTTACACGCCGGAGAAGGCCCCCGCAGGTTCAACCCTGGCTCAAACGGGGTGGTCGCCCGAACCTTATGGCTCTGTTCGACCGGCCTCCTTACGTGTACTGGTTTACCCTTCCTGAAACTGTCCGGTTGCTTGAGAGAGCAGGCTTTACCGTGAAGCATATAGCCTCCAGTTCTCACCTGCGCGCCGGTTATCTGCCGCCTCCCGGATCTGACCTGAAGGTAGGCCGCCCGGACGATAAGGTGTATGTCGTTTGCGGAAAATAGTACTTTCATCCCTTTCCGGCGGCCTCGACAAAAATCCGCTCCAGCTTGTCCACGAGCAGGCTTCGGTCAAAAGCCGGTCGGGCAGCTTCCCCGGCGCGCCTTCCAGCTTCGCGGATCTCTTCGGGATCGTCGCAGGCACGGGCAATGCATCCGGCAAGGGCTGCCGGGTCCGAGGGCGGCGCGTACCAGCCGCACTGGTGCGCTTCGACAAAGTCCCTGGTCCAGCCCGGATTGGTTACGACAACGGGTGTGCCGCAGGCCAGGCTGTCGAACAGTTTGGCAGGTGCATTGGCAGCCAGCACAGGCCGGTCGATAAAGGAAACGAGCGAGAGGTCTGCCAGCTTGAACCAGCAGAGCATCTGATGACGCGCCTGGGCAGGCAGCAGCAGCACGTTGGGCAGGGTGCGGGAAGCCTGTTCGAGCAAAGCCGTGTGGTAGCCATAGCCTGCAAAAACAAACATGATGTCCGGGCGGCTCCGGAGCAGCCGGGCTGCTTCTATCAGGGTCGGGATGTCGTTGGCGCGTCCGAACGTGCCGCCGTAGAGCGCGACCCGGCGCCCTTCCAGCCCGTGCCGGGCGCGGAGGGTTTCCAGGTGTTCAGGCAGGCAACGATCGATCAATTCGAAATCGGAGCCGTGTACGAGGGTGGTCACGTTAACCTCCGGAACTCCATGCCGCAGCACGTGCGCTTCCATATCCGTCGAAAGGGTGACGACGTGCGCTGCGCTGTGGTAGAGGTCGCGCTCCACGCAGTAAAGAAGCCGGCGCATCCATGCAAAAGGAACAGCTCCCATTTGAACCGGAAAGTCGGGCCACAGGTCGCGCACCTCGAATACCCACGGCGCGCCCTTCAGCCGGGCAATCTGGCGCGCCGCCCAGGCAGCGCTGAGCGGCGTGGATGAGCCGAAAACCAGATCTGGACGCGGCAGGCGCAGGCCGGCGAGAACCGCCCGCAGGGCGAATTGCGCGTAGGCTAGAAGCCGGGGCCTTATACCCATTTCGTTTTCATAGGGCGCATCTATCATGCGAACGTCCACACCCTCCGGCGCCCACGGAAAATCATGCGTGATGCGAGCGTCGTAGTAGGTGCGTGTGGTGAGGACCGTTACCTCATGGCGCTGCGCCAGGCGCTGCAAAAAGGCGTAATGGCGTCCCATTGTTGCGCAGTCCGGGTTGCTGTAAAACTGATAGACGTAGAGAATACGCATAAGACGATGCATCAGGTGTGCGGAGGCGCAAGGCCGGGATCGATCCGGGTTTGCCCGGTGAAATCGCTGTTGCGCCCATCCGGTCCATGCACGCCCTTGCCTCTGAACAGCGCTCCCGGCGTTCTGAGCAGGATTTTCAGGTCCAGCCGGAGACTCCGGTGATCGACATACCAGACATCGAGATGGATCCGCTCTTCCCAGGTTAGCGCGTTCCGCCCGTGGATCTGCGCCCATCCGGTCAGTCCGGGTTTTACGTCTAGCCTGCGGCGCTCGTAAGGCCCATACCGCGCAACGTGTTCGAGGAGTGTGGGGCGAGGCCCGACGAGGCTCATTTCCCCGCGCAGCACATTCCAGAGTTGGGGAAGTTCGTCCAGGCCCCACCGCCGCAGCAAACGGCCTGTCCGGGTGGCTATACGGTCAGGTTCGTGAATGTCGTGCGCGACGCGACAGAGCGAGCGAAACTTCAGGAGGGTGAACGGCCTTGCCTTTAACCCGGCCCGCTGCTGCCTGAAAAGAACCGGACGGCCGCTTTCCAGCATGATGGCAAGCGCTATCGATCCCATCACCGGCGCGAGTGAAACGGCCATCGCCGCGCCAAGTGTCACGTCAAAGAAACGCCTGAGCCTGCGCGAATACTGGTTTTCGGGTTCTTGTTTCATGCTTATGATGCACGCCAGGGACGTGAAACGGGGAAAGAAACCTCTGAGCGGGGGAGCGCCGGAAGCGTCTCTTTCAGCGCGGCGCTCACCGTATGCGCTTCCTCTTCCGTCAGCCGGTTGTGGAAGGGAAGCGCCAGCGTGCGCGCCGAGACGGCCTCGCACACCGGAAAGTCGCCCGGCGTGTAGCCGAACCGCTTGCGGTAGTACGGTTGCAGGTGAATGCTTGGAAAGTACGGTGCGCACCCGATGCCTTTTAAGCGCAATGCAGCCGCAAGCTCGTCCCGTGCGCTGTCTGCAAAATGCCCGGCCAGGCGCACGACGTACACAAACCAGCTTCGCTTCGCGCCCGCCGGTTCTGCCGGAAGGTGAAGGTCATGCCCTAGGGGCGCGAGCGCCGACGCATACCAGGAGGCCGCCGCCCGGCGGCGTGCGAGCATCTCAGGCAGTCGCTCGAGCTGGGCGCATCCGAGCGCCGCCGAGAGTTCATCCATGCGATAGTTGAAACCCAGACGTACGTGTTCCATGCGGCTGTCTTCTGCGCGTCCCTGGTTTCGCATCGACCGGCAGAGGGCAGCCAGCCTGTCCGAATCTGTCGTGATGCACCCGCCCTCGCCGGTCGTGATCTGCTTGTTCGGATAAAAGCCGAAAGCGGCAGCGCCGGCGTACTTGCAAGCAGGTCGCTCCCCCTGTCGTGCGCCAAGCGCTTCGCAGGCATCGTCGATCAGCAGCAAGTCATGGGTGCGGGCGATTTCCGCAAAGTCCTGCCACCGGGCCGGAAGCCCGAACACGTCAACGGCAAGAATAGCCTTCGCGCCGGCAGACAGCGCCTGAACAACCTTTTCAGGATCGAGGTTATACGTTTCAGGGTCTATGTCGACAAAACGAGGAAGGGCGCCTTCATAGAGCATAACGTTGGCGGAGGCCACAAAACTGAAGGGCGTCGTGATGACCTCGTCACCCGCTCCGATCTCCAGGGCGCGGACAATCAGGTGCAAGGCTGCTGTCCCGCTGCTCACGGCCACGGCGTGCCGGCTTGCACAGCAGTCGGCCATCCGTCGCTCGAACAAGTCCAGCCACTTCCCCATCGACAGTTGGGAAGAGTCCAGCGCTGAAAGGAGGTATTCTTTTTCAAGAGGCCCGATGTCCGGGCGCGAAAGGGGTATTTCCAATACGTTAGGCCGGGCAGGCAGTTTTTGCGTTTTGCTGCAAACTCGTGGATGTTCAGCATCTCCGCCGGACGCCTCTGTACAGGCAAGTTACGATCAGGGGTTGCCTTCTATGCCTGCAAGTATGATATTGCGCCCTGCGCAGATTAAGCTATTTCAGGTAGATATCCGCTGTAGTGAATGATCTGTAAGGTTTTTCGCAGTAGCCAGTGCTTTTTGTGCCGCCGCAACCTTGAAATGGCAAGGTTCTTCCTGAAAAGACGTGTTTGTAAAGGTTTCGGCTTCAAGGCTGACCAGTGCTTTTTGACCTGTGAACAGCATCATGGCCCAGGCAATGGTCTCCGGGAAAAAGGTATTGCCTGTTGCCTTGCAAGGCAAGACGCTTCGGCGCTCTTGAACAGCCTCTCGTCCAGCGATTACGTGCATGGTTAACCGGACCAACTTTCAAGAACCTGCGCCTGCCGGGCCTTACCGCAACGGGAACGGCGCGCCTGTACCTCCATCGCCGGAGACGCCTCCTGTAGAAGAAATCTCGCTCCGCGAGGTGCTCGAAATACTTCTGAAAGGGAAGTGGCTGATCCTGGCCTCATTTCTGGCTGTGCTGGGCGCCGTCGCAATCTACACATTCACCAGAGCGCCCGAGTACGAGGCTTCCAGCGTCGTCTATATCAACAGCCAGCAGTCCACGCCGCAACTCGGAGACCTGCTTGGCCTGGAGATCTCAAACCGGGATGTCTCCAACGAAATCGAAATCCTCAAGTCACGCGCCAGCGCCACGCGCGTGGTTGAGGCGCTGATGAAGGAAGCGGTTGCCTCTCCGGAAACGCAGTACACCGTGCTGGAGCAAAAAGACGACGGTGAGGAGCCGCTGACGATGAATGACGTAGTGCAGCGCCTGCGTGAGGATTATATCTCCGTCAAGCCTGTCAGCCGGGATGTGGACCTGATCGAGATCACAGCGACGAGCACCGTGCCGGAAGAAGCGGAGCGCATTGCCAACCTGTACGCCGAAACCTACCGCGAGTACAACCAGGCATCCAGCCGCTCGCGCATGACGGCGTCCCGCGAGTTTCTTGATGACGTGACCGGACGCTTCAGCGAACAGTTGCAGACTGCTGAAAACGACCTGACCGCTTTCCTGAACCAGGAGCGGATCGTAGAGCCGGATGAAGAGGCTCGCCAGTTGCTCGAACAGGTGACCAACCTCCAGCAGCTTCAGTATCAGACACAACTCCAACTGGGGATGGCGCAGGCGGAATTGCGCGGCCTGGAAGAGCAGGTCGAGCGCATAACCCCCGGCCTGGCCCGGCAGATCTCATCAGGCGACGATCTCATCATCGACAAGCTGAAAGATGAGATTGCAAGGCTCCAGGTCGAGCAGCAGCGCCTCTATGCGACCAATCCGGAACTGCGCCGGGGGGGGGCGAAGCCTGACCAACTCATTCGCATCGAGCAGCAGATCTCAGCCTTGACGCAGCAACTCGATGACCGGGTCGAAAGCCTCGTAGCCAACGCGATCACGTCGGGCATTGTCGGATCGCCCAATCCGGGCGCCGGCAGCGCGTCAGGTGTTGCCGGACGGCTTCAGCCGCTCCAGGAATATCGCACCGAGGTTACGCAGAAAAACATAGAAGTGAGCGGCCTTCAGGCGCGCCTTGATATCGTCAACGAAGAACTCGAAAAGTACAAGCAGCAGCTTGCCGAGATTCCCAGCAAGGCCATCGTGCTCAAGCGCCTGGAGCGCGATCAGCAGGCGCAGGAACAGCTTTACCTGACGCTCCTTGAAAAAATGCAGGAGGCGCGTATCGCCGAGCAGTCCGAACTGGGCTATGTGGAAATCATCGACCATGCGTTCGCGCCCCGCAAGCCGGTGCGCCCGCGTGTGCCGTTGAGCCTGCTGCTCGGCGCGCTGCTGGGTCTCGGGCTTGGCGTGGGACTTGCCTTCACGCGCAACGCGCTGGACAACAAGGTGCGCAAGCCGGAAGACCTGCGCAAGCGGGGACACAGCGTGCTGGGCGTAATCCCGAGTATGCAGCGCGTCATCAAGTCTGACTTTGACGGACGGGAAACGGTTACTGTGGACGGGCACGCCTACAGCACCAGCCTGATTTCACTCCTGAACCCGCTCTCGCCTGTTGCGGAAGGCTACCGCCGCCTGCGCACCAACATCCAGTTCAACCGGCCGGATGCTATTGTCCAGACTGTTCTTGTAACGAGTCCCGGCCCGGGCGAAGGCAAGTCGGTCACGTCCATGAACCTCGCCGTCACGATGGCACAGTCAGGCAGGAAGACCCTTTTCCTCGACGCAGACCTGCGCCGCAGCGCCGGGCACCGGCTCCTGCATGTCTCACGCGAGCCGGGTCTGGTTGATGTGCTCTTCGAGCCGCTCCCGCCGGACATGGAGCGTTTCAGAACGCCTGTCGATGACCTCTACCTTTTGCCTACAGGAAGGTCGGTGCCCAACCCCTCCGAGGTGCTCGGCTCCCGGAAAATGCGCGAACTGCTCGCGCACCTGCGCAAGCAGTTCGATGTCATTATCGTAGATACGCCTCCCGTACTGGCTGTCACCGATGCGTTGCTGCTGGCCTCTTCGTGCGATGCAACGGTGCTGGTCTGCTCGGCTAACCAGACCGACTGGCAGGCGCTCGACCGGGCCGAGGAGGCGCTGCGCGACGTAGGGACGCGGGTGGCAGGCGTGCTCTTGAACCGCTTTGATATGAAGGCCGCCTACGGCAGCTATAGCTACGGGTACGGTTACAGCTACTACGACTATTACGGCGAAAAACCGCACTCGGCAACCCCCGCTCCTGTTACGGCGAAGGCGCGCCGGTGACTGGGGCAGGCATAGCCCTGCGCCGCGGCGCCCTCTGGTTTCCAGCGTCTGTGTTAGCCCTCAAAAGTGAATGAAAAACCGGGCCGCGGTCGAACGGAGTTGCAGGCAATAATTTCTGCGTTTCTGTGACCGACGTGGCGGAGCTATGCTTGAACAGTAAGTGTTGGACGTTAGATAAAGGCCAGGGAGAGGTCTCGCGTTTCTTCTCTGGCTTTCGTAGCCTGAGATGCCATGAGCGAAGTTCAAAAGGAAACGAAGATGCGCCGCTGGCGGGTTTTTTACACCTTTCCACGCGCAGAAAAAAAGTGTGAAAGTAGGCTTGCAGAGCGGGAAGTTGAAGTGTTCCTGCCCAAGCATACCGTGGTTCGCCAGTGGTCGGATCGGAAAAAAAAGGTTGTTGAGCCGCTGTTCCGCAATTATATCTTTGCCCGTGTCGATGAGCGCGAGCGCCTGCTGGTTCTACAGGTGGAGGGCATCGTTCGCTGCGTAGGCTTCGACGGGCGACCGGCCGAGTTGACGCAAGACGACATCGAACAGATCCGGATCGCGCAGACCGAGTCGGCGCGGATTTCAGTGCTCGGGTATCCGCTCCCGGCGCTGGGGGAGGACGTGACCATCGTGGAAGGACCCCTGCAGGGACTTCACGGCCAGGTCATGCAGCACCGGGGACAGACCCGCCTTGCCATCGTCATTCCCGCCATCCGGCAAGCGCTGACCGTCGAGGTGGATGCGGCCTGGATCCGAACGGCAAAGCCTCGCCACCATGCTGCATGAGGAGCCGCTTTTTTTCCGGCAACAGGCTCTGCGGCTCATGTTTTAACTGTTCCTTTCAGGCGCTTCATTTATCTTCAGGGGCAACCGGTCCCATTGCGTCCTGTAAAGGGTTGCAGCCTGCCTGACAATCTGGCGCCGCTCACTTACCTCAGATAACAAATGCCTCTCCGCCTCAGTGCTCTGTTTTTTCTCCTTTTGCTCGCAGGCGCAGCCCGGGCGCAGACGCGCCCCGAGCTTGAGCGGTCCCTGTATAGCCCGGCTTCTTACTATAACTACGCAGAGCCTGGCGACATCACGATGCTTGTCAACGTCTGGGGCACGGTGCGCAATCCGGGCCTCTACGAGGTTTCTCAGGGCACGCGCCTGAGCACCCTCTTCTCCGTAGCAGGCGGCCCTGCCATCTCGGAGCGTCTCCGTCGCAACAGCCGCACCATCACCGTTCGGCTGGCCCGTCTGCAGGGAGGGCGGCGTCAGGTCGTTTTCCGGGAAACGATGGAAGATGAGATCTTTGCTTCCGAGGATGATCCGGTGCTGGAGGATGGCGATGTGCTCACCGTGGAGACCATAGCGCGGCAACGTTTTGCCTGGCGCGACGCGGTGACCATCGTGAACGCGGTGGCGCTCGTTGCGCTCGCCGTCGAGCGGTTCTCCAATATTCAGTAGCGTCCGCCGTACCTCGCATGAAAGGGATTATTCTGGCCGGAGGATCCGGCACGCGGCTCTACCCGCTGACGCTTGCCATGAGCAAGCAACTCATGCCGGTCTATGACAAGCCGATGATCTACTACCCGCTCAGCGTGCTCATGCTTGCGGGGATCCGGGACTTGCTCGTCATTTCGACGCCCTACGATGTGGCTCACTTCGAGCGGCTGCTTGGCGACGGTGGGCGCTGGGGGCTTTCCATCGCGTATGCCGTTCAGCCGGAGCCGCGCGGCATTGCGCAGGCGTTCCTGATCGGGGAGCAATTCATTGGAAGTGATTCCGTCTGCCTCGTGCTCGGCGACAACATCTTCTACGGCCACGGCCTGCCCGAGATGCTCCAGCGGTCGGTTCAATTGGACCGGGGGGCCGCTATCTATGCCTACTACGTCAGCGATCCGGAGCGCTATGGCGTCGTTGCATTTGACGAAGAGGGCCGGGCCGTCGATATCCAGGAGAAACCGGCGTCGCCGCGCTCGAACTACGCAGTGACGGGCCTCTACTTCTATGACAACGAGGTCGTGGAGGTCGCCCGTTCGCTGTCGCCATCGGAACGGGGGGAGCTTGAGATCACGGATGTCAACCGCTATTACCTGGATCGGGGAAGCCTGCGCGTAGAGGTCATGGGGCGCGGTATGGCCTGGCTCGATACCGGCACCCACCAGTCGCTGCTCGAAGCCTCCAACTTCATTCAGGTTGTCCAGACGCGCCAGGGCCTCCAGATCGCCTGTCCCGAAGAAATCGCCTATCGGGCCGGCTGGATCTCTGCCGAAGACCTGGAGCGCGTAGCTGGCCCGATGCAGAAAAACGACTATGGCCGGTACTTGCTGAACCTGATCCGCCGGGAGGTGCTCCTTTGAAGCGGATTGAAACGCCGCTCTCCGGTCTCGTGCTTATCGAGCCGGATGTCTACGGCGATGAACGCGGCTGGTTCATGGAGACCTGGAACGCGCAACGCTACCAGGAAATCGGGTTGGATCTCGCCTTTGTTCAGGATAACCTGTCTTTCTCGTATCACGGAGCCTTGCGCGGATTGCACTACCAGAACCCGCATCCGCAGGGCAAGCTTGTGAGCGTGCTGGAAGGCGAGGTGTTCGATGTAGCGGTGGATCTGCGCAAAGACTCCCCGACCTTTGCCCGGTGGTACAGCGTCACGCTGTCGGCTGAGAACAGGCTACAGCTTTACGTGCCGGAGGGGTTTGCGCATGGCTTTGTCGTGACCGGACGGACGGCGCTTTTCCACTACAAATGCACAACCTTCTATAACCGGGAAGCCGAGCGCGCGCTTCGCTGGGACGACCCGGAAATAGGCATCGCCTGGCCTGTCGAAAAGCCTGTGCTTTCGCCAAAGGATGCGGCGGCGCCGTTCCTTTCGGCGGCGCCGCCTGAGCATCTCTTTACTCGGGTAGGGGGCTGACGTGCCTGGCGGCGATAGACCCGGATGCTTCGCGTTTGCGCAGGGCGCGTCCCGTTGCTCCTCCGGGTTGACCCATGGACGTATTGGAGGCGTGGATTGAACAGGCCAAGGGAGGAAGCAAGCCTGCTCCGGCGCGTCCTGAGTTATGCGCCGGGCAGTCTGGCGCCCACCGCCCTTACGCTTGCATCCACCTTTATCTACACACGGGTGTTTTCAACCGAAGGCTACGGACGCTATACCGTAGTCTGGAGCCTGGTTATATTGCTGGCGACCCTCGGTTCGCAATGGGTCGAACAGTCGGTCAACCGCTATCTGCCTGCCGCCGGAAACGCTCAAGAGCGTGCTGCCATTCTAAAAGGACTGGGAGCGGCAGCGCGGGTTATCCTGATGATGGGTGGAATCGTGGGCCTGGCTGTCCTGGCGGCGCAGCAGGCGCTGGCGCCGGTATGGCGTCCGTTCATGGCGGCAGGCGTTTTTGCTGCGGTCCTGTTCGGCCTGTTCAATGCCATGCTGGTCGTGCTCCAGGCGGAGATGCGCGCCCGTGAGCACACGCTGTTCAGGCTGGCCGATGCCTCGGGGCGGTTTATCCTCACGCTCGGACTGGTTTTTTTGGTCCGTAAGGCCCCGGATGCGCTCATCTGGGGGTCTTTTGCAGGCACGCTCATCGTGATGCCTCTGCTCTGGACAAGGGCTCATGTGCCGGCGCCGTGGGCGCGAAGCAGTCATGCAGCGCGGGAGCAGCTTCGCCGTTTTGCCGGCTACGGCCTGCCCTTCATCGGCTGGTTCTTCTGCACCGGACTGCTCAGCTACAGCGACCGCTACATCATTCAGGTCTTCCAGGATGCATCCCAGGTAGGCATTTATGCAGCCAACTACAGCATGGTCGGGGGCGTCACGGGTCTCATGGCGGCCCCGTTTTTGCTCGCCTTCCATCCTCACCTGATGCAGGCATGGGCGCGGCGTGACAGCGCCGAGGTAGGCGGCATTCTGGCGCAAATCGCCGAGTGGTATCTGCTCGTCGGAACGCTGCTGGTCGGATTCGTATGGCTGTTCAGCCGCGAAGCAGCTACGCTCCTGCTCGGGTCGGCTTTCCGGGAAGGCCACCGCGTGATGCCCGTCGTGCTGGCTGGTTCTCTGCTCTGGAGCCTGGCTATGTACACCCACAAGCCGCTTGAGTTTGCCGAGAGAACACGCCTCATGCTGGTCGTAGCCGCCGGCTGCGCCGCCCTCAACGTCATGCTTAACCTGCTGCTGGTGCCCATCTACGGGTACATGGCCGCAGCTTTCAATACACTGGCGGCTTATCTGGCCTACAACCTGACTGTGACGGTGCTGGGTCGAGGGGTCGTCTCATGGCGCGTGAACTGGCGCCGCGTAGCGCCGGGGCTGTTGGTCGGCATCGCCGGGGTGCTGGGCATCGGATTTTTGAAAGAGAAGATAGCAGCAGGGGAGGTGTTGCGTATTGGATTATCCCTCGCCGCATTCCTGCTGGTTGCCCTCCTGGTGTTGGTCGCCGCTGGGCATGGCTCCGCAATCAAGGCATTATTTCATAAAGTTGTTTATGACCGCTCCTAGCGTCCGTGTGGTCATCCTGAACTACAACCAGCCGGAGATGACGGCCCGGTGCGTCCGGACAGTGCTGGAACAGGACTGCGACTCGTTGGAGGTGGTCGTTGTGGACAATGCCTCAACTGCAGAAAGCTATAGACTGCTCTCCCGCCTGCTTCCCGGTAACGTTGCTCTGGTGCGCAGCGAGACGAACCGGGGCTATGCCGCCGGCAACAACGTGGGTATGCGTTTCCAGGGAGAATCCCCGAAGCCTGACTATTATCTCATTCTGAACAACGATGCCGAACTGAAAGACCCCGCAACCATCCTGATCCTGATCCGCGCCTTGCAGTCCGATAGGGATGCGGTAGCCGTTTCTCCTCTGATAAATGATCCGGATCGTGGCAATCCCCATCACACCATCCAGGTTCGACGTGTCCCTGACTTCTGGACCACGCTCGTCGCGGGAAGCTGGTGGCTCAGAAGGCTTCCGGTCTTCAGGCAGTACGTTGACAGCTATGTCTACCGCGAATGCATTCCATGGGAGCAGAACAAGATTTACGCCTCGGAAACGATCAACGGCGCGTGTTTTCTCGTGCGCCGGGATTTTATGGACTCCATAGGATTGCTTGACGAAGGGACATTCCTGTATTACGAAGAGTTGATCCTGGGAGCGCAGATCAAGCTGCGGAACAAGAAGTGCCTGCTTGCCACATCAACACGGGTAGATCATTATCAGGGAAGTTCGACCAGTCATACTCCCTGGCGGTTCAATACCGGAATGTTCAGGGAGCAGGTCCGCAGCGAGCTATATTATTGCCGCCGTTATCTGAAGGTCACGAAGCCGCTTATCTGGCTGGTGTTATGCATCCGGGAGATCGACCTGTTGACGAAGCGACTGGCGCTTGGATTGCTCGGCAGGGTCGCAAGAACTTCATAAGCGCCCCGGCAGGCTTCTATTCCGGGAACGGCTGGCTCTTATCACCGATGATGGCGTATGTATCTGTTCATTGATCTCGTCGGCTTTTCTGTTGCCTTTGCGCTGACGGCATGGGCCTTCAGGCGAAGCAGCTATGTGGTCAATCCGGCAGTGATCTACTCATCGGTCTGGATCATTGCGATCCTCGGCAACCAGTTATTCCTGGATGGGGTGTTGCGGGTGGATGCCTACACGCTTGTCCTTTTTTTCGGAGTCTGGTGGCTTTTTTTAGCCGGGATTCTCGTGATGATGCCTCGAAGACAAGAGCTTGGAGCGCTGGCTGTGGCGCGCCGCCGCCCTGCCTTCTTCTGGCTTGGTGTCCTGGTAATGCTGCACGTTGTTTCGATTGTCGTTGAGTTTCGCAGCAATCCCTTCCTCTGGAACAACCTCCGCCTGTTTACAAACCCTGGCGAAGCCGTCAATGCACTGGCGTGGTTGCGGGTTACAGGGCAGTTCAGGGAGCTTGATCTGCCCTGGTTCCTGGAGCCTTTCCGGCAGGCCAGCCTCCTGTATATTCCTCTGGCTGTGCTGATGAAGCGCCAGGGGCATCTCTCTACGACATCTCTGGGAGTGCTGATAACGGTAGGCATTATTGCCACCTTTACACATTTTACGCGCGCGCCCGCGCTCGGACTGATTACTGCTACGCTGGTGGCGCTTGTGATCGCTTATCCTGAGAAAAAGAAGGTGTTCGCCGTTGGGGCGGCGACACTGTTCGGGAGCCTGGTCGTGCTGTTTCTGCTGATGCAGTTTATCCTGCTTGAGAGCGCGCGTGTAGACCCGAACAGCATCTGGCTTGTAGTATCGTCCTATTTCGGCGGGCCGCTCCGTGCGTACGAGACGATCCTTCAGGATGGGTATGGCTACGGTGAACAAGGATTCTACTCGCTTGACATGGTCAACTTTGTCCTCTATAAACTCGGCATGATCAGCGACTATCCTTCACTGGTTCGGG
Source organism: uncultured Rhodothermaceae bacterium (assembly GCA_965365465.1). Classification (GTDB taxonomy): domain Bacteria; phylum Bacteroidota; class Rhodothermia; order Rhodothermales; family DASSAV01; genus CBDUBU01. The sequence continues at coordinate 22,394 of CBDUBU010000023.1, forward strand.
AATTTGTCCAACTTCCGACAGGAACGACCAATCTGTATACGTATCTGGATGCCTTTACGCTGGATGCAGGCATCGGTGGAGCGCTTCTGGGAGCGCTCGTCTTCGGTTTGTTTTCCGGGTTCTGGTTTAACAAGACCATGAAGAAAAGGTCCTATTTCTTTGTTGCTACCTATGGATTGGTCGCCTACTACGTGACCATGTCTGTCGCAAACAACGAACTGATACGGATCAATTTTGTGTTGTATCTATTGATAGCGGCCATAGTGAATTTGTTTGTTTCACACAGGCTCGTCCTGGCCGGAACCCGTTACAGGAAGGAAAAAAGCCAATGCGGATACTCTGTGTATTTGGACGGTACAACTATGGCGATCCCGCCCGCGGGGAAGGGTATGAATACGTGAACTTCCTGCCGGCGCTCCGGGCGCTCGGTCATGAGGTCTTTTTTTTCGATTCTTACAACAAGACGCGCTATCATAACTTTGCCGCAGTGAACCGCGCCCTGCTGGAAAAGGTGGAGTCTCTGCAGCCGGATGTGATCCTGGCTGTGCAGCACATTTACGAGATCTGGATCGAAACATGGCGGCTGATACGGAAGGCCGGGATCGGAACGACGATAAACTGGATGACCGACGATTCCTGGAAGTACGGTCAGTTCTCGCGCTTTTTAGCGCCGTGTTTCGATGCCGTAGCAACGACCTATCGCACAGCGCTCGACCGTTACAGATCGGATGGATATGAACATGCCATCCAGACGCAGTGGGCGGCAAGTACGGCTTCGATGCAGCAACCGATACGTGCTGCCGACTGCACCTATCCGGTCTCTTTTGTAGGTACGGCGCACGGAAACCGTAAGGCTACGGTGGAGCGCCTTAGAAAAGACGGGATCGAGGTTTCCTGCTTTGGTTACGGGTGGCCTTCAGGTCCGGTCCAGGCCGAGGCTATTCCTGAGATCATCCGCAGTTCGGTAATCAGCCTCAATTTTGCCAACACCCCTTCGCAGGCGCACAGTTGGTTGCCCCGCGAAGTGAACCAGATCAAGGCGCGCCTCTTCGAAGCGCCGGGCGCCGGAGGCTTTCTTCTCACCGAAGCAGCCCCGGATTTGTCCCGGTATTATGTGCCTGGAAAAGAGGTCGCTACGTTTGACGGGTATGCAGAACTGGCGAGCCGGATCAGGCATTACCTCGCCCACCCCCGGGAGCGGGACGAGATTGCCCTGGCGGGGTATGAACGTACGCGCCGGGAGCATACATATGAGCATCGCTTTGCGGAGGTGCTGGATTTTGCCTGTGAACGATCCGGAAAAAGACTGTCGTTCGCCCCATTAGCAGCACGAGGCTGCGTGGACTGGGCTTCTTTCGAGGAGGTATGCCGGAGGCATCGGTTGACGGAGACGCTAAAAGTGGCAAGGGCTGCGCTCAGGAAAGGATGCCGGCTCGTCTGGGGCAAAGAGCGTGCAGAGCGTGCAGCCCGGCGCATCACCTACGAGCTTAGCTGGCGGTTATGCGGCGCCCGGACCTATCAGGCGGAGGGCTTGCCCGGTCGTATGTTTTACATCCTTTAATGTGTGAGTGTGCAAAAGGGCGTTGTTCAAAGAAGAGGTCGTAAACTGCGAGGTGTCCTATAGAACCTCTCATCAGTGTCGCCATGGCCGTGCGCGACGCAGGCGCCACGCTGGAAAAGGCTGTCTGCTCCATCTGTATGCAGACCTGCCCGAATTGGGAACTGCTGCTTATCGATGATGGATCCACAGATGAGACGGCCGCCGTTGCCGGAAGCTTCCGTGACGAGCGCATACGCTTCTTGTCGGACGGTAAATGGATCGGGCAGTCCGAGCGTCTGAACCAGGCGATTGCCTTGAGCCGGGGAAGGTATCTGGCGCGGATGGATGGGGATGATGTCTGCTATCCCGAACGATTTGCAAAGCAGGTCCAGTTTCTGGAAGAGAACAGAGAGGTAGATCTTTTAGGAACACAGATGATGGTATTTCGCGGCGAGGGCATTCCTGTAGGCAAGCGGGATGCTCCGGAGCGGCACGAGATGATCTGCAAAAGGCCGACAGGAGGATTCCGTATGTTCCATCCTACGTTCATGGGGCGCATCGAATGGTTCAGGAAGCACGAATATGCTGGAAAAGTGTTGAAAACTCAGGACCAGGAGTTGCTCCTGCGCTCCTATCGCACCGGCGCCTTTGCAAACCTGCCTGAGATTCTCCTGGGTTATCGGGAAGACCACCTGAACCTCCATAAAATCCTGAGCAGCCGCAAAGAATTTACACAAAGCTTGCTGCGTGAATTCAATGCCCGTAAACGGTGGGATCTCTCGATTGCAGCGCTGGCTGAGCAAATGGCAAAGGGAATGCTCGACGTTATAGCTGTAGGTACGGGTCTCAATTATCATCTGCTCCGGCATAGAGCAGGCAGCGCCAGCGAGGAGGAGAAAGCGCACTGGCGTGCGTTGTGGGAAACGCTTGCATCAGAGAAGCATGGGCAGGAGAACATTTAGCATATCCCGAGCAAATCAGTGGACGAGTCGCCTGCTTTTCGTCGTCAACCACACAGACTTTTTTCTTTCGCATCGTCTTCCTGTGGCGCTGGCCGCACGGGAAGCAGGTTATGAAGTACATGTGGCGACCGGCTCGAGCGCGGCTGCCGCGCAGCTTGCCAGGTATGGACTGCCCTGGCATGAACTGCCTCTGGAGCCGGGGGGCATGAACCCCCTGGAAGAGATTCGTCTCTTCATCCACCTGTGCAGGTTCTACCGCGAATTGCAGCCGGACATCGTGCATCATGTAACCATAAAGCCTGTGCTCTACGGCGGGCTGGC
>CBDUBU010000024.1:0-25024 GCA_965365465.1 uncultured Rhodothermaceae bacterium
GCCGCTGTAGCTCCCAGGGCGGTAATCACGACAGATGCCACCCGTCCAGACAGCACCAATTCACGTTGCGAGGCATCCGGCCGCACGAAGCGCCCGTAAAGATCGTTGGTCACGTACGAAGCGCCCCAGTTGATCAGCGTAGACACCGTACTCATAAACGCAGCAACAAGAGACGCCACGACGATGCCCAGCATCCCGGTAGGCAGGAAGTCCAGCATCATCCGGGGATACCCCAACTCAGGATCCTCCATCTCCGGGTACAGCACAACGGCGGCCAGCGCGACGAGAATCCACGGCCAGGTGCGTACGACATAGTTCATGATGTTGAAGAACCAGGCTGCCTTTTCAGCCTCATCCTCGTCTTTACACGCCGCCAGCCGCTGAATAAACTCTCCGCCCCCGTCCGAACGGCGAAAAGTCCACCATTGCACAAAGGTATAGGCAAAGAAGGTTGCCGCTGGAATGCCCGCGAGCGAACTCCAGGCAATGCCGAGCCAGTTGTCGGCCCCGGTTGTGATGGGAACGAAGGATAAAACGTCGAACCGCGTCACGTCTTGCGCTTTGGCGACCAGACCTTCCAGCCCACCCACCTCCGGACTGCGGATGGCAAAAACAGCAACGACGATAGCCCCGAACAAAGCCAGGAAAAATTGAAAAAAGTCGGTGGCTACAACACCCCACAGCCCGGAGAAACCAGCATAGACTAGAACAAGGACCGAAATCGCCAGCACCGAAAGCAGTTTGGGGTCCATGCCCAGCACCTGCTCTCCGTCTGCAAAACCAAGACTGCTCCAGATTTCAAGCCCACCGACAACCTTGACGGCAGCGAGCATGATGTATCCCAGGCCGATGCAGTTGATAGGCACGGCGAACAGAAACGCCTTCGTTCCTCGCAATACCGCCGCAGGGCGACCACCGTATCGCATTTCAATGAGTTCTGCGTCCGTCACGATTTCACTTCTGCGCCAGAGCCGGGCGAAAAGGTAGATCAGCACCACGTGGCTGATCCCGAAGGCCCACCACTCCCAGTTACCCGCGATCCCGCGCGTCCCGACGACACCGGCAATGTAAAGCGGCGTGTCAATGGAAAAGGTGGTAGCCGCCATCGATGTGCCGGCCAGCCACCACGGGAGCGATCTCCCCGACACAAAAAAGTCCACCATTGAACCGGAAGCTCTTCTGGAGAGATAAAGGCCCAGCGCCAGCGTTGCCGCCATATAGGCGGCAACAATAATCCAGTCAATTGCGTGCATGGCAAAAGGATCTGTTTGAACGTACCTTACCAGAGGATCAAGCAGGCCCGGCAACATAATCATCGACGGCGTAACTGTACAGCGATGCGGCGTTTCCTTGTCATTTCGTTCCAATGCATAGCTTGCATCTCCTGCATTGGCGCGGCAGCGCTCGCATGGCTGTTGCTAGCGGGAAGCGTTCCTGCCTTCTCGCAACCGCTCACCTTCGGGTCGGCAGACGATCCGCGCGAGCAAATCCAGCAGGTATGGTGGAAGCGCGAGAACACTTTCGAGGCAATGGGAGGGTTATCCCTTATCGGCGCCCAATGGCGCACGGCTGCAACCATAGGAACCAATATCGTGTCGCGTTCGGTAACGGCCCGGTTCAGCGGCACGCTCCGCGCCGGCATCTACGGGTCTTACAAGCCGGATATTGATGAGCCTTACGACCTGCTCCGGCTCGTCGAATTTGCAAGGTACAATCCTCCGCGCGATGCCCCGTTCTTTCTCCGGGCCGGGCCGATTGACAGGATGCGCCTGGGCGCCGGGCATGTCGTCAATTTTTTCAATTCCTACGTTGCCTGGGATGAGCGCACGGTTGGGGCCGAAGGGGCGTGGCGCGCTCCTGCTGGAGAGATTGCGGCGTTCACGGACAACCTGCTGGCAGATGGCGTCGTTGGCGCACGCGCAGGGCTTATGCCTTTCTACTGGGCGCCGGATTTCCGCACACGGTCGTTTACGGTTGGCCTGAATTATGCGACAGATCTTAACACCCGGAAAGACGGCAGGACGGAGTTGACTGCTTACAACGTCGATCTCAGTTTCGATGCCTTGCGTTCAGGATCAGTCAGGTTCTCTCCTTTTGCGAGTGTAGCCTGGTACTCGAACTACGGCAGCGGCATTGGTTTCGGAGCAGACCTCGACAGCCCTAATTTCATTGATCTGGCGCGTTTCCGGCTCCGCCTTGGCCTGTACTACAACAGCAAGGAGTTCATTCCAGGATACGTAGGCTCGTTTTATACAGTCAGTAATCCGTATGCGCGAATTTGCAATTCAGGGCGCAGCGGCACGGGATGTGATTTCTTTGCCGGGGTTCCGCTCGCCAATGCGCTCGGCGGCAACGATCTGCTTACCGAACTTCGCCTGCTCGTTTTTGAACGTATGGAGTTCTGGTACTATTTCCGGCGCCACTACGGCTCCCAGGCGCTCAGCGAGTACCATATCCGAATGTTTCTGCGCGCTGCCGACCGCGTCAGCATTGATGTAGGCATGGACCGGGGCGGACTCAGAGGCTTTTTTAGCTTGTTCAGCGACCTCGGAGACCAGACCGCTCTGGTGTTCAACACCCGCTACCGGGTTGCCGGACCCGTATGGGTATACATCCGCGCTCGTTACAGCTTCGAGCGGCTCTCCGACGGGCCGGACGGCGGCGCTCGCTACCTCATACAGCGACGGTTCGAGCCTTTTTCCGGGATTCGCCTCACTTTTTGATTTCTTCAGCGCCCTTCCCGAAAAGGGAGCTGCATCTGGCGCCGGAGGGTTACTTGAGAGGGTTACTTGAGATCCCTGCTCATCTCCAGCATTCGTTCGATAGGCCGCAGCGCCTTTATGCGCACGTCCTCCGGCATCGTGATTTCCGGGGCTTCATGCTTCAGACACAGGTAAAGCTTCTCCAGTGTATTCAAGCGCATATGTGGGCACTGGCTGCAACTGCATCCGTTTTCAGGAGGAGCCGGAATAAACAACTTGCCGGGATTGTCCTTTCTCATCTGGTGCAGGATTCCTTCCTCGGTTGCCACGATGAATGCCTGAGCATCGCTCTGGCTGGCGAAATGCCGGATTGCGCTCGTGGAACCGACAAAATCAGCCTGTCGCAACACCGGCTCCTCGCATTCCGGATGAGCGAGCACCGGCGCCTCCGGGTAGCGCACCTTCAGCCTTACGAGCTTCTGCTCGCTGAAGGTCTCATGCACGATACAGACGCCATCCCATAGAACCATGTCACGACCGGTCTGCTGGATCAGGAACCGCCCCAGATTGCGATCAGGGCCAAAAATGATTGGCTGCTCTTCAGGGATTTGCCGGATGATGTGCTCGGCATTCGAGGATGTGCAGATGATGTCGCTGAGAGCTTTCGTCGCAGCGGTGCAGTTAATGTAAGAAATAGCAATATGGCCGGGATGTTTCGCTCTGAAGGCAGCGAATTCAGGCGCAGGGCAAGAATCAGCCAGGGAGCAGCCTGCATTGAGATCAGGCAGGATCACCTTTTTGCCGGGATTCAGAATCTTTGCCGTCTCGGCCATGAAATGCACGCCGGCAAATACAATCACATCTGCCTGTGTTGCTGCCGCCTTTCGAGACAGGTCCAGAGAATCGCCTATGAAGTCAGCAATATCCTGGATGTCCGCCTCCTGATAATAGTGGGCCAGCAGCACGGCATTTTTCTCCTGCTTGAGCCTTTCGATTTCCCCGAAAAGATCAAGCGCAGGGTCAATGGCTTCCTCAATGTATCCGACACCGGGTTCCAGCACTGCCAGTTCTGTCATAATGCCACCGGAGATAAAAGAGCGTGGGGACAAAGGAAGTAAAGGTATCTGACTCGAGAACGCAACAGAGCGCTCTCGCAGGTGTCACAGTTGACAGCTAAAAGTGTTCCATTATCTTGTTTTGACAGCACTTAAAGCTGAATGTCTTTCGATCTGCAACACCGATTGACTTCACTTATTTTCGCCTACACTACGGGCAGTAGTGAGTTCAACGACCCTTCCATGTTCCAGTCGCAGGAGACGATCAGCCCGTTCAGCGAGCGCAGGATTATGCGTTACAATAATAAACGTCTGCCCGAAGGCTCTGCTGAGGCGGAGGATCTCATTGTGCAGTCCTTCCGCTGTGTCCGTATCCAGGTTTCCGGTCGGCTCATCGGTCAGCACCAGGCCCGGATTATTCATAAGCGCTCTGGCGATGGCAACCCGCTGCTGCTCCCCTCCAGAGAGCGCGCTCGGACGGTGATGCGCCCTGTTTTCGAGTCCCATTGTCTGGAGCAAGGCCAGCGCGCGGGGTTGCACCTCTGAAAACCGCTTCTGCTGAATCAGAGCAGGCATCGCTACGTTTTCAAGCGCAGAAAACTCCGGCAGGAGATGATGAAACTGGAAAACGAATCCGATGGAGCGGTTGCGGAAAGCAGCCAGCGCCTCATCGTTCAATTTGAAGATATCCTTTCCCTGGAAAAGAACCGTGCCGCCGGAGGGACGATCCAGCGCTCCCAGCAAGTGCAGGAGCGTGCTTTTCCCGGTCCCGCTTTCTCCCACAATAGCGATAACCTCTCCGGCATTCACCTCAAAAGAGACACCCTGGAGCACATCAAGCGGTTCGCCTGAACCAGTTGGATAGCTCTTCCGTAGCGCCTGCACCTCCAGAATTGGGTTCATAGCTCGTTTTGACTTCCCGCTTCAGGAATAAACGCTTTAACAGAATGTACACTGCAAAATGGCGCGAAATACGGATCACGAGCGCCGGGCAGGCTACTCATCCACTCGCTCGATCCCGTACTTGTTCATTTTGTTATAGAGGTGCGAGCGCTGAATTCCAATGGCCTCCGCCGTCCGACTGACATTCCAATCGAACTCCTCCAGTTTGCGCTCTATGAAAAGTTTCTCTGCGCGATCCCGGAAATCGCTGAACTGTTCAAACTGGTCCAGGAGATTATCAACAGGACTGGCCGCCGAGGCGCCGGAACGCACGTACAATTCCACATCGCGTGTGGTTATTTCATCGCCCTCGCTCAGGATGATCAGTCGTTCGACGACGTTGTGAAGCTCGCGCACGTTGCCGCGCCATTCATGCCGCTTCAATCTCTCGAGCGCATCCTCCGCAAACTTCTTGGCAGGAAGCCCATTGCGCCGGGCAAGCCGCTCCGTAAAATGCCGGGTGATTACCGGAACGTCTTCGCGGCGCTCGCGAAGCGGCGGTACGTGAATCAGAATGACGCTGAGGCGATGATACAGATCTTCGCGAAATGCGTTTTTCTCGATCTGCTCCAGCAAGTCCTTGTTGGTCGCCGCGACCACGCGCACATTGACCGGAATAGAACGGTCGCCGCCAACACGGGTAATCTTGTTTTCCTGCAATGCACGCAAAACCTTTGCCTGCGCTGAGAGACTCATGTCTCCGATTTCGTCCAGGAACAGCGTACCCTCGTTGGCCTGCTCAAATTTTCCAATTCGCTGCTTGGTAGCCCCTGTAAACGACCCTTTCTCGTGGCCGAAGAGTTCGCTCTCGATCAGCTCGCTGGGAATGGCCGCGCAGTTGACTTCCACCATAGGCCCCTCGTTGCGATTCGAGAGGTAGTGTATCCAGCGAGCGACGAGTTCTTTACCCGTTCCGGGTTCGCCCGTGATGAGAACGCGCGCTTCAGCCGGCGCAACGCGCTCGATGGTCTCCTTTATGCGAGAGATGGCCGCGCTGCTCCCCAGGATAGGCGTCATCTCCTCTTCGCGCTGCTCAACAATCGTCTGCCGCATACGGCGGTTTTCTGTCGCAAGATGTCCGCGATCAAGCGCGTTGCGGACAGTGAGCAACAGACGATTCAAGTCCGGCGGCTTCTCGATAAAATCAAAAGCTCCCAGCCGCGTCGCTTCGACAGCGGTTTCAATCGTGCCGTGCCCTGAAATCATCACGACAGGAACCTCCGGAGCCTCTTCCGAGACGATATGAAGCACCTCCATTCCATCCCGCCGGGGCATCTTGATGTCAAGCAGCACCAGATCGAAGCGGTTGCCGCGAATTTTTGCAAGCGCATCCTCCCCATCCTCAGCCTCTTCAACAGAAAAATCTTCGTATTCGAGGATTTCGCGCAGTGTTCTGCGGATACTCGGTTCGTCATCGACAACCAGGATGGTCGGGTTCGCCATAGAGGATCAGATTAGAGGATGACGGATAGCTTGGCTGCTTCGGAAATGCCGGATTGAAAAATCTAGAGGCAGTTGCTCTCAGAACAAAGAACAGAAATGCGGGCTACTGTGCAGCGTTCTCGAGGGCATCAAGGCGCGCCACGTAGAAATCAATTCCACTTGTGAGGTTCGAGTCTGGATACCGGTCGCGGATCATTTCATACATTTGCCGGGCCTGCGCATACTGCCCGGCTCGTTCATACGAACGTCCTGCCTCCAGCAGGTACTGAGGAGAGAACAACTCATTCTCAGCATGGAGGGCGGCCTGCTTGTACAGATCGGCAGCGCGTGCGAAGTTTTCCTTGTTTTCGTAAATAGCCGCCTCTGCAGCGTAGGCGCTGGCGCCTATGTAATTCTCTTCCTTATCGAAGGACTCAAAAAACCTGAGCGACTGGTCGAACTCGTCGAGGCGATAGAGCGCGTCTGCGGCATAGAACCGGGCCAAGTTGCCGGCATCAGTGCTGCCGTAGTCATCTGCAATCTCAAGCAAGCCCACGGTTTCATCCGTGCCGTCGAGCGCCGCCCGGTAGTCGCCCTGCTCATAGACGGGAAGAATGATCCCAAGCAATTCCTGGGCTTTTTCTTCCTGCTGCGCATGATAAAACGCATAACCGGCGCCGATAAGGACAAGAACAACCAGAGCGGCTATTGCTCCAAAGACCAGTTTTCGGTTCTGGTCGAAAAAGTCCCAGGTTCGGGCATAAGCAGTCACGACCGTATCCTGGCGCAACTCGTGGCGTTTTGAAATTCTCTTGGGAGGGTTGAGTGCGGACATAAGATGCTACTAACTATGCAAAATCCAACATAAGCGGCCCTCGTGAATCAGACGTTCCATTCACAAATGAGCAGCGTGCAGTTTCAGGCAACTTGATAAAATAGGGGCGCGCGAAGGGATCTGCAATCTCCGTATCAAAATCTTCCCGCCTTGCCCTGACAGTGGTTCGCTTTTACGCCCAAGAAAGGCAACGTTTCCTAAGAAAGCTTGAAGATCCCGGAAATGGATTTTTTAGACTGAATATTCATTAAATTTCAGGCTGAGTTCGGATCGTAGGAAGCTTCTATTCCGTACTATTCGCAAGCTACCGTGTGATTTTTTGTTTGTATAACTCAAGTTAAGGTGACCCCGACATGGCAATCAAACTCGGCATCAACGGATTCGGACGCATCGGCCGTCTCGTTTTCCGGGCTATTCTCGAGCGCAAAGACGAGAACTTCGATATCGTTGGCGTCAATGACCTGACGGATGCAAAGACCCTTGCTTTTCTGTTCAAGTATGACTCTGTGCATGGACCTTTCCCGGGCGAAGTCTCGGTTGACGGCAACGATCTCATCGTAAATGGAGACCGTTTCCCGGTCTTCAGCGAAAAGGACCCAAAGAATCTGCCGTGGGGCAAGCTGGGAGCAGATGTCGTTGTTGAGTCCACCGGCATTTTCACCTCGCGCGAAAAGGCAGCCATGCATCTCGAAGCAGGCGCCAAGAAAGTAGTGATCTCCGCTCCCGCCAAAGGCGCAGTGGACGCTACCGTTGTGTTAGGCGTAAATGATGATGTCCTGACGGGCAACGAAGAAGTACTTTCCAACGCAAGCTGTACTACGAACTGTCTTGCCCCGATGGTCAAGGTGCTCGATGACAAGTTCGGCGTGAAACGTGGCTTTATGACGACGATCCATGCCTATACGGCAGACCAGAACCTCATGGACGCTCCGCATAAGGATATGCGCCGCGCCCGCGCCGCTGCGCTCTCCATCGTCCCGACGACGACCGGCGCCGCCAAAGCGGTCGGGCTTGTGCTGCCGCACCTGAAAGGCAAGCTGGACGGGTTTGCACTTCGCGTTCCGGTGCCGGACGGTTCGATCACGGACTTCGTTGCCGAACTCGAAAAGGACGTTACGGTAGAGGAGATCAACCAGGCGATGCGCGAGGCTGCCGAGAATGGCATGAAAGGCATCCTGCAGTTCAGCGAAGATCCTATCGTCTCGACGGATATCGTCCACAACCCCCATTCCTGCATCTTTGACGCGCCCTCGACGATGGCAAGCGGCAATATGGTGAAGGTGGTGGGCTGGTACGACAACGAGTGGGGTTACTCCAACCGCACCGTTGACCTCATCGAGAAACTGATGAAGGTTGCTGAACCCGCTTAATCAAGCCGGATTCAACCAGGAAAGGGAGAGCGGATTCGTTTCGTTCTCCCTTTTTTGGGTCTGTCCGGTGAAGTCCGCCTGCGACATTTCCAGGCAACTCCGGAGCGCAAATGATAACAACACCTCATCTTAGTGCAGGGCGCACCGGGATCCCCACTCTTTTTTCAAGCAAACAATCACTATGAGCAAACTCACCCTTGACGATCTCCAACTGAAAGGCAAGCGCGTGCTCGTCCGCGTCGATTTCAACGTTCCATTCAAGCAGAACGAGAGCGGACAGCAGGTAGTCTCGGACGATACCCGCATCCGGGCAGCACTTCCTACCCTCAATGCCATCACAGAGGCCGGCGGCAAAGCCATTCTTATGAGCCATCTGGGGCGCCCCAAAGGAGGCCCGGATCCGAAATACAGCCTTCGCCCTGTAGCCGACTACCTCGCCGGGTTGACGGACAAACCCGTTCAGTTTGCCGGTTCTCTTACGGGCGACGAAGTAAAAGAAGCTGTCGCTAACCTCCCCGAAGGAGGGATCCTGCTGCTCGAGAATACACGGTTTGTCGCTGGCGAGACCAAGAACGATGAAATGCTCTCTGCGGCGCTTGCAGAAGTTGCTGACGTATATGTAAACGATGCCTTCGGCTCGGCGCACCGCGCCCATGCCTCCACCGAGGGTGTCACGCGCCATGTGTCGCAATCGGCTATGGGATACTTGCTCCAGCGCGAAGTCGAGTACCTCTCGCGGGTCCTGGAATCACCCGACCATCCGTTTGTCGCCGTGCTTGGCGGAGCCAAAGTGTCGGATAAGATCGGGGTCATCGAGTCACTGATGGACAAGGTGGACACATTGTTGATAGGCGGCGCAATGAGCTATACGTTTCTGAAGGCGCTCGGACACAACGTCGGCTCTTCCCGCGTAGAAGACGACAAGCTGGAAGAAGCCCGCAGCCTTTATGAGAAGGCCGGCGGTAAAATCATGCTGCCGACGGATCATGTTGTTGCGCAGGAGTTCAGCAACGAAGCGCCGCACGAAACGGTTGAAGGCGATATCCCGGAAGGGAAAATGGGCCTTGACATCGGACCGGCGACCATTCAGAGCTACCGCGAGAAACTGCTCCAGGCCAAAACCATTGTATGGAATGGGCCGATGGGGGTATTCGAGATGCCCAACTACTCCAAAGGCACCTTCGCTATTGCTGAAACCCTCGCGGAAGCAACAGATCACGGCGCCCTTACGGTGATAGGCGGCGGCGACTCCGTCGCGGCAATTTCTCAGGCTGGGTACGAAGACCGGGTCAGCCACGTCTCGACGGGCGGCGGCGCAATGCTCGAGTTTCTGGAAGGCAAAACGCTGCCGGGCGTCGCTGCACTGACAGACAAATGATAGAGGGCAAGGTCTGCCGATAGCTTCCGGTCCCATAGTCTATCGGCAGGAACATCTAAGACGGGAGTGCGGACATGCGGTCGGAAAGAAAAGGCGGAAACCAACATGCCGCAATTTTTTTCTTTCAGAGAGCATGTCTCCGCACTCCCGTTTTATGTCTTTCCATGACTCACATTAATGCTTTCCGCCCATGAGTTATTTCCAGGTTGCGCGGTTTCTTCAGAACCAGCAAGGAACGGCTCGTCCAGACACGGCGCTTGTCGATTCAGCGCTCCGCGCGGACACCCTGACGCTTGGGGAGCGGATACGCGCTGATTCAACCCTGTACCGTCTGACGGACACACCGCGACTCGGCGACCTGGCCCGTGAGATTACCGATTATTTATTCGACCTGCGCCTCTGGATAGGGTTTGTCGGCCTCGTCCTGCAAATCCTTCTCATTCTTTTTCTGGCGGCCTTCGCCATTCGGATCATTGACAAGATTACGACGCGCTGGATCAGCCGCTTCAATGACCTTCCTGCCGTCCATCCCCGGCGGCAGCGCGCATACACCCTCAGCAACCTGCTCAGTTCTACGAGTCGCTATATCGTATGGCCGCTGGCCTTTATCATCATTCTCGGCGAACTGGACATCAATGTGGGGGCCTTGATCGCTACGGCAGGCATTGCGGGCCTTGCCATAGGCTTTGGGGCGCAGACCCTGGTGAAAGATGTCATCAGCGGCGTCTTTCTGCTTTTTGATGACACCATTCATGTAGGAGACTTGATGCGCATCGGAGACGAAAGCGGCGTCGTTGAGTTCATCGGGTTGCGCGTCATCAAAGTGCGGAAGTTTGATGGGGAAGTTCTGATGATCCCGGCCGGGGAACTTCGCATATTCGGAAACCGCAGCATCGGCTATGCCCGTATGATCGTCAACGTGGGCCTTTCCTACGAGCAGGATATCGAGACTATTCTGCCTGTCATGGAACGTGTTGCGGGCGAATGGGCATCGAGAAGAAAAGACATCCTGCTCGAAGAAAAACCTGTTGTCCAGGCGATCACAGATTTTGCAGATTCCTCCATAATGAGCCGTATTATCGTCCAGGTCGTGCCCGGCGAGCAGTGGCAGGCCGAGCGCGAATTGCGCGTCCTCCTGAAACACGAGTTTGACAAACTGGGCATCGAGATCCCCTTCCCGCGCAATACGGTGTACCTGCGAGAGGAGTCGGCAACCCCTCCCCGGACTATCTTTGATCCTGCGATTGCGTCCTCTGAACAAACAGAAGAAGGAAGCGACTGACGCTGCTTTCAGGCCACTTTGTCCAATCGGGAAAGGGGAATCGTCGCGGCAGGCCTGCCGGAAGCATCGGTTGTTTTGGGTCCCCCGGTCGCTGAAAGACCGAATACATAAAGCCCCCATTGCGTGGCAGGACCAATCGTGAGCGCAAAAAGCACGGTTCCCACGCCTATCTTGCCGCCCATCAACCAGCCGAACCCCAGCACGACAATCTCGATGACCGTTCGGACGCGCCCGACCGGACTTCCGGTTCGGCTGCTGATTGCGATCATAAGCCCGTCGCGCGGCCCTTTGCCGAGACCCGCCGCAATGTACATTCCCGTGGCCAACCCACTGAGCGCCACGCCTGCCGTGTAGTAGAGCACTCCAACGCCCCAGAAGGCAGATTTCGGGACGAAGGGCATGAGCAAATCTATAAAGACGCCAATCAGCACCATGTTAGCGACCGTGCCAAACCCCGGCTTAACGCTGAGAAACAGCGTGCCGACTATGATGACGGCTCCGACCATGATGGAGGCCATACCAATGCTGATCCCTGTCAGTTTGTGAATACCGACATGGAAAGCGTCCCACGGCCCCAGCCCCAGGTCGCTTTTAATCATCAGGCAGATGGCAATGGCATAAACGACAAGCCCGGCCATCAACTGTCCCCATTGCAACGAATAACGCCGTGCCTGTGGATACAAACGCGGCACAACCGCCCGGTCTATGCTTTTTTCAGAGACTGTGTGGCCGGTTATGAAAGTCTCTGAAGCCTGATTCCCGCGCCCTCGCTTCCCTGTCCTCATGAATTATTTTGCGGTTTACTGCGGGTTTTTAGCGGTTTATTGCGGTTTTTCGTGCAGGCGAAACGCCCTTTTTGACTCCGCCAGGGCCGTTTTGCGGTTTTTGCGGCCCAAAATGCAGTTTCGCGCCCGAAGCCGCTTTATTTCTACTTTTTTCCTGCCAGATCATGGCTTGCCGTTTCTTTTTCTTCTTACCAGGCCGCCTGCAAGTCGGGTTGCATAGATCCTTCGCTCTGCTCAGGATGACACTTCGGGTAAGGTTGTGGCGATCCTCAAAAATCATGTCATGCTGAACGTAGGGCAGCATCCATGTTCAAAGAACGGCAGGCGCTCAGGGCTGACTCGTTCCTGCGCTGCTTTCAACGCAGCAAACTGTTTCCGAAGGTAGGCATCGGTTCTCAGGCGAGACAGGTTATTCTCATAACCTGCCCGATTTGCAGAGGCCGATACGTAATATGGCCTTTCCAGACAGTTTCTAAACCTTCAACAACACACTTCTCATTATTGGAAAAATCCTGCGGTTCGGCGCGTCCTGAGCCTAGCCTCCTGCTGTATGCGGCCTGTTGCCGATTTCGCCGGCTCTCGCTGTGGCAAAGCACATCCAACTCGCTGCCTGCCGAGAGGTTCAGCGTGCAGCCGGGATTAGAGGGTTGTCAATGATTTGGTGCGTTACGTTCATTTCTCGATCAGAAGTGGTATACTCAAGCCTTTCAAAACATTTAATCAATTCATAACCCGGTCACAGGCAGTCATGATGCCCTCCGGATGCTTTCTATCTACGTGGAAAACAGCATAGAACATCTCGACCTTTTTTATCGCTTTGGCGTCTCTCTCGTCATCGGTTTTCTGATCGGCCTGCAACGGGAATATGCCTCTCAGAAAGCAGAAGGACATGAAATAGAGCTTTTTGCAGGAACCCGTACATTTTCTCTACTGGCGCTTTTTGGTTCCGCTGCGGCGCTGGCCGCCGATCTTCTTGATGCTCCCGTTGTTTTTGCGACGCTGGCGCTGCTCGCGGGCGCTCTTATCACGACGGCCTATTTCGCCGAGTCACGACGGGGGGACATTGGCCTGACCACAGAAATCGCTGCTCTTGTCACGCTCCTAACAGGCGCACTCTGTTACTGGGACTACCTGGCACTGGCAGCCGCCCTCGGCGTTGCAACAACGGTGCTCCTTACGATGAAGGTGCAGACGCAACATCTGGCGCGGCGCATCAGCAAGGAGGATCTTTACGCAACCCTGAAGTTTGCCGTTATCACCATTATCATATTACCCCTCCTGCCCAGAGAAGCCATAGCTCCTGCCCCGTTTGATGTACTGGTTCCTTACAAAATATGGCTGATGGTGGTATTCATCTCTGGGATCAGCTTTCTGGGCTACATTCTCATAAAAATCGTCGGGCCCAAGCGCGGCGTCGGACTGACCGGACTGCTCGGAGGACTGGCAAGCAGCACGGCCGTAACACTTACCTTCTCCCAGCAGAGCCGGGCAGCGGAAAGACTGGCTCGTCCTTTCGCCCTTGCGATTTTGCTGGCGTGGACCGTTATGTTTGTCCGCGTCATTGTCGAGGTTGCAGCCCTGAACCGCCCTCTTCTCAGGATCGTCTGGATTCCGATGGCGGCCGGAGCGGCTGTCAGCTTGGGGTACTGCGCCTACCTGTACCTGAGCCGCAATTCGGAAAACCCGGAGCAAACCCAGGACTTCACGAACCCTTTTGAACTCGGGCCAGCCGTCACTTTCGGACTACTATACGCTGTCATTCTGGTGGTTGCCAGCGCCGCACAGCAGTATCTCGGAAACACTGGCGTTTACGTCTCCAGCATTGCATCAGGGCTTGCCGACGTAGATGCGATCACACTTACCATGGCAGAACTCAGCCAGGATGGGGGAACCCTTGATTTGCGGACAGCAGCCCGCGCCATCGTTCTGGCCGCTGCCGCAAATACTGTCGTCAAAGGAGGCATTGTCCTCAGCGCGGGTGCGACAAGCTTGAAGAAAGTTATCCTTCCCGGCCTGCTGCTTACCCTGCTTACCTCAATCGGGGTGGTTTTTCTCTTGTGACCTGGCAGCGCTTTCCTCCCGGCCTTCCGCGCCGTGCGTATACTTCCCCATGCATCCCAGTTCAACGAGGCGCCACACGCGGAATAAGCAGCAGCACGATAAAGCATATGATGGCAAGTCCGAAGAACAGATAGCCGATAGTGGTGTCGTAGGCAAGTAAACCAGTTCGTCCGAGGAGATCGTGCCAGTCGTGCCGGACGCGGTTGCCGCCTAAAAGTGGCAGAAGACGCGCACGCGCGTCGGCCGCATAAACACTGATGTTGATGAGGTTCTGACCAAGCCACAGCATGGATACCTGAACCCCCGTTCTGTAGTCATGCCTGAGAAAATGCCATATGAGAATCGAAGGCAGCAATATCTGCATCAAGGTTCCCCCGGCCATGTGCATGAAGTCGCCGAAGAAATGAAAAAAGAAATGTCCTGCCTCGTGTATAACCAGATCCGCGTTGTCAATCAAGGTATATTCGCCTCGCTTCAGCGCGAAATACAGGCACAGCGGAAGCAATGCCAGAGAAACAAGCCAATCCCTGATATGCTCATCAACAAAACGGCTTACAGGATGCGTCAGAATGCCAGGCAAGTGACTGCCTCCATACAAAGTTAGATCTTTTTGCCTGTATGCAGCTATTCGATCATCAGAGGCTCTTCGCCAAGAACGTCGTTGGCTTTCTTGAACATATACTTCGTCTCTACATCGAGCCACACTCTGGCATCGGGCTTGCGGATGGCGCGGACTGGTTCACGGCTTATCAGAAAGTCCAGAAACCCCGTCAGTGAGTCATTTGCGCCGCCCTGCTCCAGGTACTGGTGTACATGAGGCAGCGCCTGCGCCTTGAGGAAATAGAGCGACGGGCAGACCCACTCGGTAAGCGGCTGTTCGGATTCGTCATGGAGGTGAGCAATTTCCTCGCCATTTTTGAACTCGAACACCGGATAACGCTGGCGCACCTGATAGTTCGGCTCTCGAAGCGCCAGCAGCAAGCTATCGTCTGACTTCAGGAAGGTTTCGGCGATTGGCCGGAGCGGGAACCGGTAAATGTTGTCTCCGGCGGTAATGACAATCGGGCTATGAACGACCAGTTTCCTGGCAAGAAAGGCCAGATCTCCCACAGAACCCAGACGTTCATTCTCGTGGAGCGAGCCGTCATTATGAATGTGCATAGAGATCCCCCGCTCCTTCAGTTCACTTCGCCATCTTGACTGCCATTCGTAAAACTGCGCTACATAGCAGGCGTTGGTGACAAGATGAATAGCCTCAAGTTCCGGCAGATCCAGCAATTGAGGCATCTGATAGTCCAGGATAGGCTTCCCGGCAATCTCAAGAAGACCTTTAGGCGTGTTTCTGGTTAGCGGGTGCAACCTCGTCCCGAAACCCGCACATAGCATAACAGCGATCATCGCGCCGGTTGTATTACTGGTGATAAGGGGCGAACCATACTAGAACAAGAATTGAGCCTATTTTACGCCTGCTTGCTTGACGGCAGCAATCACCTCGTCATGCAACAAACCGTTCGTGACGACCACGCCGCGATTCTCTTCAAGTCCCCTTCCATGCGTAAATGCAAGCGGCTTGCCGGTAACATCCGTTACCTTGCCTCCTGCTTCCGTCACCACGAGCACCCCGGCTGCATGATCCCAGATCCGCTCCACGTAACCGGCTCGCGTCGGGAGGCGAAGGTAGATGTCGGCTTCTCCTCTGGCAACGACAGCATACTTGGCCTGACTGTCCAGCCGCACCGGAGACGTTTTGATTCCGAGGATTGACGCCACCTCAGCGGCATCATTGTGCGAACTATGACCTGATTCTACGGATTCACAAAAACGGGCCTGCGCCGTATCCGACGTACTGCTAACCCGAACTTGCGACACCCCGTGAGACCCCTCCAGCGGCAAGCTCATAGCGCCGTGACCCCGCACGGCCACGTAGATGGAGCCTGCTTCATCAGAAGACGCAACCTCTGATCCGAGATTAGGACAGGCCAGGGCTGCTACTGCGATTTGCCCATTCACGATCAGCGCCAGCGCTACGGCGTACTGCTCGCGCCGGAGAAAACCTTTGGTGCCGTCGATGGGGTCCAGCGTCCAGAAACGATTTGAGTACTTGTTGCTGCCGCCCTGATCTATCCAGGAGCATACTACGTCGTTGTCGGCCTCCGGCCGGTAAGCACGCACATGACGGGTTATTTTTTCCAGCAACTCACGGTTCTCCTCGCCGCGCAACGCCGCAGCATCTTCTTCCCCGATGATGGGGTCGTCCGGGAAAGCCGTGCGGATAGTTTTACAAACCAGCGCCTGACTTCCAAAGTCCGCTACCGTTACAGGACTCCGATCTTTTTTTTCCAGCACATCCGGCGAAATCTGTTCCTGAACCGCCCGGCACAGAAGCGCTGCTTCCCGAACAGCCTCGATCGCTGTGTCTCGTTCAAGTTCGTAGCCGCTATTTGTCATGTTATGTATCTTTATGATTTCTTATGAGGACCTGCCCTGCAACCCGGGCGAAGCAGCTCAAGTTACGCGCCATCTGCCAATAAATACAGCGTTCCACTTCCCGCACCGTCTGCCCTGACGACCTTCTCTTTATGAAAAAGCCCTTACAGGGAGCAGGCTTTCCGCTTTTTCGGGAAGCGCCTGCCAAAGGTTCACCATTTGATTACAAACATTGCTTCATTTTTTCATTTGAGCTTTGTTTCGACACCACTTACACTATGTATCTGAGGGAAGGAAACCTCGGTGGATTTCCTGGGGGAAGCGTCTCTCAAGATCCTGCGCGAAGCGGATCTTTATGACAGTCTGACCTGGACATCAGACCTTGAATGTTTTAACCATCCCGGCCCGGTTAGCAGGTGCAACAGGCCGAGACTTTATACTATAGATGAAACCATGACATCTACACAACAAAAACCGCGCGTTCTTATCGGGAAACCCGGCCTGGACGGTCATGACCGAGGCGCCAAATATGTGGCGCACATCCTTCGGGATGCGGGTTTTGAGGTAATTTATACCGGCATTCGGCGCAGCCCGGAGCAGATTGTCGAAGCCGCGATTCAGGAAGATGTGGCCGCTATTGGCCTTTCCCTGCTTTCAGGGGCGCATAACGTGTTGTTCAAGCGCGTTCTTGACCTTTTGAAGGAACGTGGTGCAGATGACATCGTGGTCTTTGGAGGAGGCACCATCCCTCCTGAAGATGTGACCGGCCTTCGGGAAGCAGGCGTATCTGCCGTGTTCACACCGGGCACCTCCGCTGAAACCATTATTGATACCCTGAACGATTTGCTGAGCGCCAGGGCGTAGTGTGCAGGAGATGGATTTGCGCGTTCAGGATCGCGCTTTTGCCATTCAGGACCAGATGCCTGGCCTCCTGAGTTGCTTGCGTTGCCCTGAAGGTTTCTATCCAGCCGAGATGAAATGATTACGAATCCCTGAACGCGATCCCGCGTATGCTGCAATCGCTCGACCAACTCGTTCAAAACGCTGCCTCCGGAGACCAGGGCAGCGCTCGCCAGATCAGGGCCGCCGCTCGCCTGATGAGCGTCCTGGAGGGCCAGCCCCAACGCCTGCCCGAACTCTTTCAGGGAATTCCCCTCGAAAACTGGCCGCAGCCCCGTCTCGTCCTGGGCATCACGGGCGCTCCCGGCAGCGGCAAGTCTACGCTGACAGACAGTCTGATCTCTGAGTACCGCACGCAGTTTCCGGGCAGTCGCCTCGGCGTCATTGCAGTAGACCCTTCTTCCCCGTTTACAGGCGGCGCCGTCCTTGGAGACCGGGTGCGCATGATGAACCACGCGACGGACCCCATGGTGTTTATCCGTTCGCTTGCCTCGCGCGGTCATCTCGGCGGCCTGTCGCTGGGCGTCAAGGGCGTCTTGCGGGTGATGGGCCTCATCGGATGCGATACGGTTTTCATTGAGACGGTAGGCGTCGGGCAAAGTGAGGTCGAAGTAGCCGGCGTTGCCGATCTGGTTCTGGTTATTCTTGCACCAGGACAGGGCGATTCCATCCAGATGCTCAAAGCCGGGCTGATGGAAGTCGGTGATATTTTCGTAGTGAACAAGGCGGACAAGGAAGGCGCTGCCCACCTGCACGGCACCTTGCTCAGCGCCCTGAGCCTCGACCATCGGGCGCCCTCCCATGCACATTCCCACGATGAACTGGATTTGCTTGATGCTGGTCACGGCGCGGCATGGCAGCCCGAAACTGAACTGGAAGATGCGGTGATGGCCCGGCGAAGGCCGGAAACGCCGGGCGTTTTCCTCGTCAGCGCTGCTGAAAAGACCGGCATCCCTGAACTCATAAAGGGACTGGAAGAGCGTGCGGGGCGCTCGGAGACCCGCTGGCGCAAACAGCGAGATCAGGCTGTGCTCAATGAAGTGCGTGAGGCTGTTTTTGAAGAAGCCCGGCAACGCTTGCAGCAGATGCTAAACAACCAGGAATCCGGGATGGAATCCTTGCATCGCGTCTTGAGCGGCGAAATCTCCGTGTCCGATCTCACCCAGGAAGTGCTGGAGAACATTGCTAAACAGGACTGACGGCGGACCTTTCTCCCCGTCTCACGAACCATGTAACCGGTATTCGAGCTATGACCAATAATCAGGAAGTTCAGAATAAGACCCAGGAGAGCAAGGCCCGCTACGATGCTACCGTCGAAAAGGCGCTGGCAAGGTTCCCGGAGCGGTCCAAACAGTTCGTCACCGTCTCCAACAAGCCAGTTGAAAGGCTGTATATGCCCGATCCCTCGGTTACGGAGAACTACACGGAAAAGCTTGGCTTCCCTGGAGAGTACCCGTTCACACGAGGCGTCCAGCCGACTATGTACCGTGGGCGGCTCTGGACCATGCGCCAGTATGCCGGCTTTGCCACGGCGGAGGAGTCGAACCAGCGCTACAAATACCTTCTTGAACAGGGCACGACGGGCCTCTCGGTGGCTTTCGACCTGCCTACCCAGATCGGTTATGACTCGGACGACCCGATTGCAACCGGGGAGATCGGCAAGGTGGGCGTGGCTATCGATACGCTTGCCGATATGGAAACGCTCTTTGACGGCATTCCGCTCGACAAAGTCTCCACGAGCATGACCATCAATGCTTCCGCCGCCGTCCTGCTCGCCATGTATATCGCAGTGGGCGAAAAGCAGGGTGTGTCTGCCGACAAGCTGAACGGCACCATCCAGAATGACATTCTGAAAGAGTACATTGCGCGAGGCACGTATATCTTTCCGCCCAAGCCGTCGCTTCGTATCATCAGCGACATTTTCGCCTACTGTACCGCCGAGGTGCCCAAGTGGAATACCATTTCCATCAGCGGTTATCACATCCGTGAGGCCGGATCGACGGCCGCGCAGGAAATTGGCTTTACGCTGGCAGATGCCATCACCTATGTAGAAACGGCCATCAACGCCGGCCTGGCGGTTGACGACTTTGCGCCCCGCCTTGCCTTCTTCTTTGCCGCTCACACGGATGTTCTGGAGGAGGTAGCCAAGTTCCGCGCAGCACGGCGCCTCTATGCCAAAATCATGAAGGAGCGCTTCGGCGCTGCCAGCCCGAAAAGCTGGATGCTGCGTTTCCACACGCAGACAGGAGGCGTTACGCTTACGGCGCAGCAACCGGATAACAACATCGTCCGGGTTACGCTGCAGGCGCTTGCCGCTGTGCTAGGCGGTACACAGAGCTTGCACACCAACTCGAAAGACGAGGCGCTAGCGCTGCCCACCGAGGAAAGCGTTACGGTGGCGCTCCGCACGCAACAGATTGTTGCCTTTGAGTCCGGAGTCACTAACACCATCGATCCGCTGGCAGGAAGCTTCTACGTAGAAAAGCTCACCGACGAACTGGAAGCCGAAGCAACCGAACTTATCAACAAGATTGACGAGATGGGCGGCGTCGTATCGGCCATCGAGCAGGGCTGGATCCAGCGCCAGATCGAGCAGGCCGCCTACGAATACGGTCAGTCCATCGAGCGCGGCGAGCGGACTATCGTTGGCGTCAACAAGTTCCAGTCGGAGAAAGAGACGCCGATGGATCTCATGAAGATCGACGAGGCGGTCGGACAGGGCCAGGTCGAAAAGCTGAAGCGAGTCAAGGCCCAGCGCGACAACGCGGAAGTGGACAGGCGCTTGCAGGCAGTCGCCGAGGCCGCACGAGGCACGGAAAACCTGATGCCCTTTATTCTCGATGCCGTTCGCTCCTATGCCAGTGTCGGCGAGATCTGCAACACCCTTCGCGGCGTCTTCGGAGAGTATCAGGAAACCTTTTCCTGAATCTCGCCCGTGATGGAGGCGACCAGTAAGAGCCGGCGGGCGTTGGCCCGCCGGCGACCCTTAACCAGGAACACAACAACACCTATGATAAATCCCAGCGCAATCAACCATATCGGCATCGCGGTCAGGTCTATCGACGATCACCGCAGCTATTACGAAAACACGCTCGGCGCCCGCTTTGAAGGCATCGAGGAAGTAGCCGACCAGAAAGTGAAGGTCGGCTTTTTCCTTATAGGTCCGGAAGGCCATGAAGTGCGCCTTGAGCTTCTGGAGCCCACTGCTTCTGATTCGCCGGTTTCCGCGTTTCTGGAAAAGAAGGGGGAAGGTCTCCATCACATCGCCTATACCGTCGCCGACATCCAGCAGCGGCTTGACGCGCTCAAGTCTGAGGGCATCCGCCTGATCGACGAGAGGCCGCGTCCGGGCGCTCATCATACGCAGATCGCTTTCCTGCATCCCAAGAGCAGCGCAGGTGTGCTCACAGAACTGTGTGAGCCGGCACATTAGGCAGTCGGCAGTGGCAAGAAACTCCGGCCGCGATGGCGGGCGGCGCGGATACTTATGCGGCTGGATCGGGTGATAACTGCACTTGTTGCAGATTCACCTGCCCGGCTGCATTACGTAGAAGAATTACATAGCCTTTGCGGAGGCTGATTATGACCGAGACACAGGAAACCAAAATAAACACGATGGCCGGGCGCATCGCCGAACTGCGAAAGCGCAAAGCTGCACTGCAAGAGATGGGAGGGCGAGACCGCATCGAAAAGCAGCACAAACAGGGCAAGCTTTCCGCCCGCGAGCGCATCACAGCACTTTGTGATGCGGACTCTTTCCAGGAGATGTACGGGTTTGCCAGGCACCGATCCACTTACTTCGGCATGGAAGACAAAGACGTTCCTGCCGATGGCGTGGTTACCGGCGCCGGTAATGTGAATGGCCGGTTGATTCACGTTGCAAGTCAGGACTTCACCAGCCTCGGCGGCGCCGTGGGTGAGGTTCACGCAGACAAGATCGTAGAAATGGCGAAGGCCGCCCTGAAAACGGGCAGCCCGATGGTCACCATCAACGACTCCGGCGGCGCGCGCATTCAGGAAGGGATTGATGCTCTGGGCGGCTATGGCCGTGTATTTTACCACAACACCTTGCTTTCCGGCGTAGTCCCGCAGATCTCTCTCATCTGTGGACCCTGCGCAGGGGGAGCCGCTTACAGCCCGGCGCTGACTGATTTCATCATTCAGACCCGGCAGAGCCAGATGTTCATTACCGGCCCCTCCGTCATCAAGCAGGTCACGGGAGAGGATGTTACCCCGGAAGAGCTTGGCGGCCCGGAAGCGCAGATGGCCTATTCCGGTGTGGTTCACTTCGTTGCCGAAGATGATCAGGATGCCATCCGCATTTGCCAGCACCTGCTCTCCTTCCTTCCTTCCAACAACCTGGAAGATCCGCCGCATTACGAGAGCGACCGGACCATCTATGCCGATGAGGAGCTTGACGCTATCATCCCCGACAACGCCCGCGCTCCGTATGATATGCACGATGTCATTGCGCGGCTGGTTGATAACGCTGATTTTCTTGAAGTTCAGGCATCCTTTGCGCAGAATATCATCGTCGGCTTCGGACGCCTGCTCGGACGCACGGTGGGCATCATTGCCAACAATCCCGCGCATAAGGCCGGCGTGCTCGACATCGACTCCTCGGATAAGAGTTCGCGTTTCATCCGGTTCTGCAATGCCTTCAACATTCCGCTCGTGACGCTGGTAGACGTGCCCGGGTTCATGCCGGGTGTAGAACAGGAATACGGCGGCATCATTCGCCACGGAGCAAAAATGCTTTTCGCCTATTCGGCGGCGACGGTGCCCAAGATCAGCGTCATCCTGCGCAAAGCCTACGGGGGAGCCTACCTTGCCATGTGCGGAAAGGATCTCGGCGCAGATCGGGTAGCCGCCTGGCCCACCGCGGAAATTGCGGTGATGGGTGCAGAAGGAGCCGCCAGCGTGGTGTTCCGTAAGGAAATCGATGCTGCCGAGGACAAAGCCTCGAAACGACGCGAACTGATAGACCTGTACCGGGACACCTTCTCCACGCCCTACGTCGCCGCTTCACGGCGCATGGTGGATGACATCATCGAGCCGGCTGATACCCGGCGTTATCTGGCGATGGCGCTGGAGACGCTGCGGACGAAACGCGATATCCGGCCGCAGAAAAAGCACGGCCTGATCCCACTGTAACACTGAATCCAACTCACTGTTTCAGGAAAGAATAAACAGATCTTGGAAAGCCAAATATGTATGTATGGTTGATACACATACTCCCCTTGCTGCTCCAGGTTGAGCCAGATCTGGCCGATCAGGAAGGTGAAGCCCTTGCGCTCGCCGTAGTAGGGATGGCCGTTGTTTTTCTGGCCTTGCTCATCGTAGGGGGCATGATCATGCTCACGACGAAACTACTTGACCGGGGAGATAAAAGCGCTGTGGCTGACTTTCCGCCGAAAGTCGCACCTGGCCCGGTGGCAGCGGGCTTATCCAGCCCGATGGACGGGCGCACGCTGGCGCTTCTGACGGCGGCGGCCTGCGCGGCAGTCGGACGCCCGGTTCGGGTCCGGCACATTACATTCCTTAATAAAAATACGATCTCTGCGTGGTCGGAAGCCGGTCGTATTTCAATTCAATCCTCTCATAACCTGAGAAGGTCTATATGAAACTACGCATAACAGTAGAAGGCCTCAGCTACGATGTCGAAGTTGAGTTTTTAGATACAGAAGCACCCGTTCTCACTCCGCAAGCGCCGCAAGCCGCCTCGCAGCAGGCGGCGCAAACCTCCCGTTCGGCGCCGCCTGCTGCGGCCCCGGCGGCAGCGCCCGCTCGCCCGGCCGCTCAGCCGAGCGGCGCAGGCAGCGAAGACCGGGTCTGCAAAAGCCCCATCGCAGGCACCGTGCTCCAGGTAAAGGTGAAGCCGGGCGATACAGTCTCGCTGAACCAGGTCATCGCAATCATGGAAGCTATGAAAATGGAGACCAACATTGCTTCGCCTGTTGCGGGAACCGTGAGAGCCGTTCACGTCAGCGCCGGCGATGCCGTCAAACAAGGGCAACTCCTCGTCGAGTTTGCATAACCAGACGCGATCAGAGCGGGAACGTGGCACGCGGCGAAGTCGCCAACCCGTTCCCGATTTCGCTTTCGACTTGAGGTATGCCCATGCTTGACATGTTTGTTGATTTTCTCCACAGCTCCGGGTTCGGGCAGTTTCACTGGACCAACGGAGTGATGCTGTTGATCGGCATCCTTTTCATTTTCCTTGCCATCAAGAAAGGCTTTGAACCGCTCCTTTTAATCCCCATCGGATTTGGCATCCTGATCGGCAACGTGCCCTACGACATTACCGAACTGAGCGTGGGTGTGTACGATGGGCCTGTGAGCCAGAATGACATAGCCTACTACGCCTCCGGGAACGGCACAGTGATCGACGGGCAAGAAATCGGGCCGTGGGAGCTTATTTATTCCCCTGAAGAAGGGTTGCAGGGGCAGAACATAACCAGGTTTCAGCCTTATCTTTTCCAGGATCGGGTCGCCAGAGGCGAGGCCGTGATGGTGAATACCAGGGCCAAGCTCTATTATGGAGGCGATGTGGCTCAGCCGGGCGTCGTGCATCTGCAGCAGGGACGGCAGATCCTCGCGCTGCGCGAGGCGCCGGATCACCGGTATAGCACCATTGTTACGCTGGAGCAACAGGATCCCTGGGCCGCAGGTGTGCTCTGGATGCTGTTCCGGGGTATCGAGTGGGGTTTCTTCCCGCCGCTCATTTTCCTCGGCATCGGCGCCCTGACGGATTTCGGGCCGCTCCTTGCCAATCCACGCACCATCTTGCTCGGAGCCGCCGCCCAGCTAGGCATTTTCGGCGCTTTTGCCGTCGCGCTCCTGTTCGGCTTCTCTCCCACCGAGGCTGCTTCCATCGGCATCATCGGCGGCGCGGACGGACCTACTGCGATCTTTCTATGCACGAGGCTTGCCCCTGACCTGTTGGGCGCCGTGGCGCTTTCGGCCTATTCGTATATGGCGATGGTGCCGCTGATCCAGCCGCCTATCATGAAGTTGTTAACGACCAAAAAGGAACGCCTCATCCGCATGGAACAGCCGAAGGAGGCATCCCGCACCGTGCGGGTCGTGTTTCCGATTGCAGGATTTTTGCTGACCGCGTTTATCGCCAATGGAGCATTGCCGCTGTTGGGGATGCTCTTTTTCGGAAACCTGCTACGCGAGAGTCTGGTTACCGAAAGGCTGGCAAAGACGGCAAGTTCTACCTTCATTGACATCGTGACCATTCTGCTGGGACTCACGGTAGGCGCAAAAACACAGGCCAGCACCTTCCTTACTCCGCAGACGATCTACATCTTCATTCTGGGCATTATCGCTTTCAGCGTCGCTACGGCAGGCGGCCTCCTGTTTGCCAAGCTGATGAACAGGGTCAGCCGAATGCCCATTAATCCGCTTATCGGCGCCGCCGGGGTCTCTGCCGTCCCGATGGCCGCGCGTGTGGTGCAGCGGGTAGCGCATGAAGAAGATCCCCATAACTTTTTGCTGATGCACGCAATGGGACCGAATGTTGCCGGGGTCATTGGTTCTGCGGTAGCCGCCGGAGTGCTTCTGTCCTATTTCGCGTGATGGAAACAGGAGAAACCGCAGCCCGATTTGCAACCCCTAGAGAAACCTCGTGACATAACTCAAAAGCATACTCCAGGCGAGTATGCCCCTGTTCGTATAGTCAAGCGCAATACATAACCCCGTAACTATGTCTTTAAGCAATCATTTTCCGAGACTGACCCCGGATGAAGCCGCAGCGCTCATTCATAACGGAGCTACTGTCGGGTTCTCAGGCTTTACGCCCGCCGGCGCCGCGAAATCGGCGAAGCTTGCGCCCACCGGCGAATCCTCGGCGAGTTCGA
>CBDUBU010000025.1:0-23503 GCA_965365465.1 uncultured Rhodothermaceae bacterium
TCCTGGGGGCAGGGGGATCGTCGGCTTCCTTTGCTTTTCCTTTGGGCGATGCGGCAACAGGAACACTTTTTTCCGCATCGGATCCAGACTTTCCATTGGTAGTGACCATGGTGGACACGCTGGGTCTCAGGCGCTGGCGTGTGATCTGCACCAGTCCGAAATCACTCATCGGCAGGATCTTGGTGACGGCCCTGTCCTTTCTGAACTCTTTCTTGAGCTCATCATAGACTTTCTGGCGGTTTTTGTCCTCTCGCAGGTCAATGAAGTCGACTACAATGATGCCGCCTATGTCTCGCAGTCGCACCTGTCGGGCCAGGACCCGCGCCGCTTCGAGATTCACCTTGAGCGAATTGACCTCCTGCGTCATCCCTCGTCCTGAACGGCCCGAGTTGACATCGATCACATACATGGCCTCCGTCCGCTCGATGAACAGATAGCCTCCGGTGGGCAGATCGACGCGGCTCTCGAAAACCTGTGCTGCGTCGCGTGCGATGCTGGTCGCTTCAAAGATGGGCTTGTTGTTCTTGTGAATCTGAACGGCGGGGACCATCTGCGGGGCAACGGCCTGGACGTAGCTCTTGATATTGCGATACAGCTTTGGATCGTCTACCAGGATGCGGTCATAGTCTTCCGAGAACAGATCGCGGATAACAGACGATACCATATTGACATCTTCGTGGACAAGCAGCGGCGGGCTGGGTTTGCCGGCGAGCTTTTTCTCGATCTTGCGCCACTTTTCGACCAGCAACCGAAGGTCCGTATCCAGCGCTTTTGCGTTTCTGCCTTCTGCTACCGTTCGGACGATAACGCCAAAACCATCCGGCGCCAGGCTTTTCGCCAGCGCGCGTAGCCGGCGCCGTTCCTTGTAGGAGGAAATTTTTTTCGATACGGCGACATAATCCGCCAGCGGGACGAGCACGAGAAAGCGGCCTGCCAGGGAGATGTCCGTTGAGACGCGGCTTCCTTTAGACGAGATAGGTTCTTTAACGATCTTGACCAGGATGGACTGATCCCTTTTCAGATATATGTCCGGCGATCCCTGCTCCTTTTGTGGCGCAGCCTTGTCAGGCTTGGCTGCTTTGGAACCCTGCTCCTGCGATTCGTCCGTTTTATGCCTGGATTTGCGCTGTGTAGAACGGCGGAGTCCCCGGGTGCGCGCCGTTGTTTTACTGCGCGGATCTCTGGAGCTTTCCTCGGTTTGTTCTGCTTCTGCACTGGCTTCCTGCGTTTCCGAGCCATTGCTGGTTTCCGGAGGATTGCTCTTGTGCTGGCGCTGCCCGTGAGGGCGCCGGCGCTTTCCTCGCGCCCGGTGCTGATCCGGGTGGATTGTGTGTTTGCCGACTTCCGGATTGGGATCTTCAAGAAACGTGAGTAGATCCCCCAGATTGTCCGATAAATCGGAGAAATGCAAAAAGGCATCCTGTTTTTGCCCGATATCGACAAAAGCAGCCTGTATGCTCGGCATGATCTTGCGGACACGTCCGAGACAGATGTCCCCTAGCGTTCTTTCGTTCTGGGGGTTCTCGATATAGAGCTCGACCAGTTCGCCATGTTCGACGATGGCTATACGGGTCTGCTCCTTTTCTGCATTGATAATGATTTCCTTTGCCATAAAAGACCCTGGTGCACGCATTCTAACGTCCGGTCTGGATATGGCACGTACGATCCCGGCGAAGCCGGAAGGGGCGCAAGAACTTGTGCGTACACGGATGCAAAAGAGCAAACAATACGGCCCGGCGGCGAGGTCGCGCTGGACGGGATCAGGAGATTACGGTGGGCTGACGGAAGCGCCACCTGCTCTGTGTAGCGTGAGTTGCCAAATGGAAACCGGCTCAAGAGGTGCGTGCAGCACTCCTTGATAATACTGTATAACCCTTGTGGATGTTGTAGCAGAGCCGCAAAAAGGGCGCCGCTTAGAATGAGAGCGTTCTGCAAATCCGGAACTTGACTTATAAAACAAACCACCGCGAGACGTCCTGCAAGCACGCGGCTTTACGTGCGGTCAATGCTGCCGCGAGCATAGTGAATCCACCAATCGACAGGCTGCCAGATGCGCGCGGCAACATCAAGAATGCCAGAATCGCAAATTGCCTACAATAGTCGTTCCCGAAGGCGCATAGCGAGAGCGCTCCCGAAATTACGAACCAACCTCTATGCGTGCAACGGGCCGCTGCTGATTCGTACAGCCGTCGGCTTGTTCAGGCAGGATCCTGACCTGAAAAACTTAAGCATTGCTATCAATTGATACTCCGTATTTCAAAAATGATCCCCTTGCAGCCTTCTCATCACAATATCTGGGTCTTTGCCCTCTGGCCCCCTACAAAATTCGCCGATTCTATTTAATGACTCCTTTGTGTAAATAAGGCTTTAGCGCTATAATTACTAAATAAATACAATTAAACGGCTATTTCTTTTTCGATAACCTGAACAAGCGGTCGTTTTAAGGCGGCAATAATAAGGTTTCTCGCAAAATGTGATTTGAGGAAACCCCTCACGGCCGAAGCAAGCGATCATACATCCATGACAAGGAATAGGAGACAGGCGAATATGCAGGAAACAGTAACAAAACCAACGGATGCCTCGCCGCTTCGTGCGGAAAACGAGCTGCAATCCGAACAGGCTCAACCGCTCCCCAAAGCGCGCGGGCTGGAGGGCGTAGTAGCGCTGGATTCTGAGTTGTGCTTTATAGACGGCAAGGAGGGCGCACTCGTTTACCGGGGATATAGCATCGAAAACCTGGGTGCAACTGCTTCTTTTGAAGAAACGGCTTATCTGTTGTGGAACGGAAGGCTGCCTTATCAGGAAGAACTTGATGACCTGAAGGCGATGCTGGGCAAAGAACGTGTTCTTCCTGATGCCATCATCGATTTACTGCGAAGACTGCCCATTTCTTCCAGTCCGATGGTCGTTTTGCGCACTATGGTTTCTGCGCTCGCGTTATTCGACCCGGAATCGGAGGATAAATCTGCGGAAGCCAATTACCGCAAAGCTGTCCGGATCACGGCGCGCATCCCGTCCATTATTGCCGCTTTCGACCGAATCCGGAAAGGAAAGCCGGTGATGGCGCCTTTGCAAAAAGGGTCGGTTGCCGGCGACTTCCTGTATATGCTTAACGGCGAGGAACCTGGCGCTGCCGCAGAACGCACCCTGGATGCTGCGCTGGTATTACACGCAGAGCACGGCCTTAATGCTTCAACTTTTGCAGGCCGTGTTATTGCCTCCACACTATCAGACATCTACTCCGCAGTCACGGGGGCTATCGGGGCGTTAAAGGGACCGCTGCATGGCGGCGCCAACATGGAGGTGATGAAGATGCTGCTCGAAATGGATGGCAGCGGCATCGAGACGGCAGACTATGTGCGCCGGAAGCTGGCGGCCAACGAGCGAATCATGGGGTTTGGACACCGCGTGTATAAGGTGCTGGATCCACGCGCTTCCATACTTTATCAGATGCTGGAGCGGCTCAGCGCTGAAAAGGGAGAGACGCGATGGCTTGAGATGAGCAGGCAGATCATGGGCCTCATGGAGCAGGAAAAGAAGCTCTACCCCAACGTAGACTTTTTCAGCGCGGCTGTCTACTATCTGATGGGGATTGATATTGATCTTTATACGCCTATCTTTGCCATGAGTCGGGCGTCCGGGTGGACAGCCCATCTGCTGGAGCAGTGGAAGGACAACAAGCTGATTCGTCCGAGCGCCAGGTATGTAGGCCCGCGCGGCCTCTACAAAGAGCCGGCTGTGTAGCTTTCTTTACGGTCATAGAGGCGCAGATCGCGACAGGGAAAGCTGCCCTCGGATGTAGGGTCTTTTGCTGATCGGCTCACCAACGGCAAAGCTTCACGCTGAATTAGCAGTATCGGGTTCTTCTTCCGAACGCTTTTTCGGTAAATTGACTTGTCTGGCTGGTGTGCGTTTTGCTTTAGCGCCCCGCTTGCCTCTATCTTCTGTAACGCATCCGATGGACTAAATAAACGTCAATTTGACTATGGCAGTTGAAACCGTCGAACGTGCGCGGCCAAACCCTGTTCAGCGCTATAAAGTGCGCACGGGTATGTTCGCCTGGCTGGCTCACCGGCTCAGTGGTGTAGCGCTTGTGGGCTACCTTGTTATCCATGTATGGGGGTTGCGATCGCTGTCAGATCGGGATTCCTTCAATGAACTGATTGCGGGCTATCACGCGCCCATTTTCAAGATAGGTGAGTTCTTGCTGCTTGCTGCCGTCGCGTATCACGCCATGAACGGTTTGCGCATTGTGCTGATCGATTTCCTCGGCTGGAGTCCGACGCATCGAAAATTGTTCTGGACGCTTAGCGCAGTAGCCCTTGCTATCTTGCTGATCGGTGGTTATCCGTCGATCTACGCGCTGGTTACCTATTACGCATCCTGATAGCCCCGATACGGTAAGATATAACTATGTCTAATCCCTACGGAAAGTCTACCCGTTCGTCTGCCTTTAACTGGTTCATACACCGGATTACGGGTACGTTCCTGATTTTTCTGCTTATTACCCATTTCTGGGTGCAGCATTTTGACCATCAGACAGCAACGATCACCACGGCAGTCGTTTCGCATGGCGAGATGCCGGTGTATTCGGAAGAGGCGCAACAAGCCGTCCGCCTGCAAGCCGGCGGTGCGAACGTTGCTGAAGTGACGGCCTACGATGTGGTCATGCAGCGCCTTGCCAGCCCTGTTTATGCCGTGCTGTGGAAGGGTTTTAACATCCTGTTTCTCCTTTTTGCGTTACATCACGGTTTTTACGGTTTGAATAATGTGCTGGGGGACTACATTCGCAACGATATGGTGCGTGTAGCGGTGTTCGCTCTTTCGTGGACGCTTGCCCTGGTGCTTCTCGTTATAGGGTTGTATTCGGTCATCACGGCAGGATGGAACTACGCTCCTTTGTAGTGGGGGCGCCGCTTGCAGATTTCCGGGCTTTACAAAGGTCATTGTTTTTCTCTCTCAAGATTCCGGGTTGCCCGGAGATGCATCGGGAGCGAAACATGGCTACTGATTCACGATCAATACCTTTAGAGATCCATGACTTTTTCGCATGACGTCGTCATCGTCGGCGCGGGCGGCGCTGGTCTCATGGCGGCGCTGTACGCCAAGGAAGGCGGGGCCGATGTGGCTGTCGTTTCAAAGCTTCATCCGCTGCGTTCCCATACAGGCGCCGCACAGGGCGGAATCGGGGCGGCCCTGGGCAATGAGGAGGAAGACCACTGGCTCTGGCACGCTTTCGATACGGTTAAGGGAAGCGATTACCTGGGCGATCAGGATGCCATCGATATTATGTGCAAGGATGCGCCGCGCACCATCATCGAACTGGAGCACTATGGCGTTCCGTTTAGCCGGAACAAGGAAGGCAAGATCTCTCAGCGCCGGTTTGGAGGCCACACGCGCAATTTTGGCGAAGCGCCCGTCCGCCGGGCCTGCCACGCAGCCGACCGCACAGGCCATACCATCCTGCACACGTTGTTTGATCAGTGCGTCAAGAACAATGTGCGGTTCTATGACGAATTTCAGGTGCTTGATCTGCTCCTGACGCCGGAGGGCGAAACGTGCGGCGTTGTGGCCTATGAGATTCTGACGGGCGAAGTGCATACGTTCCACGCCAAGATCGTCAACTTTGCCACGGGCGGCTACGGACGCGCTTACAAGACAACCTCGAACGCGCACGCGGGCACCGGAGACGGCATGTCTATCGTGCTGCGCAAGGGTCTGCCGCTGGAGGATATGGAGTTTGTTCAGTTCCATCCTACCGGTCTCTATCGTCTGGGCATTCTCATCACGGAGGGCGCTCGAGGCGAAGGAGGGATTCTGCGCAACAATTCCGGCGAGCGCTTTATGGAGCGCTACGCGCCTACCGTCAAAGACCTTGCGCCCCGCGACCTCGTTTCGCAGTGCATGTACAAGGAGATCATGGAAGGTCGTGGCGTCAACGGCAAGGAGTATATCGACCTGGATCTGACCCATGTCGGCGCCGACGTGATCGAAAAGAAGCTTCCGGAGATTGCTACCTTCTCGCGCACCTACCTCGGCATCGATCCGCTGAAGCAGCCCATTCCCGTTGCGCCGACCTGTCACTATGCCATGGGCGGGATTCCAACCGATGCGGACGGCCGCGTCGAAAGTGCGCGGCGCGGATCGGTGGTGCCTGGCCTGTACGCCATCGGAGAATGCGCCTGTGTATCGGTTCATGGAGCCAATCGCCTCGGCACGAACTCGCTCGTAGACCTCGTGGTTTTCGGACGTCGCTCAGGAATGGCGATGGCGGAGCAGATTCGGACGGAAGGCAACAAGCGCCCGCCGCTTCCGGAGAATCCGGAGAAGCGCACGCGCCAGATGCTGGAGGAGATCCTGTCTCGCACGGAAGGAGAGCCTATTGTGAAGGTGCGAACCGACCTCCAGAAAACCATGATGGATAACGTGTCGGTCTTCCGCAATGAGGAAACCCTGGAAAAGGCCCTGGACGATCTCAAGGAACTCCGCAAAAGGGCGCGGAAGGTGGTTTCTACCGACAAGGGTAAGCTCTTTAACACCGACCTGATGGACGCAGTCGAGGTGGAGTTCATGGTCGATTACGCTGAA
Organism: uncultured Rhodothermaceae bacterium; assembly: GCA_965365465.1. Taxonomy (GTDB): domain Bacteria; phylum Bacteroidota; class Rhodothermia; order Rhodothermales; family DASSAV01; genus CBDUBU01. Next base: position 6,589 of record CBDUBU010000025.1, read on the forward strand.
TCGATTGCGGCAGGAGCAAAAGTAAGAAAGGAAAGCCGGGGCGCCCACTCAAGGGACGATTACAAAACGCGAGATGACGCGAATTGGCTAAAGCACACCCTGTTCTATAGCGATTGTGAAGGCAACTACGAGTTTGGCTTCAAGGATGTCGTTATAACGCGCTTTGAGCCGAAGGAGCGGAAGTACTAGCAGAAGATCGGCAGAGAGGCGACCGGGTATGGATCTGCCTGTTTGATTCCTTGTTCTTTATAGCCATGCCCTACTGGACCCCTGAGCGGCTGCTGATGATCGCAGTCGTCATAACGTTGATAAGCGTGGACGGTGTATACCGAGCGTGGTTGCAGCGAGCAGACGAGCGCATCGGACCCCGGCTTTTTGTTGTGTATACGGTGGTGCTGGCTCTAGGGAGCGGTCTTGTATGGTTTGGTTTTTTCGTACGCTGGCTGAACAGCTGAAAGCCGGGCCAACCCATGACGTAAATATTCTTTCCGTGATCAATGAAGCTTAACGTTAAAATCAAGCGCTTTAATCCGGAGACCGATAAGGCTCCCTACTGGGCAACCTACGAGGTTCCGGCTGATCCAATGGATAGCGCACTGGCGCTGCTGCTCTATATCAAGTGGCATCTGGACGGCACGCTGACCTTCAGAAAAAGCTGTGCGCATGGGATTTGCGGCTCAGATGCCATGCAGATCAACGGCGAAAACAAACTCGCCTGTTCGATCCTGGTGCAGGATCTCGCCAGGGGAGACGGCGATACGATCACCTACGCGCCGCTCCCGGCAGCTCCTGTCGTAAAGGATCTGGTAGTGGACCAGACCCGTTTCTTTGAGAAGTATCGCGCCGTCATGCCGTGGCTGATCAACAGCAAGCCTGCGCCCGAACTTGAGCGCCTGCAAAGCCCGCACGACCATGAGGTGATTGAGGATGCTACGAAGTGCATCATGTGTGGAGCATGTACGCATAGTTGCCCGAGCACCTGGGCGGACCCGACCTATCTCGGTCCTGCGGCTATGCTGAAAGCGTACCGCTACACGTTCGACACCCGTGACGAAGGGACGGGAGACAGGCTCCAGATTGTTGACTCGAAGGAAGGACTCTGGAAATGCTACACTATCTTCAACTGTGTTCAAGCCTGCCCGAAAGAGATTGACATTACCAGATGGCTTTCTGCACTCAAGCGCCGGACGGTTACGGCTCGCTACTAGCCGTGCAGCCGTCGAAGCAGTCCCCCTTTATCCACAGGAGTGATTGTCTTTGCGGAACTTATTGGGTCTGTTACATTTTTACAAAACCGCCCCACACCGTCTGCCGGCAGTGTGGGGCGGTTTTGTTTGGTAAAAGCACAATCACAATGGCGTATCCCCCCGTGATGAAAAACCAGTACACGTCTCGCGACCTCGCGTACGGTGGCGTGTTTGGAGCCTCCGCATTGCTCCTTCCCCTTCTTTTTCATCTGGTTCGTCTCGGTCCTGTTTTTATGCCGATGTACATTCCGCTTGTCGCTATGGCTTTTTTTGTGCAGCCAGGGGTTGCCATCGTGACAGCCATGCTTGTCCCCTTCGTGTCTGCGGCATTGACGGGAATGCCGCCACTGTATCCCCCCATTGCACCGCTCGTTTCGGTGGAACTCGGTTTAATCGCGGGATGCATTGCTTATGTCCGGCAGACCTGGCCGCATTTGAATGAATGGATTCTGCTGACTCCTGTATTGCTCTTCGGAAGGTTGGTTTTTGCCGGACTGGCTTACCTTGTCGCAGTGACGCTGCATTTGCCTGCCCGCTTTCTCGCCGGTGTATCCGTTGTAGCTGCCTGGCCTGGTTTACTCCTGATGATTCTGGTGATCCCGCCTTTTGTACGCTCCTTCCGCCGGACGCAGCCACCTGCAACACCGTATAGCTCGAGAATCACCCATTGATGCAGAACAGGTATGATACACAGAAACCTGATGGCGCTGTGGGGAAGCGGGACGGGTCCGCTGCTGCGCCTGTCCCATGTGGTGCGCTTGCTCTCCGGGGCGGGTCTGTTTGTTAGCTGTGCCTGGATCATTCCCGGCAACACAACGGGATTTGCGGCGCTGCTGGTTCTGGTCATTGCCTGGATCTTCCTTGCCGGGACGCCGAGGCCTGTGTGGGGCCGGATGCTGCTCTATGGATTTTTGATCTTTGCTCCGTTTTTCCTTCTGGTTCCCTGGATAGATCCCTCTCCGGCATTCACAGCCTCTCGTGAAGGAGCCTTAGATCTCACGGCTTTCAGAATCCCCTGGTGGATCATGACGCGCGGGATAGGAGGGATGCTGATTGCAGTTGCTACGGTATCAGCACTCTCCCTGGACGACTTTCATAAGGCTGTAAATGCCCTGCCGCTGCCGCATCTGGCGGCTGCCTTGCTCGTACAGATGGTTCATCAGGCGGGTCTGCTTTTTGATGAAACGGCAAGTATGTCCAGAGCCATATTGGTTCGTGGAGGCGCCTCAGAATGGAGGACGCGGGTTCTGCTACTCAGATCTGTTCCGGCAGTCTGGCTTTCCCGAATGATGTTCAAGGCGGAAAGAGTCGCGGCCGCTATGGAGGTGCGGGGATTTACGGCAAAGGAGCCTCGCAACCATGCAGCACCTTTGCGAATGCTGGATCGTGCGACGCTTGCCGGCATTGTCCTGGTGATGCTGATGGCGCTGGCGCTTCGGATGGAGGCGCTCATTTGATGAAGGAGCATCCTGCACTTCGCTACGAGGATGTGACCGTTTCATACGGGCATGGAAGGCCTCCGGTGCTTGATGGATGTTCGTTTGAGGTCCATGCCGGTGAGCGTGTCGCGCTGTTGGGACTCAACGGTTCGGGCAAAACGACGTTGCTGGCTGCAACCGTCGGCCTGGTTCCTTTTCAGGGACAGATAACGGTCGGCGGCACAGGCGTAAATGAGGAGACCCTGTCCGTTGTCAGGCAAAAGGCAGGCTTCCTGTTTTCTGTTCCGGAAGATCAGCTTCTTTTCCCCAAAGTGATCGATGACGTTGCCTTTAGTCTGCTTGTGCGAGGAGCAAATCCACGTGAAGCAAAAGCGCAAGCGCTCGCAATGCTTGCCGCGCTAGATATAGGCGAGGCCGCAGAACGGGCGCCGCAGCACCTTTCTCATGGAGAGCGCTTGCGGGCAGCGCTGGGCGGCGTGCTGGTAGCCAATCCTGCGGTTCTCCTGCTGGATGAGCCTTCGGCAGCACTTGATCCCCCAGGCAAAAAGAAGCTGTCCGGATACCTCTTGCAAAGCGAGGCTGCCATGCTGATTGCGACACACGACCTCGCTTTTGCAAAGGCCGTCGCCCACAGGTTCGTGCTTCTGGAACGCGGACGGGTGGCGAGTACAGGCGCCTCTTTCGAAGAGATAGAAGATTGCTGGGGAGTGTAGTCGTTTGCAGTCGCATGGCGCCGAGGCATTGCCTATTTTGTTGCCTTCTCGACCAACAGCTGCCACCAGGAATCTACACATGCACTATCTCCCTTGTGAAGCGAGGTATGAAGACATACCGTACCGGCGCTGTGGTCGGAGCGGCCTCAAGTTGCCTGCCATTTCGCTTGGGCTATGGCATAACTTCGGCAACGTAGACTCGTTCGAGAACGCAAGGGCCATGGTGCGCCGCGCTTTCGACTTGGGCATTACCCATTTCGATCTCGCCAACAACTACGGCCCGCCTCCCGGTTCTGCAGAAGAAAACTTCGGGCGCATTCTCGCAAAGGATCTGGCCTCGTATCGGGATCAAATCATCATTTCCTCCAAGGCAGGATACTGGATGTGGGAAGGTCCGTACGGAGAGTGGGGTTCGCGCAAGTATCTGGTTTCAAGTCTGGATCAGAGCCTGAAGCGGCTGAATGTGGATTACGTAGACATCTTCTATCACCACCGGCCGGATCCTGATACGCCTCTGGAGGAAACGATGGGAGCGCTCGACCATGTAGTTCGCCAGGGTAAGGCGCTGTACGCCGGCATCTCCAATTACAGCGCAAAGCAGACCCGTCAGGCCGCGCGAATCATGCGCGAGTTGGGCGCGCCGTTGCTGATTCATCAGCCGCGCTACAGTATGTTTGACCGTTGGATCGAAGAAAGCTTGTTGGAAGTGCTGGGGGAAGACGGCATCGGGTGCATCGTCTTTTCTCCGCTGGCGCAGGGTCTTCTCACAGATAAATACCTGGAGGGAATTCCGAAAGAATCACGGGCGGATAAACCGCACGGCTTCCTGAAACGTGAGCAGGTTACGCAGGAACAGCTAGCAAAGGTCCGGCGCCTCAACGAACTGGCGCGTAGCAGAGGTCAAAGCCTGGCCCAGATGGCGCTTGCCTGGGTGCTCAGGCATGAGACTGTCACCTCAGCGCTTGTGGGAACCAGCACCGTTGCGCAGCTCGAAGACAATGTGGCTGCGTTGCAGCATCTTGCGTTTTCCCGCGAAGAACGAGATCGTATCGACGAGATTCTTTCGACATGAAATACAGAATACTGGGGAAAACGGGTCTTTCCGTCTCTGTTCTTAGCTATGGCGCTTCATCACTGGGCAGCGTGTTCAGGAAAATCAGCGAAGCGGATGGCATACGTACGGTTCATCTGTCAATCGACCACGGAGTGAATTTTTTTGATGTGTCTCCGTACTACGGATTGACCACGGCAGAACAGGTGCTTGGCCGAGCGCTGCAGGGGATTTCCAGGGACAAATACTACCTGGCAACCAAAGTGGGACGTTACGGGGACAGTGAATTTGACTTTTCCGCGCGCCGCGTTGCCGAAAGCGTTGATGAAAGTCTGGAGCGCCTGGAACTGGATTACATCGATCTCATTCAGTGCCATGACATCGAGTTTGGCGACCTCAATCAGATTGTGGAGGAAACGATTCCTGCGTTGCGGAAATTGCAAGAAAGCGGCAAGGTTCGCTTCGTGGGCATCACCGGCCTTCCGTTAAAGATCTTCACGAGCGTGCTCGCCCAGACCAGCATCGACGCCATTCTGTCTTACTGTCACTATGCGCTGAATGACACCTCCTTGACGGAGATTCTGCCGGTGCTGAAAGAAAAGCAGGTCGGCATAATCAACGCATCGCCGCTATCCATGCGGCTGTTGACGGATCGAGGCGTCCCCGACTGGCATCCGGCTCCTGCCGAGGTGCTAGAACGGTGCGCTCTGGCGGCTGCATTTTGCAAAAAGCAGGGCGCTGATCTGTCGAAGCTCGCCATTCAGTTTGCGGTTGCGAACCCCGACATACACACAACCCTGGTCGGAACAGCAACCCCGGACCATTTGCTGAAGAACCTGAAATGGCTGGAAGAACCTGTCGACGAAAACCTTCTGGAAGAGGTAATGCGCATACTCGAACCGATTCATAACGTTACCTGGCCCAGTGGTCGCGCCGAGAATAACTGAAGCAAGCATCATCATTTATGTTGAAGTCCGGAATACTCAATCCGCAGATCCTGTCGCTTCTGAGCCGTGTGCGTCATACCAACGCGCTGGTTATAGCTGATCGCGGTTTTCCATACTGGCCGATGATCGAGACAGTGGATATATCGCTGGTAGACGACCAGCCTCGCGTCCTCGATGTTCTACAGGCCATTCGCCAGAACTTCGTGATCGGGCAGGCTTATATGGCCAGAGAGTTTACAGAGGCAAACGAGGAAGAGACGATTTCCGGTTTTCAACGGGCGCTCCACGGCATTCCGTTGGCTTATGAGCCTCACGATACGTTCAAGAAACGTGTGCCCGCTGCTATTGGTCTTATCCGGACAGGGGATACCGTTCAGTATGCCAACATGGTTCTGGTTTCTGCATAGCGTCTGAAACTCCGTTTCAGGATGCAAAACCTCACCCATGAATCTGAGGGAACACGTTTTCTGTCACGGCGCCACAGGATGCCGCCTCAAAAGAGTATGTACGTGTTGATTATTATTGCATTTTATTCGTTACTATTCTGTTGCATGTCATCACAACTGAATCTGACAGGGGCTACTTGCATCGTCCGGAATGGGTCATCATTGCAGCCGTAGGTGAGAAGAACCGCGTCATCGGACGCGGAATGGATCTTCCGTGGCATATTCCGGAAGATCTGAAGCGATTCAAAAAGCTCACGCTAGGCCATGCGCTGCTGATGGGCCGGCGCACCTTTGAGTCTATTATCCATCAATTCGGAAAGCCGCTGCCCGGTCGTCGCAACGTAGTTCTGACCTCACGAGGCCCGATTCCTGAATACCCTGAGATTGAAACCTGCGGTTCAATCGACGAGGCCGTAAAAGCACTGTCGGGGGAAGAAACGGTCTTCATCGGCGGTGGAGGCAATATCTATGCACAGTTTCTGCCGCTGGCTAGCCGGTTGGAGTTGACGCTTATAGAAGGAAATTACTCAGGAGACGCCTTCTTTCCTCCTTATGAGCATCTGCTCGGCTCTGCCTTTGAGATTAGCATGAGTGAACAACACGACGGCTTCCGCTTCGTCACCCTGGAAAGAAAATCCGCCGCCAGTGCGGGTTGAAAAGAAAGGCCTCGTGAAAGGGGCGCTGCACATCCTTCGGGTGTCCAATGTCATAACAGCAGCTAAAGATGGAAAATCAGGAGAACGGTTTTGATCTATTCCAGGATGTGTTTGACACCGCGAAGTCAGGAGCAATCGTCCTCGATGAGCATTGCCGCGTCGTATGGGCAAACAAAGGAATCGAGAGGTTCTTTGGCCTGCAAGCCGACGAGTTGATAGGAAAGGATAAGTGCGCGCTCACGGAAGACATTCTGGGTAAGATCATCGACAAACCCGGCAACTACACGGAACAGGCGCTGTCCGCATACGGCGACCCTGAATGTGAGGCGCGGTTTGAGTTTCATGTTCCGGCAGTAGAAGGCCATGCTGAGTTCTGGCTCGAACAGTGGATCAGGCCGATCCGTACGGGCCGTTATCTGGGAGGGCGGGTCGAGATCTACTTCGACATTACCGAGCGCAAACAGACGGAGCAGGTTCACCGTGAGCGGGAAGATCAGTTCCAGCGCATCTTTACACAATCTGCTGTAGGACAGGCCATTGTTGTATGGGATGAACCACTCAGGGATGTGAACCAGGCTTTATGTGATATGCTTGGGTACACGCGCGAGGAAATGCTGGAGAAAAGAATTGTCGATATAACCCATTCCGACGACTACGAAGCAGATCGCGTGCTTGCAGCACAGGCGGCGGCCAGCGAGATCAGCAGTTATGACCTCGAAAAAAGATATCTGCACCGTGACGGCTCGGTCAGGTGGGGCCTTCTGAAAGCCATTCCACTGCAGGAGCAAGGTTCGCACACCGTCTTTTTGGGACAAGTGCTCGACATCACCGAGCGGAAAAATGTGGAACAGGCGCTTCGCGAGAGTGAGCAACGGTTCTCGAAAGCTTTCCACGCGGCTCCGGTGGCAATCTGTATCACCAGGTTGCCGGATGGTTATCTGGAGGACGCAAATCAGGCATTTCAGGATCTGACAGGGTATTCGGAAAGAGAGTTTCTGGGGGTTCGTCCTCTGGATCTACACCTGTTTGTACATCCTGACCGCTACAATGGCTTTGCCGAAGCAGTGCGGCAAAAAGGCAGCCTTCATCAGGTCGATCTGAAAATCCGGATGAAGCAAGGTGAGGTGAAAGATGTGCTTTTCTCCGGAGAGGTAATTGATTTGCTGGGAGAGCCTTGTGTGCTGATGATGCTTTACGATATTACTGATCGCAAACGGCTTGAAAGAGAAATCCTCGAGATTGGCGCCCGCGAGCAGCGGCGCATTGGACGTGACCTGCACGACGATCTGGGCCAGAAGCTGACGGCGGCGGCTTTCTATAGTGATGTCTTGCAACAGAGTCTGGAAGAGAACGGATCAGAGAGCGCACGGTACGCAGTCAGACTTTCGGAGCTGTTGCAGGAGGCTCACAAGAGCACACGGCACCTTTCCCACGGGCTGGCCCCTATGGCGGTGGGCGCCGAAGGTCTTGAAGGCGCTCTGGACACGCTGGCCGAGAACACGGAGGATGTGTACGGATTGCGTTGCCGTTTTATTTGTAAGGAGCAGGTCATGGTGCAGGACGATGATGTAGCCATGCACCTCTACCGGATCGCACAGGAGGCTGTGAGCAACGCTGTACGGCACGGAAAACCTGATGCTATCCACCTTTATCTTTACCGGCAGGAGAGTGCGGTTTGTCTGAAGATTAAGGATAACGGAGCCGGCATCTCGGAGGATGTCTTGCTTCATACCAGAGGCATCGGATTAAACACCATGAAGTACCGCGCAGATGTGATCGGAGCTTCGCTTAACGTGAGGCGAGACGAGAAAGGAGGAACCGTGGTAGAATGTATGATCGATCTGCCAACTGCGTTGCATGACTAAACTTTATCGTGTTTAGAGGGCTATGCAACTCCACAGGAACTACTGCATCCGGGGAAGAAGGATAGAGCAGCGAATAGTTCTCCTTGTAGTGCTGCTTGCGGGTATTCTCTCTCCGGCTCACGCGCAGAAACGTGGGGAATACAGATCGTTGTATGTCCTTTTCAGGCTTGGCGCTAACAGCTATGGCGGGGAGAGAAGCGCAAGCGCAAGCAATCAGTTACAGGAGTTCAGAAAAGGCGCTGGGCCGGGTGCAAGCATTGAAGCAGGTTATCAATTCCATTTGAAACTGGAAGCTGGTCTCTCGTATCGAACAGGGCGTTTTCCTCAGTTGCTTACGCCGAAAGGCGCTCCGCCACAGTTCATGCCCATTACCAACATAGAGTCCAGCGATTGGATTCATATGGCAGGCGTAACAGGCCGGGTTTACATCTTTCCCCATGCGCGTTTCAAGCCGTACGTACAGGCCGGGGCAACGGGTTCCTTCAGCCTTATCAACGGACGCATACGATCGGGAGTTGGGCCAATTCTGGGGGGCGGCATAACCGTAGCCCTGTCGGAGGCCGCTGACCTTTTTCTTGCCGCCGACGGGATGCTCATCGCGCCCGGAGATGCAATGGATCTTGCTGCGCCGAGCGCAAGTCCCGATCTCTTTTCCTTTGTCGGGGTCGGCATCCGCTACAGGATCTTGAAGCGAAAGGCCGGTCTTCAGATTATCCGGCTGGAAGGTCCTGACCGACTCACTATTGCTGCGCCCGGTACGTTTCATGCGGAAGTAGAACACGAAGGCGCATCGCAGCCAGTCACCTACCGATGGCGTTTCGGAGATGGAACGTCTGCTGCCGAACAAACGCCGACGCACGCCTATGATTCTCCGGGAACGTACACGGTGACCCTTACGGCATCAGACGGAGTGTCAGAGATTACGAGGACGATGCAAACCTCGGTCGCACACCCTCCGGCGCTTCCGGAAGTGTTATCGGTGCGTATGTTTCCTCAGCGCATCTTGCAAGGTCAGGCAGTGCAGTTTTCTTCGTCGCTGCGTGTAGCCGAACCGGTTTCCTGTACATGGGATTTTGGAGACGGCGCTGCTTCAGATCGGTGTAACCCGGCCCATGTTTTTGGCTCTCCCGGAGTCTACGAGGTGGTCTTCAAGGTTCGTAATGCTGCCGGTGAGACCGAAGTTGCGCAGCAGGTAGTCGTAGAGGAAGATCTGTGCGCGTCCGCAGGTCCTATGAAGACAGTTTATTTTGATCGGAATCAAAGTGTACTCAGCGTGGAAATGAAAAGTCTGCTGCGCGAGAATATAACCGCGCTGGCAAACTGCCCCTCGCTGCAGGTAGAGGTCAAGGGGTACGCACTGCCGGATGAGAACAACCCTGCCCAATTAGCCAGAGCGCGTGCGCAGGCCGTCGCACAGTATTATTTCAACCTTGGAATCGGGCAGGTCAGGGTAACTGTGACAGGGGGCGTACAGCATCAGGACATCCCCCCCGGCGCGGCAGCATGGCAATTCCAGTCTGTTGAGACAACACCCTTCTGATAGGATCGTGGAGCAGTCGGGCGTAGTCAGATGTTTTTAGAAACTGCTCCAGCCTCATCGTTCTGGCAATTTAAGTAACAGAAATGGTGCAAAAGGCCATATACAGCGGCTATTTTCGCTCATACATTAGCTGCTGAACGCTTCAGCGTCAACACTTCCGGCAGCGGTTCAATGTCGGGAAATGGAAAGGGAGGCTGCCCCCATTGATGCTTGGACAGCGCAGGTTGCCGGCTTGCCGGTGTCTGGCCTGCAATCGATTATAACAATATTCACTTTTGTGTTCGCAGGAATCTCATGTGCATAGAAGACAAGTACATTGTATTTAGCAGCGGGAGGCGCATTCCCGTAGACAGCAGCCTTATCGGGCTTTCCGGTTCCAACACCGATGAGCGCTGGTCCTATGAAGGATCTCATTTTCATTTATGTTTCGGAACCCATGAATCGATTGACCCTGACTCGCTTCTTCCGGAAGAATGCATTGAACTTGCAGAATACATGATCGGCCTGTGGCATCACTTCCGAACCAAGTCAGAGCAGCGGCTTACACATGAAAACGGCTTTGCTGCTTCCACCAAGTCAAATGGCGTTTCCGGCTACACATCCTGAATCAGCCGCCAGGCTGCGGCAGCGCTTTCTGAGGTGAATCGCCGCTGACACGATGTGGCTGTCATGTTCTCTTCGTATCTTACCAGCAGATTTCCGGCTTCAAGAACCGCATCCCTGTGGATGCGGTTCTTGAAGACAGGATTACTTCGTTGCAGGATGAGATAGGTAATCAGAACTGACAGCACAAGATGTTGAAGCACGCGCTCAAAGGTGAAGTTCGTTTCGCGTTTCTGGTAATTGTTGTCGCCGGGTTGTTTGCTGGTTGCGATAGCAGCGATCCTGCTCCGGGAACGGATTCCCAGATCCTTACCGGGACTTACCAGTTTGAATCATTTATGGTAGAACCTGACGCATCCAGGATACCAGCTTACAATCTGCTGGATACGCTCGTCGTCTCGGAAACCAGGCTTCAGCTTTTTGACGGGAGAGACTTTGTGCTGGCCTATCGCTACCGGGGAGGCAACTCGTACGCCATTTTCGGAAAATTCACCGTAACAGAAACGCAGGTTCGCCTGGAAAGCCGGGATGTGAGCAACGAGGCGCGGCAGTTTGCAAGCCTGCTGTTTCAGGATAACCGATTCGTTCTGGAGCGGAGTCCTTTGGATGGACGAACGCTGCACGCATCCGTTCATAAGGTCGTAGATCTTAGCGCGCTCTCTAGCGGCTATTCGGGGATTCCTCCGCTGGCTGCTACGCTGCGTCTTCGCTTGCAGCAGGAACGGTAGTTCTTGAGCCATCCTTTCTCTCAGGGCATCAGCCCAGCGCGAAAGAAAAAGGCTGACCCGTTGCTGGGCCAGCCTTTCAATTGTCTCCCTGCTTGCAACCGCATTTTATTCCTCAATCGTCCAGGTATCGCCGGAATTAAGCAGGCTGTGCAGGTCGCCTGCGCCCCGTTTCTGCGTGACCTCGGCAATCTGCGCATGTAGCAGGTCATCGTAGGCCGGACGGCTCTCCCGGTAAAACACCCCGAAGGGTCGCGGCAATTCCTTGTCCCAGAACATGCGCCCCACGACAATCTGGGCCATCACCCGGCTCGTTTCGTCGTAAACGAGACAGTCACTTGCCGACCACCGACCATTGTCCAGAGCGATGACCTCCAGATTCAAGCCCTCAAGACGGATTCCTTTTTTCCCGTTGCTGAACACCATGGGCTTTCCGTGTTCCACAAACAAGGCGCGTTCGGGTTTGGAGTCTTTCTCCGTGAAATCGAAAAACGCGCCATCATTGAAGATATTGCAGTTCTGATAGATTTCTACGAAGGAAGCCCCCCGATGGTCGTGGGCCTGTCTGAGAACCTGTTGTATGTGTTTCGGATCACGATCCATCGTTCTGGCTACAAACGAAGCATCAGCGCCAAGAACCAGGCTCAACGGGTTGAACGGATGATCGATAGATCCATAGGGCGTGCTCTTTGTGATCTTTCCTACTTCCGAAGTTGGGCTGTACTGGCCCTTCGTAAGTCCATAGATCTGGTTGTTGAAAAGCAGCAGCTGAACATTCAGATTGCGCCGCATGAGATGGATCAGGTGGTTGCCTCCAATCGAAAGAGCATCGCCATCGCCTGTGATAATCCAGACATCCAGGTCGGGACGGCTGCTCTTGAGTCCGGATGCAATGGAAGGCGCACGGCCATGAATGGAGTGCATCCCATAGGTATTCATGTAGTACGGAAAGCGGCTGGAACAGCCGATGCCGCTTATGAACACGGTTTTTTCGCGCGGAATGCCCAGTTCCGGCAGCAGCTTCTGCACGGCGGCCAGGATCGCATAGTCGCCGCAACCCGGGCACCAACGCACATCTTGTCCTGAAGAGAAGTCTTTTCGGGTAAGACGCGCCGGCGCTCCGTCTCCGCCTTCCGTTTCTACCGGGGGCATCTCAGGAGCACGCGCGGCGCCGGGAGGCAGCTTGGGGCCGGCTGGCGTACGAGTGGGACGGCTGCTAGCGGGAGGAGCGGGCTTTGCAGTCGAAGTTTTCCCATAACCCGGAGGCAGGGCAGGCTTGACATTTGCCGAACCGGGTGCAGACGCTGCATCCGATGGCTTTCTGGAGGGATCAAATGGCAAACTGCTTGCCCGGTGTTCGTTTTGCTGTTCTTCTTCCATAACTTTGCAATGTACAGGCGTGTATGAATCTGCTGCCTGCGAATTCCCATATTATGAATGTTCCAGAATCTCGTAGACCCGCTGTTCTATCTCACTGGCTTTCATGGGCAATCCCTTGATTTTGTTGAGCGGAATAAAGGGCAGGAGATACTGATCCCGGAGAATGTGAACGAGCTGGCCGTTATTCAACTCCGGCACGAGCAGGTTGGAGAATCGCTGGAAGATTTCTTCAAGGTCAGACGGGAGTGGGCACAAATGAGCCAGGTGAATGCTGCTCACTTTCAACCCGCGCCGACGAGTCCGGTCGACAGCCACCTCAATGGCCCCTCGCGTGGATCCCCAGCCAATGATAAGCAAATCCCCTGAAGATTCGCCGTAAATGGCTGTGGGTGGTATATCCCGCGCGATCCGCTGAACCTTCTCCTGTCGGGTCTTCACCATGAACTGGTGATTGTCCGAATTGTAGGAAACATTCCCTGTTTCGTGTTGCTTCTCAAGGCCCCCGAGCCGATGCTGTAAATCAGGCGTTCCAGGTTTTGCCCACGGACGAGCCAGCGTTTCCTTATCCCGAACATAGGGATGAAATACGGCTTCTCCATCAATCTGGCGGTTTGGTTTTTCCGCGAAGCTAACCTCAAAGGGAGGAAGCGCATCAGGATTCGGAATCGGCCAGGGCTCCGCGCCGTTGGCGAGATAGCCGTCTGCCAGCAGGATAACAGGCGTCATATGCCGGACGGCAATCCGGCAAGCTTCATAAGCGGCGAAGTAACAATCGCCCGGCGTGCTGGCCGCGATGACCGGCAGGGGAGCCTCTCCATTTCTTCCGTAAACAGATTGCAACAGGTCGCTTTGTTCCGTTTTGGTCGGAAGCCCGGTCGAGGGCCCTCCACGCTGCACGTCAATAATGACCATTGGCAATTCGGTCATCAAGGCAAGGCCGATGGTTTCGTTTTTGAGCGCCATGCCGGGACCGCTCGTTGCCGTTACTGCGAGCGAACCTCCGAAGCTTGCGCCCAGGGTAGCGCCGACCGCTGCAATCTCGTCTTCCGCCTGAAATGTCATTACCCCGAAGTTCTTGCGCCGGCTAAGCTCGTGCAGCAGGTCGGAAGCCGGTGTAATGGGATACGAGCCGTAGAACAGTGGAAGGCCGCTTTTCTGGGATGCCGTAATTAAGCCGAGCGCGAGCGCTTCAATGCCTGAAATCGTGCGGTATTTGCCGGGCGCGAGCTTGGCCGGCCGCACCTCATACCGGACGATAAATTGCTCGGTGGTTTCTCCGTAATGATAGCCCTTCTTCAGCAGGTGAATGTTGGCTTCGAGAATTTCCGGTTTCTTCGAGAACTTCTGCTGCATCCACTCCAGCGTTGGTCGGGGCGGGCGCGAGTAAAGCCACAGCGCCAGCCCGAGCGCAAACATGTTTTTAGACCGGTCGATCTCCTTCTGATTCAGCCCTGAGTCTTTAAGCGCTTCGCGGGTGAGCTTGGTGAGCTCTACAGGGATGACACGGTAGCTGTTGAGCGAGCCATCAGTCAACGGATTGGACTTGTACCCCGCCAGGTCCAGGTCGCGCTGCTCGAACGAGTCGGCATTCACGATGATTGCGCCGCCGGAGCGCACACGCTCCAGGTTGACCTTCAGAGCAGCGGGATTCATGGCTACCAGCAGGTCCACCTCGTCGCCGGGAGTCCGGATGCTGTTTGAGCCGAAGTGAAGCTGAAAGCCGCTCACGCCGTAGGTCGTCCCGGCAGGCGCCCGGATTTCAGCCGGGAAGTCCGGCAAGGTAGCCAGATCATTGCGGGCATAGGCCGTAGCCAGGGTAAACTGAGATCCAGTCAACTGCATCCCGTCGCCGGAGTCACCCGCAAACAAGATGGTAGCTTCCGGAATCTGCTCGACATTCTTATCGTAAGTCTGGACAGTCATACGAGAGCAACAAATAGGTCGTATGGGTTAAGAAATTTAGGCGTAAGATGACCGATAGGAAATTAATGAAAGTGCGCTGCCAGCCTGGAGTTAATATGAATGCCGACTCCATCTGAAGTCGGCATGGCAGCGGCTAACCTGTTTCCTTTCGGACAATCGCACGGGCTATACTAAGGAAAGGAGACTTCCTGTAAATCGCAAGTATTCAACGTTGTAGCAGAGACAAGGTTCAGGGGAGAGGGGGCAGGCTTTAACATGGTGCGTTCTCCATAGGAACAGCAGCGGTCGGTGAACTGTTAGGCTAGGAAAGGCCAGATCAGTCATGCCGTTACAGCGTATGCCGGTAAAATTCACCACCCTCTTTGAACGGTCAAAGCCGATCATCGCTATGATCCACACAGGGCCAAGTCCCGGTGTTCCAGGATTCATCTGTGTGGACAGCGCCGTTGAGCGGGCTGTTGCGGAAGCCGAGGTCTATCAGCGCTCCGGGGTTGACGGGATTATCATTGAGAATATGCGTGACTTCCCATGTGTTCCCGAGCGGGAAATGGGGCCTGAAGTGGCTGCCTTCATGACGCGCGTAGCCTATGCCGTCAAGCGGCGGCTGCGTTACATACCTGTCGGTATCCAGGTGCTCTTTCACGCGAGCAAGACGGCGCTGGCCGTTGCGCAGGCCGCAAACTGTGATTTCATCCGTGCTGAAGCCTGGACCCATGCCCACGTTGCAGACAAGGGCATCGCTGAAGCAAATGCAGGGTCGGTAATCCGTTACCGCCATCAGATCGGGGCCGACCGTATCCCCGTTTTTGCGGACATAAAAAAGAAGCACGCTTCTCATGCCTGGACGGCAGACCTGAGCTTATCCGACATAGCGCGAAGCATGGAACTGCATCGCGCAGATGCCATCATCGTAACGGGCATCCACACCGGATCGTTGCCGGAGCCGGAGGACCTGCATTCCGTTCGGGCAGAAACCGGTCTGCCCATACTGGTCGGCAGCGGTGTCACGGCGCAGAACCTGGGGCGGCTGTTTCCGCTGGCAGATGGATTCATCATCGGGAGCGCCTTCAAGGAAGGCGGCCTCTGGCACGCTCCTGTAAGCGAAAAGCACGTGGATGAGATTCTCGCCATCGCAGAGCACGCCCGCGCCGTTCATCCGGCTAAACTGACGCATCTGTAGCCTGGGTCTCCAGAGCATTAGCGAATCGTGCGTGACGGCGTTCGGGGCTCATCCGGATAAAGATCAGCTACCCATTCCTCATATCCGTTGAAGATCTGCGTCTTCACGCGGTCGCCGCTCAACAACCGCTCCGTGGCCTGGCTCCACCGGGGATGCGGCACGTTAGGGTTGACGTTGGACAAGAATCCGTATTCTCCGGGTTGAAGCTCGTTCCAGAAAGTCGGGGGCTGCCGGTCGACGAATTCGATGCGCACAAATGCTTTGGGGCCTTTGTATCCGTACTTCCAGGGCAACGCCATGCGGAGCGGCGAGCCGTTCTGTTTCGGCAGCGGCTCGCCGTACATGCCCGTGACTACGAAAGCAAGTTCGTTCATTGCCTCGTCCATCCGAAGTCCTTCGTAATAGGGCCACGGGTACCACGTCGCCTCCCGGATGCCGGGCATTTGTTTGGGCAGGTTTGCGCACACGAAACGCACATGGGTAGCCTTCGTGAGCGGTTTGCACCGTTCAATCAGCCGGTGGAGTGGAAATCCCGTCCAGGGGACTGTCATAGCCCATGCTTCAACGCACCGGAATCGGTAGATCCGCTCCTCCAAATCCATTGAACGAATCAGATCGGCCACATCAAGTTTGAACGGTTTGTCTACGAGGCCGGCCACCTCGATTTCCCAGGGAAAAGGTTTGTAGTCTCCTGTCAGCGGCCACACGGTTTTCAGGTTGGGATCCGTGGGCTTGAACTCATAGAAGTTGTTGTACGAAGAAGCCTTGACCCGGTCGCTGACAGGACGTTCCGGTACCGTGAAACGGTCGCTGCGTGGCGCGGGATAGCCCTGGCGTGGCGCGTTCGAGGGAATGGTATCCAGGGGACCTTTGGGCTTGGAGGCTGCATTGGCATTGTTTGATGCCTCATCCGTACAGCCCAGAATGCCGGCGCCTACAGCCGTCCCGGTGATAGTGAGTCCGAACTGCTTCAGAAAGCGGCGCCTGTTCCGGTAGTGTGGCTCTGCGGTAACGTCTTGTTCCCGGCCCTGCCAGCCTGGTTTCAGAATGATGTTAGCCATTCGCAAAATAGATTTGGATGAAAAGGAAAGCGGGACCGGTTGCTTAAAGGAGATACGGTGAAGTTTGCCGCCCGTTCCTTATAGTAACCCAAGTTGTGACCTATGTGGCCCTAGTTGAAAATGGCGATGTCCAAGCCCC
>CBDUBU010000026.1:0-23439 GCA_965365465.1 uncultured Rhodothermaceae bacterium
AGAGCGCCGGAGCGAGCCGGCGTCTCGATCAGAGGAAGCAAACCGCGCCCGCGAAAACAGCCGAGAAACGACGCCCGACAGTACGTCGAACGGACGTCGTCTTGGCTGGTAAGGATTTCGAGGCTATGCCGTCTCGTCACATCACAACGAGATCACCCCTTCCACCTGCGCGGCAGACTGATAAATATCGATTACTTCCTGGCTGGACTGCATTTCCATGCGGGCCGTGACGCTGACATAATTTCCGCGCGTGGAGGCCCGAACCTTCACCGGATGATCGCCAAACACTTCCTTTAAGGCGTTCAGGCCGGCCTTCGGCACGATAAACTTAAAAATGTACCGCGTGGGCCACTCTGTCTGGTCGTCCAGCAAGCCCTGAAAACGCTGCCACCACGCGGCTCCGTCGCCTGTCAAATGACGCATTTTTCCCGTTATTTGCTTCATACTCATTTTTTCCTGTTACGCTGACAGGAAGCCTTCGTTCATGGTACTCCGGCAAAAATGATGCCCCATGAGGAAGATCTTTCTGTGAACAGATCACCCTGGCTTGGCGCTCATCCCTGCCCCCAGGCTGACGGAATCATGCGGATGCCATGCAGAAGGCGCACTTTGCCCTCTCTATATTCGTGCAACTCGCCTGATTATCATTTCCACACCCTTTGCCTGCGTCTGCGCTGGTCTTGCCAAGCCGCATTTGGCCCATTATTGGCAAAAGTCCGGCTTGAACCTCACTATGCCGGGCGCCTTTCCTGCAGAGACTGCATCCGGTATGCATTCATTCATGTTGCCAGATTCCGGGAAAATGTCTTTATCCTCCCCTTTCGCTTTAGAATACAGCGAGCTTGAAAAAGCGGCACAGGCGCTCGGCTTTCATCAGGATGCTGCTATGATACGGCAGCGCAGGAACGACCTGGAACAGCCGTTCCTGCTGTTCGTCATGGGGGCCCCTGGATCAGGCAAATCCACGCTGATTAACACCCTGGCCGGACGCGCCATTGCGCCTGTTGATACCCCTCAGCCGTGGCTGAACATCTACCGCTCGAACATCGGCGGGCAAGAGTTCGCGGAGGTGTTCCGCCGCAACGCACCTGACAGACCCATCACCATGTCGGCGGAAGAGGCTCGGGATCTTGAACTGACAGGTCCACTTTATAAAGCCGATCCTTCGCTGGCTATCGACCGCATCGTCTGGTACGTTCAGGCACCCGAACTTCCCGATCAGGTAGCTCTCGTAGAGGCTCCTCTCGATGCCGCCGACGCTAGCTGTGACGGATACTCCTGGCAGGCTGATGCCATGCTTCTGATCCTCGATGCAGAACGCCTGCGTGACGAATCCGGAAGGCGTTTCCCGGCCATCCGGCAACAAGGCCGCCTGCCGGCGCCATCGCTCGGCATCGTTACCCATCTTCAGACGGTTTCCAGAGATTACTGGACAGATCTGTTGCGCCTCATTCGCGCTAGTACGGCATCGCATCTGGACCATGTCATCCCCTTTGCGCTCCATCATAGCCCGCAGGGGCTTCTGACGGAAGATACCAGCGGACTTGTCCGACGGGAGGTGCGCAACCGGTTTTATCACAGCGCACGGGAAGCGCGGCGACAAAGGCATACGCAGTTTCTTGGCGCGATGCGTCGCATCCTTACCCTTCGTTTTGAGCATGTCGTGGACCAGGTGCTCGAAGACCGCTGGACCTATCTCCAGTTCAAGGAAAAGGCGGCTCAAGCCTTCGAAGAACGCGAGCAGAGCATGGTGCGGCGTACCGACCGCCTCCTTCACGCACTAGACGAACACGTGCGCCGCTGCGCCGCCAGAGACGAAGCGGCAGCCTTTGCTCCGGATGAAGCGCTTCATGTGGACGCAGCACGCTCGTTGAACGCTGCCGCCCGGCACGTCGAGCATGAGTTTATCATACAGGCGCGCGAGATGCTCGGCGAACTGGAATACGACGGCCGCCCTGTCGCCCGGCTCAATGAGGGCGCCCTGCCAGCATATCGCCTCGCGGATAATGGAGCCATTGAGAACGCAGGGCTTCCCATCCTGTCCATCGAGTTGCCTTTCTTGCCGATCCTCGCACCGGATCCGGTTGGAGAAGAGAATCTGACGGCTGAGCAAACGCCAGTCTTCGTTGAAAACGCAAGCGTAGAAATACTATCGGAAACACCGGTAATGGTTGCTGAAGCCGTTTTAACAGCGACCACCGGGACACAGACCTCCCAAGCGATAGATTGCGCAGCACAGGATCTTCATGCTTGGATTCACGAGGTACGCTGCCGCCTCGAAGAACATCTCCTCCACCGCGCGAGAGCGCACTTCGAGACGATCCACGGCTTTGCACCTGAAGATGCACCCCGGAACATAGTGCGAATGGAAACACAGTACATGCAGGTAAAAGGCACGCCCGTCACGCTTCCAACGGCGCACCTTTCCAGGCCGAACCTTTCCCCTGCCCTGTTCCTGTTCCGGATTCAACAGCCCGGTTTTATCACGTACTGGAACAGCGCCTTATTGAGCGCTTTTTGCGACGAAGCGCTGCCTCGCATCCAGCAACACACCAGAAAAACGCTGGAAAAGATGCGTTACACTCTGCTGGATGAATGGGACTACTGCCGCGAGCAACTCAGCGAGAACATACACACCCTCTGGCTCCAGCAAGGCCGCAGCGCTTGCCTGAAGGGTGAAGCGAACTGGCCGGTCGGATGGGCCACGGCTCTGATGCGAGGCAGCCTGCGTGAACCGTGGAGGATGCCAGCCCTGCGGCAGAACTTCGCGCAGAAAGCCCAGTCCGTCTCACCGTCTTTGTTTATCGATGACCGGAACGACTCTTTTCTCCAGCCGGGCCGTCCCGGGCACGCGCTGCCGCAGGAAGAGTTGGTTTCGTCCAGGCTTCGCACCGCCTTGACTGAGGAAACTGAAAGCTTGTGGAAGGGCGAACACACCCTCCGCGTGGGCATCCCTCTCCGGAAACGAGTGCGCCTGTACACCGGCCTGGGAATCGCCATGGTTCTTTCTACGGCGCTGATCTGGATTGGCCTGTTCGGTCTGTCTACGCTGGGCCTGGCAATGCTGGCGGTGATAGCCGGTTCACAGGCAAGCATTGTCTGGCTCTTGATCGAATATTTCATACAACGCGCTGTCGAAGCCAACATGCAGATTCAAACAGACCAGGTCTTCTTCCACGTGCGAAGCGTGCTGAACGAACGCATCGACCATCTCCAGCGGTTTGCCGCCCGTTTCCTCGAAGAACAGAACTTCCATACGGAGATTGGTTCGTGCCTCCCTGAAAGGCAGACGCAGAACACCGCGCGTTATCTAGGTTACGGCGAACTCATAGAGCGGCTGCAAGCCATGAAGAAGTGAAGATTTGACCTACTGCAAACAATGCCCGATCAGGCTTCTTTCTCGACCGCATTCCGGGCGGACTCGTCTTTTTCGATCCGCCCGTCCATGAGATGAACAACGCGGGTTCCGTAGGATGCCAGTTTCTCGGAGTGCGTAACCTGAACGATGGTTACCCCTTCTTCCTCGTTGAGCTTCCTGAAAAGGTCCATGATAGCCTCGCCCTGACTCGACTGAAGGTTGCCGGTCGGTTCGTCGGCAAGGATGAGGGAAGGTTTGATGATGAGCGCCCGCGCCACCGCCACCAGTTGCTGCTGCCCACCAGAGAGTTGGCTCGGAAACAGATCCTTCTTCGCCACGATATTGAACCGGTCCAGCATGTCTGCCACCATGCCCTTGCGCTCAGACCCTTTTACTTTTTTGTAAAGCAGCGGGGTTTCCAGGTTTTCGTAGGTAGTGAGGTCATCGATAAGATGATAAGCCTGAAACACGAATCCGATGTGCCGGCTGTGTAGTTCATTGCGAGCGCGTTCGCTCATTTTGTGGACCGGCTCATCCAGAAAATAGTATTCCCCGGAAGAAGGTTCGTCCAGCATTCCCATGATATGCAGCAGTGTTGACTTACCCGAACCGGACGGTCCCATGATGGACACAAACTCTCCTCTGGCAACGTCGAGGCTCACGTTTCGCAGGATGAACGTCCGGCTGAATCCGTGCTGGTAGGACTTGGTGATGTTTTTCAGACTTATCATCGGCATAGCAACTACGCTTTTTTCCGGAATGGATCTGGCGACCGCGCCGCATGGAAGCGCTTAACCCGGCATTCGAGCACAACCCATGCCATCGTCTTCGAACCTGCTCTGCAACTGCGCATCCGACTCTTTCGTACGGAAAAGCCGCAGGAAGGTGTTCGGCAACGACACACAGGTGTACGCTACCGGACAGTTTCCGTGCCTCTTCCAACGGTGAATGTAAAGACCACCGGGCGAAGAAGATGCGCAGCACGTATTATAGGGTCGCTTTTATCTAAGAACTACCATCCGGTCTTTCATCTTGTCTGGACTGATGCCTCCCTCCGCGAGACGTTCGCGGCGACGGTTACAGGTGTGGGTTCCGTTCGTGCTGTTCACGGGCGTGCTCGCATATGCCTGCACCCTGCTCGTGATGGATACAGACCTTGCAGGCCGTGTCGTGACCCTTCGTTTCTGGAGCCTGCTCGCCGCCGCCACGTTTGCGGTGCTGCCTCCCCATGTACTGTTTCCCGACCCCAATTTTCAGCTTTTGCCTTTGTTCAATCCGGATGCGCCGGCGTTGCTGGCGCACCAGTTTCGTCGCTGGGCGCCGGTTCCGGCTGCGCTGGCGGCGCCCTGCTTCATGCTGGCTTACTTCGATCCGGGCGGCTTCAGCACGAGCCTGACAGAAAAAACGGAGACGCTCGCGGCTTCCCTGATGATCGTGGTGGGCTTAGGGCTTTACAGCTTTGCCCGGTACGCCCGGCTCGGGCAAGTCTCGCAGGAATGGCAGGAAGGTAAAAGGGGGCGTCTTTACCGCGCGGTGAGCCGGAACACGCCCTTCCGTTATGAGGTGTCGGACGGTCTCGTTCCGTCAATCCAGCTTACCCAACACGTGTTCCTCATCGGCGTGATACTCGTGGTGGCAACCTCCTACCTAACGTCTATACTTCCCGGCCTCATAACCGTGCTGCCGGGATTTGCGCTTCTGGGGTGGACAGCGCTCCTTCTAGCGCGGCAACGGGCGCACGCGGATCGCGCTTTCTACCAGACAAATGCCTTCTACAGCGAAGTTTTCCGGGGCGCAGGGAGTGTGCGCAGTTCCAGCCGTGAGCCTATCGTGTACGAGGCCGTTTACTGGACGCCGCACCGGTGGCGCCCGCACGTGTGGGCAACCCTCCGGCAATTCGACAGGCGGCTGCCCCTGGGACGCTTTATCGCGCTGGGCCATCTTTTGCTGTGGATTCTTTTCTTTCAGGGGGCCGGTTCCGACGTTATCGCCGCCTACCTGCTGTTGTTTAGTGGCATCAAGAACGCCGCCGTCTACCTGTCTGGAACCGAGGCGCTCGCGCCTTCTCCCTTCAATCTTACTCACCAGACGACTACCGGGTGGACCCTTACCCGCTTTTTTGTAAACATCCGGTGGACTCTGCCTTTTCTCCTGAGCCTGCTGGTCATTGCTGTGTTCAGCGACCGTTTCGGCGCCGTACAGGTTGCTTCGTGGACGGCGCTGGATGTGTTGCTGTCCTTCTTGACTGCGTGGTCCATTACGTATTTTCACGAATTCCAGTATGCCAAGCGATATGCCTGATTCCCTGACGCTGCATGAGGTTTCCAAGCGCTACGGTCAGGACCGGTTCGTCATCGAGAGCTTGAGCCACACCTTCGCGCCGGGTACGGCGACAGGTCTGGTCGGTCCCAACGGATCGGGCAAAACGACGCTGCTCCGGATGCTTTCGGTTCTTTCCTATCCCACATCGGGGCGCATCACGTACGGCAACCTTGACATTCACGAGCATCCCCACGTCTATCTCCGCGCTACCGGCATCGTACACGACGGCATGGAACTGCCTCAGTACCTGTCGGCCGTCGAGGCGACAGAGTACGTCCTGCGAGCGCGTGGGCTGTGGAGCGAGGCAGCCCGCGCCCGTGCGGCGGCGCTTTTTGACGCGCTGATGCTGGACGAACGGCGCGACAACCTGATCGGGGCTTATTCCAGCGGAATGCTGCGCAAGGCCCAGATCGCCCTAGCGCTTTCCGTAGAACCTTCTCTCCTGCTCATGGATGAACCCTTTCGCGGGCTGGATGAGGACAGCACGGCGGCAGCGCTCCGGCTGCTCATGCACTTCAAAAACGCAGGCGGTCTGATTATTGTCTCCAGCCACCTCAAGGTTACGCTGGAATCACTCTGCACCGGCATCCTGCGTTTTCCGATAATCCGCCAGCCTGTAGAAAGCGTGGAGCCATAGGGCGTTGCTGCGCCGATGGGTGTTTCATAAACCGGATTCGCCGGTGGGGAATGGCGGAAAAGAATCTCACTCCTTTTTGCAGAACCGCTTAAGTGCGGGTCTGCCGGGCCGATACGTGGAGAAAGCTTTGCTTCAAAACGTCTTTCCGGCCTTTATCAACGCGATCACTGAGGAGTAGGTTTATGAAACGCCTTCTTTTACTTGCCGTTTTCGGCATACTCGGAATCTTCTACGCAGGATGTGATGCCAACAGCGAGGAGGATACGGCAGGAACCGTAACCCTTGTGGGCCAGGTGCTCAATGCCAGCACCAACAATCCAGTAGAGAATGCCTTTGTTCGCATTCTACCGTACGATCTTCTTTATGAAACAGACACCGAAGGGCGTTTTCAGGCTTCCGTCGAGATCGATTCGACGATGGACCTGCGGCTCACGGCATCTCGCAACGGCTTTAGCAGCGCTGCTACGAATGTACTCGCCATTGCCGGACGCACGGTTGAGGTGCCTACCTTCAGGATCGGACAGACCGTAGCCGAGGGGCCTGTTTCCGGCAGCGCATCGAACATTCTGTTGCTGGACCAGTCCACCCAGAGCATCGGCGTGAAAGAAAGCGGCTCGAAGGAAGTCGCCAACATCACGTTCCAGGTGGCAGATTCCCTGGGGCGGCCTGTTGTGCTTGACCACGCTGTGACGGTGAACTTCACGCTTGGCGCACAGCCTGGAGGCGGCGAGTTTATTTTCCCTGAGAGCGCAAAAACGGACAACAATGGCCAGGTGATGGTCAACCTTTCCAGCGGCACAAAATCCGGTGTGGTGCAGATCGTTGCGGAGGCCAATCTTGGCGGGCAGATGATCCGGTCGCTTCCGGTTTCGGTAGCCATTCACGGAGGTATGCCGGATCAGCGGCATTTCAGCGTGGGCCCGGAACGGTTCAACTTCCCCGGCCTGCGGCGCTTCGGACTGGCCGACCCGATCAGTGTGATCGTAGGCGACAAGTACGCCAACCCGGTAAAGCCTGGCACGGCTGTTTATTTCACGACTTCGCACGGCGTCGTCGAGGGTTCGGTGCTGACTAATGAGCAGGGACGCGGAGCCGTGGACCTTCTTTCAGCAAACCCACTTCCTTCGGACGGCGTAGCAATCATCACTGCACGGACGGCGGATGAGAACCAGCAGGACGTGGCAGACCGGATCCCTGTGCTCTTTTCGGGCGTGCCGGTCGTACGCATCAGCCCCTCCGTGGCGCTCCTGAATCAGGTTTACCAGCTGGAAGTAACCGATCAGAACAAAAACCCTCTTGTTGCCGGCACATCCATCGATGTGCGGGTAGAGGGCACCAAGGTGAAAGCCGTCGGAAATACAAGCCTGCAACTGGATGATACCGCCTTCTTCGACGGCGCCCGCGATTACAACGGCGACGGCATCCCGGACGGAGCGAAAGATGGAGATAATCTGGACTTCGACGACGTGAGGACAGGGCCGGGCGTGACGATATTCACCTTCAGCGCCGTCCCAGACATGAAACTCGATGAGGAAGGACAGCCGGAGATAGAGGCAATCACCGTCACCATCAAGGGGCCGAATGGAGGCATCGAAGTGGTGCTGACGAAGGGCGGCGCCCCGCAAACGAGCACGAAGGGCGCCACGATCGAGACGATGTTCGACGGCGCTACGCTAATCAAGCTCGGCGAGTAAGGCTAACCTATTCACCGGCGCTTGCCATACAAAGAATGGGGCGGAACAGGGTTGGAAAACCTGCTGTTCCGCCCTTTGGCTTTAGCTAGGCTGTAAGCACCCGCAGGTAAAAAAGCGGCGAAAGGAGCCTGCGGCGCTGGTCCAGATCGTCGAACATACAACTGACGGCATCGGCCAGTTCTTCCGACCGGGCGGCCTTCTTAATGACCAGGTTCAGCAGCCATTTCCAATGGCCGAGACGCTGCAACAGATGGCTGAGGTGCAATTCTCCCTGCAAGCGGTCCAGAACGGCGCGTTCATAGCCGTGGAGAAAACGGGCAGAGTGGTCGGAAGCAGCAGACGCTTTTTCAGCCCAGGCGGCAGCCAGCAAGCCGCTTATCATGGCATTGCCGATGCCTTCTCCTGTAAAGGGGTCGATGAGGCTGGCGGCGTCTCCAACCAGCATCCACCCTGCCCCGGCCATACGGCGAGGCTTTGAACCAAGCGGCAACCCCCATCCCCGCACCGGCCCGATACGGCGCGCCCCTGAAAAGCGGTCGCGGAAACGCGGGTGCGCCACTAACAGATCAAGCAGCGGTTTCAACCGGATGCCGCGCTTCTTGATGACCGATGACAGCATACCCATTCCTACGTTGGCGCGGCCCTCGGCCATCGGAAAAATCCAGAAATAACCGGGGATGGACTCCTCCACGAAATGAATCTCGATGTGGTTGCGCGGGTGGAAGCCCGTTACTCCCTCATAATAGGCGCGCAGCCCGGCAACGTAGTGACGTTCGTTCATCTGAGGCATTCCAAGCTCCCGAACGACCGACGAGTAAGCGCCGTCGGCGCCAATAACCAGCGGCGCCTCCACTTTCTCCGTGAGGGTTGAAACCGAACCGGATGCCGGTTTGCCGCGCTGGGCACGGATGCCGGACACGCGCTGGTCTTTCCAGAGCAGACTCTCCACCTCCGTATCCTGCCACACCTGAACGCCTGCTTCTACGGCAGCTTCGAACAGAAGGGCATCAAACACCTCGCGACGGCAGACAAACCCGGGGGCTACCGGCCGGTCCATTGCTTTGGTGAATGGAATGGCGGCTTCGTCGCCGAAGGGACCGCTGAAGGTAACGCCCCATGATCCGAGGCTTTCCGACTGCACCACACGATCCAGCAGCCCCAGCGCGGCCAGCGCTTCTACGCTTTTTCCGCTGATGGCATCCCCGCAGATTTTGTCGCGCGGAAAGCGGGAACGGTCGACCATGAGGACGTTCATGCCCGCGCGAGCCATCACGGTGGCTGCGGTGGACCCGCCCGGTCCTGCGCCGACAACTACTGCATCATACATAGGATTCTGTTCTACCCGGAATGAACTACTCCGCTATAAGAAACAGGACTTTCCGAGAAAGCCGTCATCACACGCTTCCGGAAAAGAACAAGGCCAGGAGCCCTATCGTCATGGCCCATTTCATAAGACTGCCGGCGCGTCCTGCGTGCTGCCGGCAGGGACGTTTTTGAAGAACCCATAGAACGCGCAGCAGCACAACGTCGGTTCCTAACACGAAAAGAAGATAAAGCCCGCTGTAGCCGATCAGCAAAAACGGCAGCGGCGTCAGGACAAGCGTAAAAGCAATAACCAGCGTTGCAACATGGACTGCTGTTTCCGGTCCATAAGCAAGCGGCAGGGTTCTTTTGCCTGCCCTCTCATCCCCGACAACGTCCTCCACGTCCTTGATGATTTCCCGCGCGAGGGTAGTCAGAAAAGCAAACACGGCGGCAGGAAGAACCGGCGCAACCGCTCCGACGGCCAGACCGCCGTACACAAAAACGAGTGCAATCAGCCCTGCAATAATGAGGTTTCCGAAAACGACGGCGCCTTTGAGTCGCGTGTTGTAGACATAAAGAAGAAGCGCCGCCGTAAGCGCCATCGCCCCATGCCACGCAGACAGCAGCATACCAGCAATCAGGCCGCCCGCTGTGCCGATCTGCCACAACCACTTTGCCGAACGCACCGACCACAAGCCGGACGGTAAAGGCCGGGCGGGGCGATTGACCTGATCGGCCGTCAGATCAACGGCATCGTTCAAGCAATAGGCGGCTCCGGCAACAAGCGCCACCGACAGCGCCGCGAGCCATACACGCGACACGTTTCTCCCTTCAAAGGCATCCATGCCTTCGGCCAAGCCGGCTCCGAGCGCAACCCCAACGATCATCATTGCCAGGTTATAGGGGCGAAGCAGACGCGCCAAGCTCCACACCTGCCAACCGGAATTGATGCGCTCACGCTGGATGAATGCTGCCACGAGGAGGTTCTCCCTTGTACGAAACCTGCAATCCTTACCTCAAGATACTGAAGTCGGCAAGTTTTTTAAGAGATTGTTTAGCAAGCACCGGATCTTCGCGCCCGTTCAGGATGACATAAAGGGTAAGGACATGGCAATCTGCCTCCCTCTTGTCTCCCCGACAACTCCTTCGCTCCGCTCGTTTACTGGCGTTAGTCGCTCCGCTCGTTTACTGGCGTTAGTCGCTGCGCCTCGTTTACTGGCGTTAGTCGCTGCGCCTCGTGTCCGAGGTTCCGACATTCCGAGAAGTGGGGGATGCCCTCTCGAAGGTTCTACAGGGCGGCGGGGCGGCGGTGCTTGCTCGTCAGGATGAAAAGGTCACAGAATGGCGCTTGTGTCGTGTGTAGGGCAAGGCATTCCTTATGGCAAGGCAGAAGGCAGCTACCATAGTGAAAGCAAACCGCCAATCCCCAATTTTTTCATTTCATCACGCTGCTACTTCGATCTCTGCGAGCTTGGGGTGCTCGACCCTGACATCGCTTTCGATGAGGCCGTCGCGAAGCCGGATAATGCGTCGGGCGTGATGTGCGATATCATCTTCGTGGGTCACAACCAGGATCATGTTTCCCTGGCGATACAGGGCTTCGAACAGCAGCATGATCTCGTCGCCCGTGCGGGTATCGAGGTTGCCGGTCGGCTCGTCTGCAAGGATAATGGACGGATTGTTGACGAGGGCGCGGGCTACCGCTACGCGCTGCCGCTGGCCGCCGGAAAGCTCGTTGGGCTTGTGGTCCATTCGGTCGCCAAGCCCGACGTTGCGGAGGGCTTTTTCGGCCATTTCGTGCCGGCGGCTCTTCCGCAATCCCGCATAGATCAGCGGCAACTCGACATTCTGGAGGCAGTTCACCCGTGGAAGCAGATTGAACGTCTGAAAGACGAACCCGATCTCCCGGTTTCGCACCTGGGCCAGTTCATCGTCCGTCATGTCGCTTACCTGCTCTCCTTTCAAAAGGTATTGGCCATGACTTGGCGTATCCAGGCAACCGATGATATTCATCAAGGTGGACTTGCCCGACCCGGACGGTCCCATGATGGCTACGTATTCGTTTGAGAACACAGACAGAGAGACGCCGGCGAGCGCGTTCACGTCCTGCGCTCCCATGCGGTATACCTTGTGGACATCCCGCAACTCGACAACCGGGTGAATCTCTCGTGTGTGCTGTTCTATCATGTCAGGATACTCATTAATAATTAAAGCCGCCGCTCTATCGCGCTGCCAGGGGACCGGGCCGCCCCTTCTTGTCATCTTCCTTCTTCCGTACAACCACGTCCGGCTCAAGCGTCCGGCTCACTGCGCTGTAAGGACCGATGATGATACTTTCGTTGCCGGTCAAACCCTTCGTGACTTCTACATGCGTGTCATCAGATATTCCGGTTTCGACCTCGACCAGGCGGGCATGACCATTATCTACGAGAAATACGGCCTTACGCAGATCCTCTCTGGCTATCGCTCCCTCTTCGTCTTCCACGCTGTCCGCCTTGACCTTGTTGAAATCGCGCACGGTGACCGCCTGAATGGGAATAGAAATGGCATTGGGAACGGTCTTGGTAAAGATGTCCACGGTCCCGCTCATTCCGGGGCGCATGATGACAGCCGACGCATCAGCAAGCGGGACTTCTTCACTAGAAACGCGATCTTCGCTGTTATAGGACAGATCGATGTTATGCGCGTCCAGGAGACGCACCTTCACGGGAAAGTTAGTTACCTGCTCCTGGCTGCCTGCTCCGGTGATGCGGGCGGAATTGGCAATTTCCGTGACGACGCCCTTGAACGTACGCTCCGGATATGCGTCGATGGCAATGGAGGCCGTGTCTCCCAGCCCGACATTGACGACATCGTTCTCATTCACGTCCACCTCCATTTCCATCTGGTCCAGCTTGGCGATGCGCATCATCTCGGTGCCGGCCATCTGGCTGGTTCCCACTACGCGCTCACCCAATTCCACGTTAAGCTGGCTGACGGTGCCGGTCATAGGGGCATAGATGGTCGTCTTGTTGAGTTGGTCACGCGACTCGCGGAGCCTGGCTTCGGCGCTCTGAACCGCGTACTCGGCTGCCTCGAAAGCTGCTTTCGCCACCTCGTACTGCGTTTGGCTGGTCTGGAAATCGGCCTCGGAAACGACTTTCTTGTCGAACAGATCTTTCTGTCGATTGAAGTCTATCTCAGCCTTCATCATGTCGGCCTTTCGCTGCGCGAGGGCCGCCTGTGACTGCAAGACCCCGGCTTGCGCCTGTTCCACCTGGGCCGTGTAGAAATCCGGCTTGATGCGGACCAGCAATGTACCCCGCTCGATCTCGTCGCCTTCGTTGACGCGAAGCTCGATGATCTCTCCAGAAACATCCGGGCTTATCTTTACCTCGATTTCCGGCTGCACCTTGCCGGATGCCGTCACGACCTGCGTGATATCGCGTACTTCTACCTGTGCGGTTTCAACTTCTACCCCTTTGTCGCGCTTCCCTAAAAAACCGGTGACGCTTCCGACAACGCCGAGGATTACCAGTAGAACTACCAGCCCGATAACCCACATCAGAATGCGCCGGGTTGCTGATTTATTTTTTGCCATTGCTACGTGTTTCAGTAATTAGACCGGGACCGGGGAAGGAAGTCGCCCTTTAGAACAATGCTTCGGAGGGATTAAGCACACCGAGGTAGTAATCGATCAGTTTCTTGCGGAAGGTAAAATCATATCTGGCGCTGATCCGGCTGCTGGCCGCCGTCACGTACCGCGCGCGCGCGTCCGCCAGTTCCACCAGCGTGCCTGCTCCTACATTGTATCGTTCCTGCGCTGCTTGCAGGGCCAGTTCTGCAGAGCGCTCCTGCTTTTCGGTGACATCCAGTGTTTTTTCCGACGTAATATAATCCAGATAGGCTTGCCGAACCTGGAGCGCCACATCATGCTTCAACCCCTGCAATTCCAGCTTTGCGTTATCGTACTGAACACGCGCCTGCTGAATGCTGTTGCGGGCGTTGAAGCGATCGAAAATGGGCACGGAGAGACTCAGGCCAAGCGAACCACCGCGCCGCTGATCAAGCTGGTCCCACAGTCCGAATCGTTCATCGGCTGTCGTGTAATTGGAGCCATAGTTTGCACGCAGGCCAATGCTGGGCCAGTAGTTGGAACGGGCGGCCTTGATATCCTGTTCGGCGGCTTTGATTTCCATCTCTCCCGCCTGAAGATCGGCGCGGCGGCTGAATGCATTCTGAAGCAGGTTGCCCAACTGGTATTCCTGCATGACAGGAGCTGCATTCGACATTTGCGGAATTTCAAAGTCGTAAGCGCCGAAAGGGTCCAACTGCAATACCTGAATCAGGTTTGCTTCGCTGAGTTGCGCCAGGCGCTGCGCCTCAATCACACTCAGTTCTGCCGATGCCGTCAGCGCCTGCTGCTGGTAGAGATCCGAGATGGGTCGCGCTCCCACACGCGTGAATTCCTCGATCTGCGCCAGCAACTGCCGCTCCGATTCCAGATTTTCCTCCTGGACGCGAATCTGTTCGCGCTGTTCGATGAGCGTCAAGTACGTTGACATAACGTTAAAAACGACTGTCTGGCGGGCGCGGTCATAATCCAGATCGCTGGCCTCCAACTGATAGCGGGATTTTTTCAGCGTGGCTGTGTCGTAGAACCCGTTAAACAGGTTGACCCCGGTGGAGACGCCAAAGTTCACATACTCCGTCGTCTGATTAAGGATGCGGCCTTCTTCGGAAACGAAATTACGTCCATAGTTCTGACTGCCGCTGCTGGAGAAGCTCAGATCCGGAAAGAAGGCCATCCGGCTTCGGTCAACGGCAATGGCTTGAAGTTCAGTCACATTGGCCGCGCGTTGCAGAAGCACGTTCTGCTCCAGGGCAATGCGTATGGCTTCGTCGAAAGATATCGTACGCACGTTCTGCGCCAGCGCCTGTCCCGAAACACCGATAAGGCAAGCCAGCGCAACCAGCAAGGTTAACGTTCGAGAGATGCGATGCCCGGAGCGGGAGCAGGCTGCACGAGGAAAGTACTTATTCATGGAAATTCCGCGAGACACGTTCATGTTTCTTGCCGGCTAAGGGTGACGCTTGCTGTAACGGAGCGCGAGACTGTTTGTTACACTTTTCTTTCCTCTACAAGAAATGCCGAACGTTCAGCAAATGGATTGAGGCATCCTGCCAGCCGTTCGGACCAGCGCAAAACAGATTCGCTTGCTTGCAGTCTCCTTACGGAGAATAACCGATCCAGGTTACAGGGATCTGGTTGCGCTGCGCGGATCTATGAGCAGAGTATAGGGCGGCTGTTTTCCTCTGTCAAGGATCAGATTCCTTGCCGATTTTTTCGGTTTCAAGCGTTGCGCAAATCTTATTCTTTCAAAGCGATTTTGCGGTTTATTGCGGGTTTTTAGAGGTTTATTGCGGGTTTCTGTTCGGGTAAAACGGCCCTGGCGAGGTCAAAAAGGGGGTTTTGCGGTTTTTGCGGCCCAAAACGCACTTTCGCGCCCGAAGCCGCTTTATTCCTTTTCCTGTCAGATCATGGCCTTGCCGTTGTGCTGAAACGCCCTTTTTTCTTCTTACCGAGTCGCCTGCCCTTCGGCTTGCATAGACGCTCCGCTCAGGATGAGACTTCGGGATGGGGTTTGCAACACCCAGAAGTCTTTTCATGCTGAACGTAGGGAAGCCTCTATGCCAACCGGATAGCAGGCGCTCAGGGCTTGCTTGTTCAACGCACCAGACCGTTTCCGAAGATAGGAATCGGCGTTCATACGGAACAGGTTATTCCGGCAACCTGTCCGACGCGCCATCTCAGGCTTGTCAGGCGACTTCTTCGCTACGCTCAGGCAGGATCTGGGAGGAGACACGAGGCGCAGACGGCAGATCCGTCTTTCGTTGGGAGGACAAGAGCGGGTGGAGCGCTTGCTTGAAAACCCGGCTCCCAACCCGCTATTTTTGCGTTATCTTGAATCTGCTGGACCCTTCACACACTATTACGAAAAACGTATGCGTCTTATCCAGGTCGATGCCTTTACCGACCGTGTGTTCTCCGGCAACCCTGCTGCTGTGTGTTTGCTCACGGAATCCCGTCCGGCAAGCTGGATGCAGGCTGTTGCGCGTGAGATGAACCTGTCTGAGACCGCCTTTGTGAGGGAGCAAGAGGACGGCTATGCCCTGCGCTGGTTCACCCCGGCGGTAGAGGTCGATCTGTGCGGCCATGCTACGCTCGCCGCCGCGCATGTGCTGTGGGAGGAAAAGCAACTCGATGTGGAAACAGCAGCGCACTTTCATACACGCAGCGGCCTTCTGACCGCCTGGCAACAGGGGAACTGGATCACTATGGACTTCCCCGCAAAACCTGAGAAGACCGTAGAGTCGTTATCCGGGCTGGGTGAAGCGCTGGGAGCGCAACCCATTTATGTCGGCAGCAATGGCATGGACTACCTAGCGCTGCTATCGGATGAAGCAGCGGTGCGCACGCTCCATCCTGATTTACACTGCCTGTCTCAACTGGAGACGCGGGGCCTTATCGTGACGGCGGCATCCTCCACGGAAGGTTATGACTTCGTATCGCGCTTTTTTGCGCCGCAGGTGGGTGTGCCTGAAGATCCGGTCACCGGGTCGGCGCACTGCTGCCTGGCCCCCTTCTGGCAGAAAAGGCTGAATAAACAAGACATGACAGGCTATCAGGCATCTGCGCGGGGGGGCATCGTACGTGTGGGCGTGCGTGGCGACCGCGTTCACCTTGCAGGGCGGGCCGTCACCGTCCTGCGGGGAGAGCTGAGTGTATAAGAAAGGGATGCACCCGCTCTCCGGGGATGCATCCCCTGACAGAAAACTGCCGTTGCTTTTCCTGCCTGCCCTTACCAACCTGGCGAAAGCTGGAAGCCAAAGTGCGCGCCTTTTTCGGGGCGCTGGAAGGGATAGGCGTAGAAGACTTCAAACACCATATAGCCGAACAGATTGAAACGCGTAGACACACCGGCGCTGACGACGGGCACACGATCAGACGTATTGGTCTTGAACTTCAGCACAGGCAGGTCGTCTTTCGTCCAGGCCAGACCAGCATCTGTGAAGAAGGAAACTTCCGTCGGCAGGTAGGGAAAATTGACGAGCGCCAGCACTTGGGGTCCGAGCAGCGGCACACGCAACTCAGCGCTTGCCAGAGCAATGTGCGTGCCCAGAAGACGGTCATATTCGGGGCAGGAATTCCGGGCCGTGCTGCATTCCGTTTCATCGAAGGAACGGAAGCCGTATCCACGCACAAAGCCTGGATAGTACGAGGACCCCATGTACTCCAGCCCGATTCGGGTCTGATCGCTCGGATCGGCCCCGTAGTTGCCGATGTGCAACCCCCGCATAGCCATCGTAAATGGCTTGAAGAAGAAGTAGCGCCGGTAGTCCGCTTGCAGCGAAACAAAGGACTGCGTGCCGATAAGCGGAGAGACCTGGAAACGATACCGTCCGCCAGCTACGGGAGACGTAAAGCCCATGGAAGAATAATCCCCGACATAGCCCAGCGAACTCTGGGCAAAATACAAGGGGTCCGGCGCATCGCCGCTTCCGGATCGTTCGTTGCCCAGGAAGCGGGAAGTATACAGATCAAAATAGTAGCGTTCGACTTCGATGTCGTATCCGAGTCGAACGAGACCGGCGCTGGCTTCAACGCGCTTCGTGGTCGTGAACGGATAGGCCCCTACCGCGCTGATCTGATCCACGAATATCCGGTACCGCTGCTCCTCAACAATCTGAACACCGTTCTGTATATCAGCGCCGCCTGATACGTAACTGTAGAGGATAGGAATATGCCCGGCGGCAGCGCCGTAGTTGAACCGGCGACCCTGGTTCAGGTAGGATACCTGGCCTCCTATGTCCTTGTAGGTCCCATTCGCCTGCGCAACGATGCTCAGGTTGTGATTGCCAAGCATATCGCTGAAGAAGAAGGCCACACCGCCGCCTACGCGCGTCCCGAAAGGCCCCCCCACTGAGGCGCCCACGGTGGGCGGCGCTACGTAGTCAAGACGGAGCCTCGGGCTGTATTTTTTGGCAATGTTATCGCTCAAGCCTTCCGGCAGGCCTGAGAGCGGATCATTAAGGTAGTTGCCGACGATCCCTTCATCCAGCGCCCGCAGCGGCGGCAGTATGCCGGCGGCAGAGGCCAGCCCTTCATCCAACGCGACCACAGGTTCTCCGACCGTCTCTGTTTCTTCCAGGGAGAAAACGCTGTACTGATTGTCGGAGAATACGGAGAACATCATGCGCCCGCTCTGCGCCGCCACCGTCATCGCGGGCGACAGGGTTGTGATGCCGCTCACTCCGGTCGTCAGGTAGGTGACCCTGAAGATCTGCCCGTCGCCCAACTGGTAACGGTAAACATCCTTGAAACCGTCCTGATCGGAGATGAAATACAGGCTCTTGCCATCAGGCGAGAACTGCGGGTTGTGGTGCTGCGAACGTCCAAAAGGACGAAGCACCTGAATTTCGCCGCTTGCCACGTCGATCAGGCCAAGCCTCATATGGGCATAGTCCAGGGTCTCGAAATTCGTCCCTTCCTCACCGCGATCCGTTACGAAAGCGAGCGTACCGCCATCCGGAGACCACGTTGGTTGCAGATCGGCGTAGCGATCATTGGTGAGTTGCCGAACCTCGGAGGTCTCGACATCGAGCAGATAGAGATCGCTGATGCCGCCGTCGATGCCGGAGAACGCAATGGTTCTTCCATCCGGCGACCAGACGGGATTGGTCATCGCGCCGATCCCTTCCACGGAAATACGGCGGGTAATGTCTCCTGAGTCTACATCCAGAATGGCTATGTCGTTATCTCCCTCGGAGAAGGCTACGAAAACAAACCGCTTTCCCTCCGGAGACCATGATCCCGACGAGTTGATAAAGCGCAGCGCATCGAAATGGGGATCAGAGTTCAGGCTGTTTAGCTTCTTGACGACGCGCCCTGTTTCGGTATCCGCAATAAAGAGGTTTACGTTAAAGAGATCCCGTTCCGAGATGAAAGCCACATACTTGCCATCCGGACTAATGGAGGGAGCGATATTCATGGAGCCGGCGTCAATCTCTTCCGCAAGCACCTTGCGCCCGGCGCTGTCAGCAGGTGTGCGCCCTTCCAGAAGCGGGA
The DNA here is from genome assembly GCA_965365465.1 of uncultured Rhodothermaceae bacterium. Lineage (GTDB taxonomy): Bacteria > Bacteroidota > Rhodothermia > Rhodothermales > DASSAV01 > CBDUBU01. The sequence goes on from CBDUBU010000026.1 coordinate 18,426, forward strand.
GATACGTTGCCTTCACGACCTCGGCAAACTCTCTGGAAAGGGAATCGGCCTGGATACCCAGCGTGTAGACAATCGCCGAATCCAGTCCTGCGCGTCCGCTCAGTTTGTACAGATTCGTAACCGCCCCATCTCCATATTTTCCTCCGATGTAAGCCATGTATGCCTGGCCGTACCGGTAGGGAAAGTAACGCAGGTCAGTGGTCAACTGATCGATGGTCGGGATGTCGTCGCGAAGGGCGGCATCGCGCAGCCACATAGCCGTGTGCGCGTCCTCCCGGCCGACGGAAAGGTATTCCGCCATTCCCTCGACCAGCCAGAGCGGAAGCAGCCCGATATTGAAACGAATGCTGTCTCCCCCGGAAAAGGCAATGTCGTACTGGAAGGAATGCACGAGTTCATGACCCAGCACATGGTCAGTATCCTGGTAGGAACCCGTCAGCGGCATGACGACGCGCTGCTTCAGGCCCTCGGTTACACCGCCGGTTCCCTCGCCAATGAAGCCGCCTATGATGTTGGTTTGCTGGAAGTCAGCATCGTTCGCATACAGGATGATCGGTTTTTTCTCGCTGAAGTCTCTCAGAAAGGTTCTTGAATGACGGCGATACCAGCGTTCCGCCATGCGAGCCGCATCCCTGGAAGCCTGCTCCTCCTCAGCATAGAAATAAAGATCGAAGTGCTGCGTGGGGAGCACCTTGAACTCGAATTTGTCGTACTGCACTTTATTGCGGCCAAAATATTGCGCCGCAACGGGAGAGGTGAAGCAAAAAAGAAAGGCCAGTACTGCCGCGAGGCAGGCGAAAGGAACAGGTCTGTGCATGGATCTGCAGTTTCAGATCTAGAGGAATGTTTGCTGTCGGCGTCACGAGGGCAAACTGCGGCGCTCGCACGAGCGGCATGGCGAACCAGGGTCAACGCGCGCTCCACAGGGTTCATGCCGTTCGCACTTCCAACGGCTTGCTTCTCAGAGACTAAGTGCGCCAAACACGGATGCCGTTACTCAACTCAGGCAGCAGTTCAAAGAAGGACACTGTAGATTAACGCTGACTTCATAAGTGAGGTTCATCGTTTGGAGTACCCCTGTGTAACAGTGTTGTACTAGCCGGGTTGCCGGGGGCGCAATTATTGCCCTTTTTCAGGTCTGCGCTATTGAAACCGCCGGTGTACAGCCGCTGGAAAACCGACTGGTATGATTAAACCGCTCTCTTGAGAAGTATGGGTCCCTGTCAGAAACTGTCCGGCAAGCCGGGAAAGGGTCGCTTCCGGCAGAAGAAACCCCTTACTCAAGCGCCTGCCCTGCAGGTCACATAAACTCTTCGCTCTCGCTCAGCATGATACTTCGGTGTGGGTTGCAGCAGCGCCAGAGGCAGTGTCATGCTGCACGGTTAGCAGGCGTCCGTGCCCGCGCTGCGTCCGGCTTCTTCTTACCAGAGCGTCTCTCAGAGGGGCAAGGTTTGTGAAACAGCAAGACCTTGCGCCGCTTCGCCCTGCGCCTCTGGGAGGGAGGAGTTGGTTTGCCTTGCCAGAGCGTCTCGCGCTCCTCACCCCCTAATCACGATAAAATTCAAGCTTTTCCAGGAACTACGGTAGAATATTCTGTTTCAACACAACGGAAATCACCCACCACACAGGCTACGAAATCCAGGGTAAGATGGACGAATACAGGGTCCGGGTTCGCATATTTGCTGTCCTCATTGCAGCCATCCTGGGAGCGTTATGTCTGCGGCTGGCTCAGATGCAACTCCTCAACACCCGGGAGTACACGGGGGAATCACGCAGCAACTCCATTCGCGAACTGCGGGTGCAACCTGCACGCGGCGGGTTTTACGACCGTAACGGCATTCTGATGGTAGCCAACGAGCAGACGTTCGCCATAACGATCATCCCGAGGCTGTTCGACGAATCGAAAACAGGGTTGCTGGCCCGGCTGCTGGAAGCGCCGGATTCGGTCGTCGTAAACAAGCTACGGGAAGCCCGTGAGTGGAGCGCCTTCAGGCCCAGCCTGGCATTTCGGGAAGTGCCCGTTGATGTCCTTAGCAGGGTAGCCGAAAACCTGTACCAGTTGCCGGGCGTGGCCTATGAAAAACAGGAGAAACGCCGTTATGTGACACAGGCGAAGGCGGCTCATGCGCTCGGCTACATTCGTGAAATCACGCGCAATGAACTCAAGCGCCGCCGGGATGAAGGCTACCAGCAAGGCGACATCATAGGCAAGTCAGGGCTGGAGAAGAACTACGAGAGCTATCTGCGCGGGTACATGGGCAGCGAGTTCAAACTGGTCAACATCCACGGCCGCGAGTTGCAGCCGTATCACGGCGGGGTTGAGGACCTGCCGCCGGTGAGCGGCTACGACCTTCACCTGACGCTCGACAGCCGGGTGCAGGCGCTGGCTGAGTCGCTTTTTGTCGGAAAGCGTGGCGCGGCGGTGGCGCTCGATCCGAAGACGGGTGAAATCATTGCGATGCTCAGTGAGCCGGACTTCGACCCGGAGGTTTTTTCCAAATCGATGGACCAGGAAACCTGGGAATATCTGACGCAAAGCCCGGAGAAACCCCTCTATAACCGGGCAACGATGAATCAGATGCCGCCCGGCTCCACGTGGAAGCCCTTCATGTCGATCATGTCGCTGGCTGAAGGCAATATCAAGCCGGGGGAACGGGTGTACTGCGGAGGCGGCCACCCTCTGGGCGGCGGTCGTTACTTTACCTGCATGAAGGCGCACGGTTCGCTCGACGTGGAAGGAGCCATTCAGAATTCGTGCAACACCTTTTTCTTTGAAATGATGTACCGGGTGGATGTCAACACCTTTAACCGGTACGCCCATATGTTCGGCTTCGGCGAACGCGCGCCGCTGGAGATCGACGAGCAAACGCCCGGGGTCATCCCGGACTCCGCGTATTTCAACCGGAAGGCAGGTCCTAAATGGGGGCCTGGCTGGACGTTGAGCCTGGGCATCGGGCAGGGCGATATGGGAGTCACGCCCATGCAACTCGTCCGGTTTATTTCAGCCATCGCCAACAAAGGCACACTGGTCACACCTCACCTGGTCAAAAACCTCACGAATCCTGAAACAGGCGAGGTCATTTACCCGGCCTTGCCCGAACCCCGCGCCATTCCCATTCGGGAGGAATATTTTGACATGGTCCGCAACGGTATGCGGCGTGTGATGGAAGCCGGCACCGGACGCGGCGTACAGATTCCCGGCATCCCGGCAGGCGGCAAAACGGGAACGGCGCAGTCCCCTAACAAAGGCAAGGATGATTCGGTATTCATCATATTTGCTCCCTGGGATGATCCACAGATCGCTGTAGCCGTGCAGGTGGAAAACGGAGGGTTCGGCGCTTCGGCGGCGGCCCCCATTGCGAGCCTGATGGCGGAACTCTACCTGACCGGAGATATAGCGCCGGAACGCAAGTCGGTGCTGCAACGGGCCTACAACGCACGCAGCGAAGCCCTCCCGCAACGCAAGAACTAGGGTTTCCCTGGCTCCAAGAAAGCATCCCAACGCCAACTCATGCGCACCTGGTATCGAAACCTGGACTATGCTACCCTGCTCTCCTGGATGGCGCTCGTGGGCGTCGGTCTGGTAGCCATCTATAGCACGACCCACGGGCCTGCTTCCGAGTATCTGCTGGAGAGCGTGCAACGCAACTTCCAGCGACAGAGTGCATGGGCAGCCATTTCTGCATCGGGGGTTTTCCTGGCGCTTCTGTTGCCTGTACGTTTCTTCCAGAAGGCAGCCTATCCAGTCTATGTCATTACACTCCTGCTTCTCGTGGCCGCGCTGTTATTCGGGCGAGAAGTCAATGGGGCAAAGTCCTGGTTGATACTGGGTCCGGCGCAGTTTCAGGTATCCGAACTGGCTAAAGTGGGAACTGTGCTCGCCGTCGCGCAACTGCTCTCCTCGCGGCGCCCGAACGAGAACAACGTGCGCTACGCAGCTATGGCCGTGGTGCTAATCGTTATTCCAGCCGCGCTGATCGTTTTGCAGAACGACACAGGAACAGCCCTTGTTTTCTTTGCACTCGTGCCGATCATGCTGTTCTGGAGCGGCCTTCCCATGAGCACGGTGGTCCTCATGGTCTCGCCTGCGGTGGCAGGGTATCTGGCCGTAGTATATATGCCCGCCGCTATCGCTTTTGTGGTGATTTTCACCATTGGTATGCTCTGGTATACCCGCGAGCGTTACCTGGCCATTGCTGCGGCTGCCTTTACCGGAGGGACGGCAGCGGCGATTTCTCTGGCGCTCACCAAGGTGCTGCAGCCTTATCAGGTGGCCCGCATCCTTTCGTTTACCAATCCTGAAGCTGCCGAATACCGGAAAACTGTAGGATTTCACCTGGTTCAATCCAAAGCCGCCATTGGATCCGGCGGCTTGCTGGGAAAGGGCTTCATGGATGGCACGCAGACGCAGGGCGCCTTTATCCCGGAGCAGTCCACCGACTTTGTATTCAGCGTCATCGGTGAAGAATGGGGATTCATTGGAGCAACGTTCGTGCTATTGCTGTTTGCCGCGCTGCTCATCCGGCTCGTTACGCTGGGGGCACGGGTCAAGCATCCTTTTGGGAGCATGGTTGCAGCGGGCGCCGCCGGCATCTACCTGATCCACATTTTCATCAATGTGGGAATGGTTACCGGACTCTTGCCGGTCATCGGGATTCCGCTGCCTTTCATTTCGTATGGAGGTTCTGCGCTGCTGGCCAACACGGCCATGCTTGCCATCGTGTTAAACCTCCATATGCGGCGCGACGATTTTTCGATCTACGGGTACTGATGCAGGCAAACCCGAAGCCGAAGCTTCTATTTTTGCTGCGCCGGGCGGTGTTTGCCTGATTCGGGGGAACATCACGCCAGGGTTGGGAATCAATGCGTTACTGCATCGACCATCATTTTCCCGTGTTCCCACCAGAGTGACCTAACATGAAACTATCACACGTTCTGCCGATCGCGTTCCTCTTTCTTGCTTTTTCGGTTCTGACCAGCCTTTCCGCATCGGGACAGGACCGGGCCAATGACA
>CBDUBU010000027.1:0-22804 GCA_965365465.1 uncultured Rhodothermaceae bacterium
GAGGTGTTGGCTCCTGTTACAGCAAATCCGTGAGGCACGTCCCAGTCCTGTTCGAGGTTCGTTATGTGGAAGTATACCTCGTCGCCCACCTGAACCCCCTCGATATTGTCGGGAGCGAAGTGGCTGCGAATGGCCGACATATAGACGTGTACCTCGTTCCCGTTGCGCTCGACTTTCGCCTCACCCTCCCCCTTTACGGCGAACGGATTCTGGTTGTCCTGAATTGCGAACATCTTGACCTGCTTGTCCTTGATCAATTCCGCCGGAAGCGCCTGCGCATAGTGCGGCTCTCCCATCGTCGGAAAGTCAAGAAGCAGTTTCATCTTGTCGCCGCTGATGTCGATGAGTTGGGCTGCGTGCGCCAGTTCGGGTCCGGTCGGCAGGTAACGGTCTTTGGTGATCTTGTTGAGCGCCACCATGTACTTGCCCCACGGCTTCTGGCTATCGCCGCCCGGTATCATCAGGTGCCCGACCGAATAGTAGACGGGAATGCGGTCCACTACCTTCCATGTCCCGATCTCCCACTTCACGATCTCGGAGGAAATGAAAGCGGTGGTATAGGCAAATCCCTTTCCGTCAAACTCCGTGTGAAGCGGCCCAAGCCCTGCGTCTTCTACTTCACCGGCAATGATGCTTTCGTAGTTCAGCACCGGAATGCCGTCGATGACGGTCTCAAAATCCTTGTTTTCGATGGCCTGGATCATCTTCGAGAAGGAATGGACGGGAATTACCGTCGCCAGCTTGCCGCCGGCTGCGATATACTCACCGCTCGGATCCACATCAACGCCATGCGGCGATTTCGGAGTCGGGAGGAAATAAACCAGATTCTCGCAATTTCCCGGCTCCAGCACCGTTACGCTGGTCTTGCGTTCAGACGTTGCTATGTGCGCCTCGTTGAGGTGATTGTGGTAGTAGTCCGCCTCCATCGTGCTGGCGTTCCCGGAGGCGACGCACTCCTCTGCGCGTTTCCAGTTCACTGCCGCAATGAAGTCCTTGTCATGCTGGGAAGCATTGATCTCCAGCAACGTGTTAGCTTCCTCTGAATTGTAGGAGGTGAAAAACATCCAGCCATTGGAAGGACCCTTGCCCGCGTGCGCGAGGTCGTAGTTGTAACCCGGCACTAGAATCTGAAAAGCGACATCCATCGCGCCAGGCTGATCGGCCCGAATGAACGACAGCATTCCCTTGAAATTGCCTTTGTACTCACTGATCGGCATGTCGCGCTGGGGCACGGGAACCGCAAAGCGCGTCGTAGCAACGATGTACTCGGAGTTGGGGGTAATAAAGGGAGAGCCGTGGTTCCCGGCAGAGTTCGGGATCTCCAGAATCTCTTCCGTCTCGAAAAGGGTCAGGTCGATGCGGGCTACACGCGGCGTATTGTTTCCGTTGATGAAAAGCCAGCGGCCGTCCGGCACGCCATCAGTCTGCGAAAGCTCCGGATGATGCGCGTCATCCCAGGGCACAAACCCGTAGGAGGTATTGAGCATATCTTTTACCTCTTCGGCATACCCCCATCCATTCTCCGGAAACTGGGAGAAAACAGGGATGGTCTTGAGCAGTCGTCCGGAGGGCAGTCCGTATACGGTCACGTTGCCGCTAAAGCCGCCCGACATAAAGGAATAAAACTCGTCGTACTCACCCGGCGCGACATAGACCTGCTCAGCCGCATCTCCTTCCCCGGCGCGCTGCGAACCGGCGGAGAAACATCCAGCGGCTCCCGCCCCTATCACGACCAGCGCCGCGATAGCCAGGACTATGTTTCCGATTGTGATTTTTTGAGACATCATAGGTTCCTCGTGTGTTCTATGGTGAGAGGAGATATTGGATCATCAGGGCAGGCGTCTTCCTGCCAGCTTCTTTTATGCACCCGGGTTTTCTGTTTGCGCCTTTCTCAGGTACTCCAGAACCGCCCGTGCGTCTGCTTCCGTAAGATTCTGGTTCGGCATCTGCGTCATGTATTGAGCCAGCATGGCCTTCGCTTCGGGGTGTTTCTTCAGCATTTCCTCCGGGTTCAGCATCATGTTCATGATGTATTCAGGCTTCCGATGAGCCAGCACATCTCCCAGCGGCGGCCCTACGTAACGCTGATCGAGCTTATGACAGGCTGTACATTTCAGGTTGAAGATCTCCTCTCCCTGCTGAACCAGCGCGTCATCAATGGCTCCCATCTCAAGACTTTTCACAGGCCCTATCCCGTTCTCCAGTTCGGCAGGACTTAGTCCGGCTTCCTCGCTGACTGTGCTCCCGTTGTCGTCGGCAGCTTCGTTGTTCGTCTCACCTCCTCCACAGGCAGCCAGGCTGAACAGAAATACGAGGGCAAGTACAGACGAAAATGCCGGATTTGTATAGTATCTCATTGCTGTTTTAATAGTCTTTTATCTTTTTAAGGTAAAAGGAAAGTCGGTTTGATTTCCGATGATCCGCTATCTACCTCCCCCTTTGAATCCTTCTGCCGTACAATGTCAGCTACCGTCGTCGTAGAGAGAGTCGATTCAAGATGCTTTTGCAGGTGCTCCCAGAGGCCATGCATGGAACAGGGGTTCGCTGCCGTACAGTCTGCAATTCCCAGGGCGCAATGCGTAAATAAGGTTTTTCCGTCGATAGCTACGATGATCTCTTTCAGCGAGATTTCTTCGGCAGCCCTCGCAAGCGCTACGCCGCCGCTCGGTCCTCGAAAGGAATGCAAAATGCCTTCCCGTGTCAGAACCTGCAAAACCTTTGTCAGGAAAGGGTGAGAAATCCCCAACTGGCTGCTGATCTGTCGGATGGTTACATACTCCCCTGCCCTTCCGCCAGCCAGGAAGATCACCGCCCGCAATGCGTATGTGCAACCTCGTGACAGCATTCAAGTTTTAGTACTATTTTGTCCTTAATTTATACAACATAACTCTTCACAGCAAGCAGCTTGTTTGACTTCTTCAATTCTTCGAGAATCGGAAAAAGACGAAACAGGCATCAAACCCGCGCACGATGCCGGACGCAAAGGAACCGAGACTATCAGCGCCTATCTCTCAGAAGAAACCGGCTATTCCCTGCATGGCTCGCTGTCCCTTCCACGGGGCCGTCGCTGTTCAGGCGTGAGAAAAACCGTCTGTATAGCCGGGCCTGAAATAAGGAAGGGTCTCCCTCGGATCTATGGAAGCCATTAACTTGCCTCTCGTAGCAGCCAGTTCCTGTTCGGACATCGGCTCCAGAGTGCGGGCAATCTGAGCGCATGACTCCAGCACTTCAAGACTGGACATTCCAATGATCGCCGAAGCCACCGGAAGCGACATGGTATAGCGTACCAGTTCCGGCGCCGTGAGGCCTCCCTTGCCTGTCAAATGGTCCTGTCCGGTAACTTTCATACCTAACAGGCCAATCCCGTGCTTCAGGGCATATGGAACCACATCCCGGGTAAAGTTGACGCCGTTTCGCCCGGACTCGGTTGCATGGCCGGGGTTCTGTGGCGACATGATGACATCCGGTTGAATACGCTCCAACGCATCAACCAGCACCTTGCTGTCAGAGTGCCCCGTCACGCCGATGGCCCGGATAGCGCCTGACGCTTTGAGATCCTGAAATACTTTCAGAGCGCCTTCCGGCCCCACGATCTGGTCTACATCCTCTGTTTTTCCGACGGCATGAAAGTGAAGCACGTCGATCACATCGGTTTTCAGATCTGCAAAGCACGCATCGATTTGCCGTTTTGCCGTTTCCGCATCCCTTGCCTGGGTTTTAGAGGCGATCAATACTTGCTTCCGGTAGTTCGGTGTCAGGTGCCGCCCGTATCTTTTCAGACTCTCCCGATCTTTTCCCGCCTTTGTATAGGAGTAGGCGGTATCAAAATACCGGACGCCCAGTTCGATAGCCCGATGAATCATACGTTCCGTCATCTCCTCATCGTCAATGAGCAGATAGCGGGAACCGCCCCCGAAACCCAGGATGGTAGGCATCAAGCCGGTCATCCCGAGGGGTCGCACCGGTAAGATCCCTTCTTCCCCCTGATAATCCAATCGTGCCCCGTGGGTTGTAACCAGACCAACACTCATGGCAGAGGTTGTCAGAAAACGACGGCGTGAAATCGAAGAACCTGTTTTCTGTTTCATCTATTTTCCTCTCCCTGGGTGAGTGAACCGTATGGCGCTATCGCACCGACTCTGGCCTGTGCCGCCCACCTGAATAGGCGCAGGGCGTGTAGATGATAAAGAAAACCTGTTCTACCCACTCAGTCAAGCGCCGGGACTTCTTTCTTGCGTTGATGTGCCTTTGATAAGCAGCGAGATAATCTTTCTACTTACGCTCGCGCATTTTCTGTTTCTGCGCAGGCTACGTTCAGACGCGCCTGTTCAGGTCCCGAAGGCAGAAATAGATTCTGCCGGCCAGAAGCGCAAAACGAGTAGCCTGATCGGCGTTTATCCGACCATCCAATGCGATACTACAGGCCCCGGCGAACGCTTCACGAGAATAGCTTTCTTGGAATGCTCTATAGCCATCGCCAGATGTGCAATCGCCACCTCACGATCATCACTGGGAGGGCAGCGTTTCAGGATCAGTCGAAAAAATTCACGAGCAGCCTCGTCGAACTGCATTTCTACCTCATTATCGCTATCCACCGTATTGGCGCCCATACTGCAATCTGTTTCTGAGACTGGATTTTTGCAGTCTATACCTGCAATGACTGTGTACCGTTCGATAAGGCAAGTATCGGCTTCTCGGAGACTTTCTAAAGCGAAACGGCAGCTGCGGAAAGGGATTTCTTACTGCCCTCTAACTCCGGTGTGAGCAGTATTGCGCCGCCCTTCGCATCTCCCCTGCCCTCTCCTGCGAGGCGTACACGCCGGGCGCCTCGAAAACAATGGAGCGCCTGGACAGACGCACCTGCTCCGTAATCGTACAGCCCCGCAAGACCAGCGCCAGACCTACCAGAACGCCCAGTAGAAACCCGCAAACTATCCATAGAATACGCCTTTTGTTCATAATGCTCCCTGGAATGTGCTTTCAGGACCCCTCAACCGGACGTGTGACTGTGTAAAAAAGACCTGGAGCCTGCTCAGTTTTCTGCCGCCTCCCCCTTCACCAGCATCATTCCCCACCAGAAACGAAGGCGCACGCTCCGCTCATCAACAACCCGGAATCCTGCCTGTCGCATCATAGCGCTGAACTCGGCCGGCGTATAACACCCCTTATATGCGGGATCGAAGGCGCGCAGAAAAGGATGGCATACCTGCCAGATCCAGAAATCCCTGCGCCAGTCCATAATGACGAGCTTCCCACCTGGCTTCAGCACACGCCGCGCCTCCTGCAATGCTGCCACAGGCTTCTCGAAATAATGGAAGGCGCTGGATGACACGACTACATCGAAGGCGCCGTGTTCCTGTGGGAGCGCATGAGCCAGTCCCTGAACCAGCGTCGCGTTGGGATGCATCGCAAGCTTGCGCCCGGCGACGGCCAGCATATTCTCCGACAGATCCACGCCTTCCACGCGAAGCAATGGATGGTCTGTGACGAGCATCTTCATAAACGTTCCGGTGCCGCAACCTACGTCAAGGACAGCCTCCGTCCCGTCGAGTGCAAGATAGTGTTTCAGCGCATAGAGTGTTGCGTCGACGTACGCTCGCCAGCGCACGTCGTAGGTCCCAGCAACCTGGTCGTACTGTTCTCTTACTTTATCCTCAAAACGCATGGTAAACCATATTCTGTTATGATCCCGGGGCAAGCCAGGGATGCCTGCAAGCCGGTCGCGCCAGTGCTTCGCGCCCGGCGCCGTAAGTCTGCTGCAAAGACAAATCATCATTTTGCTGGCTTGATCCTGAGAAACTACAGCGATATTCTTGAAAGTGTCATAGGATGGGCGTTGCTAGCGTTATAAAAAATCAGAAGTTTACGCTATCGTACAGTGCATGACTTTTCTATGGAGATGTGACGAAATGCATACAGCACAAAAAACCTCTTATCCTTGCCTCCCGCTCTGGTTGTCCCTGTGCATCGTAATGGTCCTGAGCGATGCAGGAATGCTGCTGGCACAGACACCCCATGACTGGGAAAACGTCCGCGTTCTTGCGCGAAACAAGGAAGCCGCTCATGCTACCCTCATGCCTTACGCAACAGTCGATGAGGCGCTGAAAAACGACAGGACAACGTCTCCTTATTACCATTCCCTTAACGGAAAATGGAAGTTCCACTGGTCGCCTGACCCGGAGCAACGTCCCCTCTCGTTTTTCGCTCCGGATTTCGACATAAGCGCCTGGGATGAGATCAGTGTACCGGCAAACTGGGAAACTCAGGGTTACGGCATTCCGATCTACGTCAACATCGTCTATCCATTTCAGAAAGATCCCCCCCGTGTCACGTCGGAGCCGCCGCAGAACTACACAGTATACAAACACCGCAACCCTGTAGGATCCTATGTCCGTACGTTTCAGGCGCCTGCGGCCTGGGAAGGACGACGTGTGTTCGTGACGTTTGATGGCGTAGAGAGCGCCTTTTACCTCTGGATCAACGGGCAGCGCGTCGGCTACAGCCAGGACAGCCGCACTCCGGCCGAGTTTGACATCACAACGTACCTCAAACCAGGCGATAACACGATGGCCGTCGAGGTTTACCGTTTCAACGACGGAAGCTATCTGGAGGATCAGGATTTCTGGCGTATGAGCGGCATCTACCGGGACGTTTATCTGTGGTCAGCAAATGACTTGCACGTCCGCGACTTTACGGTTCGCACCCTGCTCGATACACTGTACGAAAATGCCACCCTTGAGGTCGATGCAGAGATCTCCCTGCTCGCCAACGCCGGCGATGCCGGAACCCTCGAACTGCGCCTGCTGAATGCAGACGGCGCCCCCGTGTTCGAGACGGCAACCCAACCTTTTGAACGAGGCTCTGGTGAAACAGCGCAGGTTTCGTTCCGGGTTCCCGTTAAAAACCCCGCCAAATGGAACGCCGAGACGCCCGCTCTTTACCAGATGCTTCTCGTCCTGAAAAACGATTCCGGAAACACCGTCGAAGTCATCCCGGCGCGGGTTGGATTTCGTCAGGTCGAGATCAAAAACGGCCAGCTTCTGGTCAATGGCAAAGTCATCACGATCAAGGGTGTCAACCGGCACGAGCACGACCCCTCCTTGGGGCATTATGTAAACCGCGCGTCGATGGTGCGGGACATCGAGTTGATGAAGCGGAACAACATCAACGCCGTGCGCACTGCCCACTATCCGAATGCCCCGCTCTGGTATGAACTCGCTGATGAATACGGTCTTTATCTCATCGATGAGGCCAATATCGAGTCGCATGGTTTTGGCAACACGCCGGATAATCAGTTAACCCATGATCCGGCCTGGCGCGAGGCCCATTTGCAGCGCGTGCAGCGCATGGTGGAGCGCGACAAGAACCACCCTTCCATCATCCTCTGGAGCCTCGGCAACGAATCCGGAAGCGGCCCCAACCTGGACGCCGCCACGGACTGGATCCATCAGCATGACCCCACCCGTCCCGTTCACTATGAAGGCTCTTCCTCCGTCGGCGACGGATACGCGACTGACATCAATTCCTGGATGTATCCCAAGCCCCACGAACTGGAAGAACGCGCCGCCAAATTTCCGGACAAGCCCTTTATCCTCTGCGAATATGCGCACGCAATGGGCAACAGCGTGGGCAACCTGCAAGATTACTGGGACGTGTTCGACCGGCATCCCGGTATGCAGGGAGGCTTTATCTGGGACTGGGTTGACCAGGGCCTCTGGAAGATTAACGAACGCGGCGAGCGGTTCTTTGCATATGGCGGTGACTTCGGCGACTTTCCGAACGACGGTAATTTCTGCATCAACGGCCTGGTCATGCCCGACCGGCGCCCTAGCCCTGCGCTGGCTGAAGTCAAGAAAGTCTATCAAAACATCAAGGCAACGCCTGTCGATTCAGTTTCCGGTCGGTTTCGCGTGGAGAATCGGAATGCTTTTACCAACCTGAATCGCTATGATGCTGCGTGGACCCTGGCTGAAAATGGCAAACCTGTTGGTGGAGGCAGTCTGGGCAAGTTGAACCTTGCGCCCGGACAGGCTCAGGAAATCACGGTCGACCTGGGTTCCGCGCCGCGCATACCGGGTGCAGAATACATCCTGACCGTTTCTTTCAGTCTTGCTGAAGACGCTTCCTGGGCGCCGAAGGGACATGAAGTAGCCTGGGATCAATTTGTCCTCCCTGGTCAGAGTCCCGACGAAACCCTTACGCCTTCTGATCAGCAACAAGCTACGCTTTCTGAAGCCTCCGGCAGCTTTACAATGTCAACGCCGGACGTAACGGCGCGTGTCGACAGGAACACCGGTGAACTCGTCAGCTACCGCGTCAAGAACGTAGAGATGCTGCAACAGCCCATGATGCCAAATACGTGGCGTGTGCCGAACGACAATCAGTACCGCAATGGTTTCGTCGAGCGTTACGCAGTCTGGCGTGACGCGGCGGAAAAACGCCGGGTTCGCTCTGTCACCGCCAGGCAGTTAGACGCTCACCAGGTACAGGTCGTGGCAAAAATGGAAATGCCGAAAGGCAAAGCGGACTACACAGTCACCTACACGCTGCATGGAGACGGTGCTGTAGACATCCATGTAGCCTTCAAACCTCTCAGTGACGGTTTGCACGCCCTGCCCCGTCTGGGCAGCAAACTGGCTGTCCCGGCATCCTTCGACCAGATAACCTGGTACGGGCGCGGCCCGCAGGAAACCTACTGGGATCGCAAGACCGGCGCAAAGATCGGGATGTACCAGAATACCGTCGATCAGATGGTTCATCCCTACATACGTCCCCAGCAAAACGGGAACCGCACGGATGTTCGATGGCTCACCGTCATGAACAGCGACGGAATGGGCTTTCGCATTGTGGGCGACCCCGTTCTGGAGTTTACCGTCCGTCCTTACAGCATGGAAGATCTGGCCTCAGCAAGCCACCCGTTTGCCCTCCCTCGGCGGGAGTTCAACCAGCTACTGCTGGATTACAAGCAAATGGGCGTCGGTGGGGATGATTCATGGGGCGCCCGTGTCCATGAAGAATATACCATCCCGGCCCGTCCGTACAGCTATCATTTACGGTTTGAACCCATAACTAACGAACCGGCAGAGTAACGTAGCGTGCGCCAGGCTGTATGAATCCCGCTTCAATGCCAGAAAACCTGACCGTAACGTATGCCGATGTGGAAGCCGCTGCCGCCCGGCTGAATGGGGTTGCCAACCGGACTCCAGCGCTGCGCTCGCGCACCGTCGATGCACAGACGCAGGCTTCGGTCGTGTTCAAATGCGAGAATTTCCAGCGGACGGGGTCCTTCAAGTTTCGCGGCGCTTACAATGCGCTCAGCAAGCTTTCGTCTCAGGAAAGAAAGCGGGGCGTGCTTACCTTTTCCTCCGGCAATCACGCCCAGGCGCTTGCGCTGGCTGCACGACTGCTCGGCATCCCTGCAACTGTCATTATGCCGGACGACGCTCCGGCGGTGAAGCAAGCTGCTACACGCGAGTACGGCGCAGACGTGGTGTCCTATAATCGCAATGAGACTACACGCGAAGAACTGGGACGCCAGATCTCCGAAGAACGCGGTTTGCCCATCATCCCGCCTTACGATCATCCCGATGTAGTGGCAGGACAGGGTACGGTATGCAAAGAGTTATTTGAGGAGGAGGGAGCACTCGACCTGTTGCTGGTCTGTTGCGGGGGCGGCGGACTTCTCTCAGGCTCTGCCATTGCGGCGAAGGCGCTTATGCCGAACTGTCGCGTGATCGGCGTGGAGCCGGCGCTCGCCGACGATGCAACCCGGTCTTTTTACACACGGACGCTGCACACCGTTCACAATCCGGATACCCTTGCAGACGGCGCTCGCACACCTTCGCTGGGTGCTGTTACCTTCCCGCTCGTGCTTCGTTATGTGGATGACATGGCAACCGTATCGGACGAAGCCATCCTTCGCGCCATGCTGTTCCTGTGGGAGCGCATGAAGCTGGTCGTAGAGCCAACCGGAGCGCTCGCTGCGGCGGCCTTGCTCGAAGGCATCGTGCCTGCCGCCGGCCTGCGCGTCGGTGTGCTCCTCAGCGGCGGAAACGTCGATCTCCGGAGAGCGGCAGGTTTGTTCTCGGATGTGGCATTCTGAAAAGAGAGGGGACGGAAGGCAAAAGTTTCGTTTGCCTTCCGTCCCCTCTCTTTTGCGCCTTGCTCAGTCCTTACGGCATATCGAACGTAGTCACATACGACTCGGCGGCGAAGAACTCCGGCAGACCGAGGTTGTTCATGGCTATGGCCGTATTACGGTTGCGATCCGAGGCCCGCTGCCAGAACTCGCGCTCATCGTAGGCGCCCGGGAACATAGCCCGATCTTTCTGGCTCTCGTGCTTGAAGATCGCCTCGATCTTGCGATCCAGGTCTGCTTTTGAAAGCGGCACGAAAACATCCGTCTTATACACCTCCCATTCCTGCCACGCGCCTCGATAGAGCCATACCTTCGGCCCTTCCGCCGGACGTCCGTTCGGCTTCTGACCTTTTCGCGCCGGCTTGCTCTCTTTTTCTTCCGTTTCTTCTCCTGCCGGTTTGCCGGCTTGCGCATTGTAGCGCTCCAGCGCCTGCTTGATGGCAACATAACACATCCGATGCGTTCCGTGCGGATCCGAAAGGTCACCGGCAACAAACAAATGCGTCGGACGGATCTCCTGAAGCAGGTTCAGGACAACCTGTATATCGGCTTCTCCAATCGGATCTTTCCGAACGCGCCCCGTCTTGTAGAAAGGCATATCGAGAAAACGGGCGTTCTTATCGCTGAGACCGATAACTTCGATGGCAGCTATGGCTTCTGCATAGCGAATGTGCGCCTTGAGCTTCTGCACTTCCTCCAGGTCAACCTGCCCTGGATTTTTCTGAGAGAGAAATTTCATGACCCGGTCGTTCTGTGCCTGAACCTGCTCCCGCGCCGGCCCCTCGATGCCCAGCACGTCGTGGCTCAGTTCCACAAACCGAAGCGATCGCCGCACGTCTGCATCGAAAACAGCCACGGAACCGTTGGTCATATAAGCAACCGTCACGTCGTTGCCGTTTGCCACCAGTTTCTCCAGCATCCCCCCCATCGAAATAACGTCATCGTCAGGGTGCGGGCTGAATACAATGACCCGCTGGTTCTTGACGAGCGCGTCCCGGTACATGATGCGACTTCGCAAATCTTCAAAGACGTTGCGGCATAGTTCATCGACGCTTGTGTGCTTGTGTACGAGATCATGCAGGTGGTTGCGGTGAAAATCAGCAGCTTCCAGGTGCAGAATTGCTTTCCCCAGCTTTTCCGAAAGCCAGATCACAGCCCGCTTGGCCATCAGCGGCGTCCACTCGACTTCCCGAACCAGCCAGGGCGTCTTTTCCCGCGTTAGTTCGCTTCCCGCAGCCCGGTCCACATAGAACGTGACATTGCGGTGGAGTTGCAGATAGGAAGCCGTAACATGACGGGTCGGTTCCTCTTCCACAGCGTGCCGGATCATGCGTGCCTTGTGCTCGCCGGTAGCCATGAGGATGATCTCACGGGCGCTGAGGATAGTGCCGACGCCCATCGTGATGGCTTCCTGCGGCACATTCTCCTCACCGAAAAAATCGCTGGCAGCGTCTTTTCGGGTAATCTCATCGAGCAGGATGAGCCTTGTACGGGTCTCCTTGCTCGAACCCGGCTCGTTGAACCCGACGTGCCCGCTCCGACCAATGCCCAGAAGGACGAGGTCGAGTCCGCCGGCCTTCCGGATGGCATGTTCGTAAGCCAGGCAGTGGCTTTCCACATCTTTCCGCGCTACAGTCCCATCCGGGATGTGTATGTTCTCACGGGCAATATTGATGTGGTCAAACAAGTTCTCATGCATGAACCGCCGATAGCTCTGGAGGCCATCGGGGTCCATAGGATAATATTCGTCCAGGTTAAACGCGACGACATTGGAAAAGTCTAGGCCCTCTTCCTTATGCAACCGGATGAACTCCTGATACACCCCGATAGGAGTAGATCCGGTGGGAAGTCCCAGCACCAGTTGTCTGCCTACCGCCGCATGTTCTTCGATCAGATTCGCAATGCGGCGGGCGATCTGGTAAGACATCTGGGAAGGTTCGTCAAAAATAAAAACGGGTACGCGCTCAAGCTGCGTACCCTCGCTCGTTGCCCGCTCTGAATGCTCAAGCACCGGAGCGTCGAAATGCGCTGGGTAAGACGGCATAGTATAAAACTGATTAGTGGACAACTGGAGAACCAAAGGTACGACTTCCCGCTGCGATGGTTCTTGAATACTCTTTATCTGTTTTTAAGAAATGTTCAAGATTTTAGCAATACTACGCAGAGAAAACCCTGTGCTTTCATACACGTTAAGCCGGAATCTATAGCGTATCTTTGTTTCGGCTGCCTGCTGTTCCTGCTGAACGGCAACAGACGGGCCATTTGTTGAACTTGCTATTAGCGCTAGACAGATTTATGCTCAAAAGCGACGTTGCTATTATAGGGGGCGGCATTGTCGGGCTGGCTACGGCGTACCGGCTTACGCAGCAGTTTCCCGCACTCCGTGTTTCTGTGCTTGAAAAAGAACCGGAAGTGGCCATGCACCAGACGGGGCACAATTCGGGAGTGCTCCATTCCGGTATCTATTACAAACCTGGCTCGCTGAAATCGACCAATTGCAGGGAAGGCAAAAAGGAGATGGAAGCATTCTGCCGGGCAGAGGACATCCCCTATGATCTCTGCGGAAAGGTTATCGTCGCCATTGACCAGCGCGAGCTTCCCATTCTACAAAGGATCTACGAGCGGGGGCAGGCCAACGGCATTTCCTGCGAGCTGATCGGCCCCGAAAGACTCAGGGAACTGGAGCCTTATACTCCCGGCATACGCGCCATCCACGTGCCGGAAGCAGGCATCGTGAACTACCGACAGGCAGCGCAGCGCATGGCGGAACGGATCGCTGAACGGAACGGCCAGGTTATCACACGGGCGCGGGTGGATGCCATAACCAGTCGCAACGGGCGCGTGGTGGTAAGCACTACGGCAGGCGAAGTGGAGGCCCGCTATGTCATTAACTGCTCAGGGCTGCACTCGGATCGCGTAACGGCCCTGAGCGGCCGTCGTCCGGACGTGCTGGTCGTCCCTTTCCGTGGCGAGTACTACGAGCTTAAGCCGGAAGCGCATTACCTCTGCCGGGGATTGATCTACCCGGTTCCTGATCCCAGCTTTCCCTTTCTGGGCGTTCACTTTACCCGCATGATCAATGGGTCCGTAGAGTGCGGGCCAAACGCCGTCCTTGCGTTCGCGCGTGAAGGCTACACCATGAAGGATGTCAACCTGCGTGACCTGGCCGAAACGCTGGCCTATCCCGGTTTCCGCAAACTGGCTGCTCGTCACTGGAAAACAGGCATGGGGGAAATATGGCGATCCCTCAGCAAGGCAGCCTTTGTCCGCGCCCTTCAGCGCCTGATTCCGGCAATACAGGCCAGTCATCTGGAACCGGCTCCTGCAGGGGTGCGAGCACAGGCCATTGCACCCGACGGAAGCATGGTGGATGACTTTATGATCGAGGAAACGGAGCGGGTCATTAATGTATGCAATGCTCCCTCTCCCGCAGCAACCGCGTCGCTGCGAATCGGCAAGCTCCTGACGGATCGGCTTGCTCCGCGCCTGAATTAGGCATCTTGCGCCGCTGGTCCATGCGCCAGCAGGTACGTTTCTGCCTCGACGGACCAGATGCCATCATGCCTGTCGGTGATTTCTGCCAGCGCTGCGAAAAACGGATCGGTGCGCCCTTTTTCGGCAAAGTCGTCGATGGCCGTCAGTTCCAGGTCGAGGTGGGTATACATGAGCTTCTTGCCGCCCGGAATGTCCGGCAGGTTCTTTGTCGTCGGAATGACGGCATTCAAGCCGCCGATGTGCGTCACCAGGGCTGCCGGGTTGATGGTTCCTTCCGACATGAGCGCCAGCGCCTTTCGCATATCATCGGTGTTCCCCCCACTGGTCGCTACCACATGGGTGAAGGCGTAATGCACGTTGTAGAAGTTGAGAGATGCTGAAAAATTCGTATCGCTCGGGCCGGCAAAGAAACTGGCACTCGGCTTCGCGCACAGCTGCGCGCGCCTCGAGGACTCCGGCGTTCGTTGCTGGGGCCGGCAAAGAAATTCATGCCCCCGTCAAATCCCACCATCCGGTCAGCCATCTCGATCACGGAAGCCACAGGAGCCATGACGAGAATATCATCGTACCCCTGATCCCCGGTAAGCGCCCGCAGATGCGCGGCAGGATCGTCCATCCCTGCCGTGTTGACATAAGCCAGCGTAATGCCCTCCTGTGCAGCCCGCTCAGGGGGGTGCAACATCTTCGCGCGAAGCAGGCGGGCGTCGTTAATATCTGTCACAACCAGCAGACTGGGGCAGCGCTCCCCATGCAGCGCGTAATCCAGAGCGCCCAGACCCATCGGCCCCGCTCCTCCGAGGATTGCCATGGCGCCTCCCTCCTTGATGCCCATGATATGGTCATACGTGCCATGCGGTCGGTGATAACTGGCCCGAAAAGCGCCGACAATGCAGGACATAGGCTCTGAAAGCGAAGCCAGGAAAAACCCTTCTCCTTCATAACTGAGGAGACAGTCCATTTCCATAACCTCATTCGGGATGACAACGTGTGTTGCGTCGCCGCCAATGTAGTGGTAAGAGTATCCGGGAGCATCCAGACTCCCTTTATAGTTCAGAGCAGGCTGAATGGCAAACTTGCTTCCAGGTGTGAACTTATCACGCCACTTCGCTCCTACCTCAAGAATTCGGCCCGCGAACTCATGCCCGATCATTACAGGACGCTCGGCCACATCTTCGGGCACACGTTTGTGATCGGACCCCTGTTTGGCAGCTTTGTAGGAAGACATACAGATGCTGTCCGAAACGACTTCGGCCAGTATCTCGTCACGCTTCAGCGCAGGCAATTCGAAGGTCTCAAGCCTCAGATCGTCCTTTCCATAGAGGCGTACGGCTCTTGTTTTCATGGCAGGTTCTCGTGGCCTGTTTTTTCGTTCAAACCTGTTTCTCTAAAGACTGCTATCCGCTCCTGCAAATCCGGGTATTTCGCAACGGTTTCAGGCGTAAACATGCCCGCCGACAAATCCTTCGTAGCGGCTCGTTCGTGCCCGATCAGCGCCCACGTAGCATCAACCAGATGGCTGAACGAAGGCTGCTGCATGGCCTCGCAGATAAAGGACTGCCTCGGAGAGTTGATGTCTTCTCCGCTGATCTGGAAAAATCCGTACCTGCGGCAGTATTGCTGCACGCGCTCCAGTTGCACCGCTGTATTTCTAGAAGGCATGTAGGTGACCGCGTTAAACCCCAGTTCTTTCAGCGTCTCGAAAAGCAGGTCAAGGTAGTCGTCCTCAAACTTCTGGCTCTTTTTGTCTCCGGTCACGGATTCCGCGATGTCTCCGAGATAGGCGTAGGCAGAAATGGCCCCGACATGCCTGGCAAACTCGACCACTTCTCGCGCGTCAGGGCACTCCTCATCTGCATCGATATAAAATCTCGGCACGAGTTCGCTTTTTAAGGCGCCCAGCAAGTCATACGCATAATATGGATTTTCCTTGTCCTGCAAGTACCTGATGATCTTCTCGCCGGGCTGAACTTGCAATCCGGTCGTCAGAAAATCGACCAGCGCCTTCCCTTTTCCAAACTGCTGAATGAGCCGTTGCGAGAGCGCAAACAAGAGATGCCGCTCGGTGATGCTGCCTCCCTCCCTGCTCATGCTTAGGGGAACCACATCCCGGTCAAAGTCAACGCGCACCCCGTAAGCAGCAAGGAGTGTGTTGATCTTTTCTGTCATGCGCCGGTTGCGCACGTTTCGCTTCTGCAAAAAGGGAGAAAAGAACGTGGCTACCGTGTCGATCTGCGTGTGCGGGATGCCATGCAACGCAATATAGGCCGAGGAAATCTGATCCGGATGGTTAATCCGGCGTCCTTTGAGCGGGGTCCTGGAGAAATCCGCGCGGCACTCCAGTCCTATCGTTGTAGCGAGTCCTATGATGCGCCCTGCCTCAATGAACTCACGTGCTCCGCTGATGGTATCATGGTCCATGATCCCGGCCGTGGCAAGCCCGGAAATGTAGCTTAACCAGACGGCTTTGGAAGGCGAATAGGGCGAAAAAGAATAGAAGGTATGGATGTGGTTGTTCACCGCCCCGCTAAGCGCCGGTTTGTCGATGGCTCCGTGCGCTATCTGATCCGCCAGCGCACGGAGTGCATCCAGACGCATATCACGGTCGGAATGATTCAAAAGCGCCGCCCTGTCACTTTTCTTCTCCATTATAAGCCGCCCTATTTAAGCATGATCTGTCCTCCGGTGACCGGAACAGCCTGCCCGGTTTCATAGGTCTGTTCTATCACATACAGTACCGCACGCGCCACATCCTCAATCTTGCACCCCCGCCCCAGGGGCGCCTTCTTCTCATAGAAACGGCGCACATCGTCTACCGTGGAGGCTCCGGGGACCTTGCCTGCATCCAGGTACTGCCGGAAAAGTCCCTTCTCCGGATCTGACCATAGTGGACCATCAAACAGATTGCCGGGACAGATGGCGTTCACTTTGATATTGTAGGGCGCCAGTTCGAGCGCAAAGCTCTGCGTGAGACCGATGCCGCCAAATTTGCTTCCTGCATACGCGAAATTTTTGTTGCTTCCAGCCAGACCCGACTTTGAGTTGATCTGGATAATATCACCGAACCATGTCTCGTCGAAAGCGTGCTGCACCTTCATGGGATGAGACGCATACTTGGCGCAGAGAAAGAAAGCAGTGTAGTTGACCCGATTGACGGCTTCGAACGTGGCAACGTCCATTTCATCCAGGCCGCCGGCGCGCAGTATTCCCGCATTGCTGATGATGATATCCAGTCCACCAAAAGCAAGCACGGTCTCTTCTAACATACGCCGCACGTCTTCTTCGTCCTTAACATCGGCCTTGAGCGCCATAAGCTGATCGGTCGGAAGCGATTCCGCAAGCGATACGAGATTATCCCGAACCTGTGCTTCATTCAGGTCTGCGAAAACGACGGAAGCGCCTTCATGGACCAGCGCTTCTCCAATCCCTTGCCCGAAACCTTGTGCGCCCCCGGTGATGATCACAATCCGTCCAGCGACTCTTCCCGAAGTTGCTTCCGGCGCTGAAAGCTCTACTCCTCCTGATATATCGTCTCCTGAAGCTTTTGAGTAGGCGGCCAGGACGGCATCAGCCTGGCTTTTTGTGGCGCCCCAGGCAAATATGCCTACTCTTTCCAGACAGACAACGTGGGGGAGGCCATCATTAGCCTGACGATAAAGGGCCATCTTCTGACGCAGGTGTGCATATTGTTCGTCGAGATTCTCGGCCCAGGGAATTTGAAGCGCCGCAGGTGCAGCGGCCCATCCTTCTCTCTTTCGACTTGCAGGGCAACTCTCCTGAAAAAGCTCTGTCTCCGGCTGAACGCTTGTTGCCACAAAAGATCCGCCCTCGCCTCGCCGCAGCAGCATTCGGAGGGCAGGAGCAATACACACCGCGCGGCGGCGAGCCTCCCTTCCGGGTTCAGATTGCTGCGCGTAACCTATGTTTCCTGAAGGCATGGTCATACTGGATAATACAATCGAAAATCCTGCGGAGAATGAGTATAGTTCGAGTTTGACAGGAAAATCAATAAACTATTTCGTAAGATGCTGGAAAGCCTTCCGAAAGGCCAGGCGTAGCGCATCGAAAGAACAAGCCCGATGAACGGATTCCTTTCCAGAAGAGAACGTGAGATCATTGACCGGCTGGCCTCCAAGCGTATGCTGTCGGTAACCGAGTTGAGCCAGACGCTTAACGTTTCCGCTGTCACCGTACGAAATGACCTGAACAGCCTTGCAGAGAAAGGACTGATCCTGCGGACACGGGGTGGGGCAGTCCCCGCATTCCATCCGGAGTTGATCCGAAGACAGCGAGAACGCAGCGAACACAAACATCGCATAGCACAGGCTGCCGCTGCGCTTGTGGAAGATGGCGATACAATTATGATAGAGGCTGGCACAACCACGGCGCTGATTGCGCAGTATTTGCTTGGAAAGCGTGACATTCAGATCGTGACCAATTCCACCCTGGTACTTCCGCACGTTCGCACGAATCCTGCCGCTCGCTTGACGGTGGTGGGCGGAGAATTTCGCCCGGCTACGGAATCTTTTGTCGGTCCTCTGGCGCTTGCCGCACTGGAGCGCTTCCACGTTCGGATTGCGTTTGTCGGAACGGACGGCTTTTCCGTGGAGGGCGGACTGACAACCCATCTGATCGAAGGAGCAGAGGTCGTGCGCAAAATGGCGGATCGCGCCGATGCAACGGTGCTGGTTGCCGATTCGTCCAAGCTGGGAAAGCGAGGCTTTGTGAGCGTGCTGCCTGTATCGGCTATCGATAAGCTCATTACAGATGCAGAGATGCCGGAGGCGGCAAAACTGCAATTGCAGGAAGCAAACGTAGAAGTACTCACGGTATAACACGGATTAGAGGCACAATTACGTATGGCAACCGAAGTTATCCTGCCGAGGCAGGGCCAGTCGGTAGAAACCTGCCTTATCCTGGAATGGAAGGCAACGGAAGGCGACTCCGTCCGGGAGGGCGATGTGCTCTGCGTCGTTGAGACGGACAAGGCGACGTTTGAGGTGGAAGCTACTGCCACGGGTTCCCTCCTGAAAACCTTTTATGCCGAAGGCCAGGATGCTCCGGTGCTGTCACGCATTGCGCTTATCGGCGCGCCGGGAGAAATCGCGCCGGAAATATCCGACTTGCCGGATGCTCCCTCTGAGCGCGAATCCACGCAAGCCGTCCCTGCTATCCGGAGCAACCACGATGCAGGGTCCATCCGGGCCGACAGCCATAGCGTCCGGATCTCTCCTCGTGCGCGTCGCATGGCGGAGGCTGAACAGGTTCAGATCTCACTCGTTGCGGGAAGCGGCCCGCACGGGCGTATCATCGTCAGGGACATAGAGCATTTCCTGTCCGAGCGAGGCAAAACACACGGGCCGCAGGCGGCGCCTGCGCCGGAACCATCAGCAAAACCCGGCTTTTCCGCAGGCTTCGAGGACGTTCCGGTAAAGGGCATTCGTAAAGTGATCGCCGAGCGTATGCTACAGTCCGTGCAGGCGACGGCCCAGTACACCTTGCACGCTTCAGCGCCTGCGGAAGCCCTGCTCGCCTACCGGCAACGGCTCAAAGAGAGTCCCGAAACTTTCGACCTGCGCGACGTGTCGATCCATGACATGATTCTGTTTGCGACGACCCGGCTGCTCGGAAGCTCCCCTGAACTGAACGCCCACTACCTCGGAGACGTGATCCGGCGGTTCCACGAGGTCCACCTCGGTTTTGCCGTCGATACGCCGCGTGGACTCATGGTTCCTGTTATCCGTGATGCCTCCCGGCGCTCGCTTCAGGCGCTTGCTGATGAGGCCAGACGGCTTCGCACGGCCTGCCTGGATGAGAAGATCTCCCCGGATGAATTGGGCGGCGCTACGTTCACGGTCTCAAACCTCGGCAGTCTCGGCATCGAACAGTTTACGCCGGTGCTGAACCCGCCACAGGCCGGCATTCTCGGCGTGGGCGCCATCGCCCTCAAACCGGTTCGCAGCGGCGGCGAGGTTGTTTTCAGAGATGCCATCAACCTGTCGCTGACGCTTAATCACCAGGCTGTTGATGGAGCACCGGGCGCCCGTTTTCTTCAACGCCTCGGCGCCATGCTCGAACACTTCGATCTGCTCCCGGCCTCACGCTGAGTATCACAACTACTACCTGCAAATACTACCATGCCCAAGTCGCTCGTCATCGATCCGAACGTGAAGCGCCAGGGAGGAACGCTTCGTCTCAAAGATATTCCCCTGAATCAGTACCAGTCCGATCCTGCTGCCGAGGCCGCCCGCTACGGACGCAGCGCGCTGAACAAGATCCATTACGACATGGCGCTGATCCGCGAGTTCGAGACGATGCTGGATAACATCAAGCGCCAGGGCGCCCACCTCGGCATCGAATACAACCATGCAGGCCCGGCCCATCTCTCCATCGGACAGGAAGCAACTGCCGTCGGGCAGTGTATTCCTCTGGACGTTGACGACTTCATCTTCGGCTCCCACCGGAGCCACGGCGAGATCCTGGCAAAATGCCTTTCCGCCATCGACAAACTGAGCGATGAAAAGCTCATGGCGATCATGGAGGGGTATATGGAGGGCATCCCCTTGCGCATCGTCGAGCAGGACGATCATACTGACGTTAAGGATCTTGCCATCGATTATATCCTCTACGGGGTGCTGGCAGAGATTTTCGGACGGGAACCCGGATTCAACAAGGGACTGGGTGGATCGATGCACGCCTTTTTCGCCCCGCTCGGCAGTATGCCTAACAACGCTATCGTCGGCGGCTCCGGCGACATCTCCGTAGGCGCGGCGCTCTTCAAACGGATCAACCGCAGACCAGGGATCGTCATTGCCAACATCGGCGATGCGTCTTCCGGCTGCGGTCCCGTCTGGGAAGGGATCATGCTCTCCGCGATGGACCAGTACCGGACGCTCTGGGACCGCGATCTCGGTGGCGCTCCTCCCATCCTCTTCAACTTCATCAACAATTTCTATGGCATGGGCGGCCAGCCCGAAGGCGAGACGATGGGGTTTGGCATCCTCGCCCGGCTCGGAGCCGGCGTGAACGAGGAGGCGATGCACGCCGAGCGCGTAGACGGCTACCACCCCCTGGCAGTTGCAGATGCCATCGAGCGAAAAAAGAAGCTCCTGCTCGACGGGAAAGGTCCGGTCTTGCTCGATACGATTACGTACCGCATCTCTGGTCATTCTCCTTCGGATGCTTCCTCCTACCGTACGAAAGAGGAGGTGGCATTGTGGCAAGAGGCTGATTGCATCGTTGCCTATGAGCAATACCTGACAGAGCACGGGCACGCCTCGGAGACGGACCTGGAGGAAACGCGTGAACAGATCTCCGGGCGCGTGCGGAAAGCGCTGGAGCGAGCGGCCTCACCGGAGGTTTCGCCGCGCATGAATGCCTCTGTGGGAGATCCCATCGGAGACCTCATGTTTTCAAATCGGAAAAAGGAAAAGATGGCGGAAGGCGAACCGGAGGCGCTGCTTCCCATCGAGGAGAATCCGCACGTCCTTGCCAACCGGCGCAAATCTCGCACCGGCCTGGACGAAAACGGCGCGGCCCTTCCGAAGTCGCGGGTTATCTCTTACCGGGATGCCATCTTCGAGGCGATGCTGCACCGGTTTTACATCGATCCTACGATGGTGGCCTTTGGCGAAGAGAACCGCGATTGGGGCGGCGCTTTTGCGGTCTACCGAGGTCTTACCGAGGCGCTTCCCTACCACCGGCTGTTCAACACTTCCATCTCGGAAGGCGCTATCGTGGGCGCAGCGGTCGGCTACGCCCTGTGTGGAGGCCGTGTCGTAGCGGAACTGATGTACTGCGACTTCATGGGCCGCGCCGGAGACGAGATCTTCA
This sequence comes from uncultured Rhodothermaceae bacterium, assembly GCA_965365465.1. Lineage (GTDB taxonomy): Bacteria > Bacteroidota > Rhodothermia > Rhodothermales > DASSAV01 > CBDUBU01. Next base: position 21,464 of record CBDUBU010000027.1, read on the forward strand.
ACCAGATGTCGAAATGGCAGGCCATGTCGGCGGGGGTGCTGGAAATGCCGCTGGTCCTTCGGGTCTCCGTCGGAAGCAAGTACGGCGCGCAGCACTCTCAGGACTGGACTTCCCTCGTAGCGCACATTCCCGGCCTCAAGGTCATGTTTCCTGCTACTCCTTACGATGCAAAGGGTATGCTCAACATGGCGCTTCGCGGCACAGATCCGGTCGTTTTCTTTGAGAGCCAGCGTCTTTACGATATCGGGGAGACTTTCGAGCCGGAAGGCGTGCCGGAGGGATATTACGAACTGGAAGAGGGAGAACCGGCTGTCCGCCGTACGGGAAACGACCTCACCGTAGTAACGATCGGCGCTACCCTGTACCGCGCTCTTGAAGCAGCAGATACCCTTGCGGAGAGGTACGGCCTGTCCACGGAAGTGATTGACGCCCGGTTCATTAATCCGCTGAATTACGACAGGATCGTGGAATCCGTGCGCAAAACGGGAAAAGTACTCCTCACTTCGGATGCCTGCGAGCGGGGATCTTTCCTGAACACCATGTCGGCGCAGATCACCCAGCTTGCTTTTGACGAACTGGACGGTCCCGTTGTCGTCGTGGGCAGCCGGAACTGGATCACGCCTTCTGCTGAACTGGAGAGTGCGTTTTTCCCGCAACCCTCTTGGATCGTTGACGCCGTCCACGAGCGTCTCTACCCGCTGTCCGGCCATAAACCGGCAACGGACCAGAGCGAGGCCGAGATGCGGCGCAGAAACCGTCGCGGCGTTTAGACGAAAGCGGCTACACCGCCCCTGCGCTGTCGCTGACGGCCGCTTCTGCCTGGGCAGACTGCTCCTTCAGGAATGCGTCCAGATTCTCCTTCGTTACCAGCGTGCTCCCGCTGTCGATGCGATCTTCGACAGGTTCGCCGTTCAGTACTCTGACTGCCTGCCGGACGCCTTCATAGCCCATGCGAAAAGGATTCTGAACGATCAGGGCTGTTATAGACCCGTCGCGAAGGCCCTCGATCTGACGTGGAGAGGCATCGAACCCGACCAGCACTACGTTGTCTGCCATGTTGCGCGCCCGGACGGCCTGCGCTGCGCCGAGCACGCTGGGTTCGTTGGCGGCAAAGATGGCATCCAGATCCGGATGAGCCGTCAGGATATCCTCGGTAACTGCCATTGCGCGTCCATAGTCGCTGTTGGAATACTGGGTGGCAGCCAGCTTCAGTCGGGGATGCTTTGCAATCCCTGCCTTGAAGCCCTGCTCCCGGTCATTTGATGTGGACGCGCCCGCGATGTACGGAATCAGCGCGATATCGCCCTCGCGAATGTGTTCGTTGAACATCGCGTCGTTTGC
>CBDUBU010000028.1:0-22507 GCA_965365465.1 uncultured Rhodothermaceae bacterium
CCGGTCGGACGCGGCGAGGGCGGCAATACGAATCCGCTTTCTACGATCAACGCGGCGGATATCGAGAGCATGTCAGTTCTCAAGGACGCCTCCGCAGCAGCGGCCTACGGGGTTCGCGCGGCCAACGGCGTGGTGCTCATCACGACGAAACGCGGACAGCGGGGCAAGCCCTCGATCAACCTCGACTCCTACTACGGCATCCAGCGCCTTCCTGAAATGTGGGATATGCTCGATACGCAGTCCTACATCAACCTGACACAGGCGGCTTACGATGCCTACAACCAGCAGAACAACCTGAGTCCTGACGACGCCAGTTACCTGGTGCTCCACCCGGACTTGCGTTCGGGCAGCCGTTATACCAACCTGAACACGGATTGGCTTGCCAATGCCACGAACCAGAACGCGCCGATCCAGAACCACAACCTCTCGGTTTCGGGCGCCACGGACAACCTCAACTACTTTATCTCCGCAGGCTATTTCGGGCAGCAGGCAACGGCCAACCGCTGGGACCTGACGCGGTACACGTTCCGCGCAAACAGCGACTACACCATTACGCCCCGGATCAAGTTTGGAGAAACGTTCTCGATCTCGTACCAGGAAGTGGTTCGCGGCGTCAACGGCGGCGGCGACGGCTTCCTCCTGCGCAACGCGGCCACCATGCCGCCGTTCTTCGAGATCTATGACACCGATAATTCGATCTCCGGCAACCGCTACGGATTTGAAGGAAACCTGGGCGTGGCAGGTCTGACGATTGCCAACCAGAACGGAATCAACGAAATCGTTGATAACCATGACCGAAACACCCGTATTCTTGGCGGAATCTACGGCCAGATCGAATTGCTGAAGGGACTCAAATTCAGATCCTCCGCTTCGCTGGATCTCAACCAGGGTCGGGGTGACGAGTGGAGTCCGGGATATACGGCTGAGGAACTGGGCCTCAACCGCGCCACCACGCAGTATACAGATACCCGATCCGAGTCCTATACGCAGGTTTTCACCAACCAACTCAACTACGACCAGACGGTCGGGCAGCATACGGTCAACCTCCTCGGAGCCATCGAGTACCAGAAACTCGCCAGCACCGCCCTTCAGGGCAGGGGGGAGGACTTCCTGAGCAGCGACCCCGATTTCTACCGGATCGTCAAGAACGCGCGTTCCGGCATCGGGCTTTTCGGCGGCGCCGGGGAGGGGTCGTTCCTGGGCTATATCGGCCGTGTGAGCTACGACTACAGCAACAAGTACCTGCTCACGGCCACCCTGCGCCGCGACGGCAGTTCGCGCTTCGCCCCTGAAAAACGGTGGGGTACGTTCCCGTCGGTCTCGGCGGCCTGGCGGCTCAGTCAGGAACCGTTCATCAAGAGCATTCCTGCCATCTCGGAGTTGAAGTTGCGAGGAAGCTGGGGTCAGCTTGGCAACGACCAGACGATTGCCTTCCCGCACATTTTCCGCGTGTCGGTAACGCCGGACTACGGCCTGAACGGTTCCACCACGGTGCAGGCGCCTGCTCCCGTAAACTTCGTCAACCCCAACGTGACCTGGGAGACCGTGGAAACCGTTGACTTCGGCTTCGACCTCTCGCTCTTTGACGACAAACTGGACTTCCTGGCTACCTATTACCGCCGCACGACCCGGGACTTCCTGATTTCCATTCCGATCCCGAACATCACGGGCTTCAGCAGCACGCCGGTGAATGCGGGCAACGTGCTCAACCGGGGTCTGGAACTTGAAGTGGGGTACAACACCACGGTGTTCAACGACGTGAACCTGAATCTCTCGGCCAACCTGACAACGGTTGACAATGAGCTTACCGAGCTTACGCCAGGGATCGAGGAATTCATGTCTACCGGATCGTACCGCACCGCAGTCGGCTACCCGATCGGGTACATGTACGGGTACAAGACGGATGGCATCTACCAGACGGATGCAGAAGCCGCCGCAGCGCTTCCGGATGCATCCGCGCCGCAGGGACCCCGCGCAGGCGATGTCCGTTTCGTTGACGTGAACGGCCCGGCAGGCCCGGATGCGCCGGAAGGACAGCAGTTCTCCGGCGAGCCGGACGGCAAGATCGACCCCAATGACCGCACGTACCTGGGCAAAACGATCCCGGACTTCTATTACGGCATCTCCCTCAATGCCTACTACAAGTTCGTCGACCTGTCGCTCCTGTTCCAGGGCGTCGGCGGGGTGCAGTTGTACAACAACTTCCGGCAGGCAACCGAGAACCTGACCGGCGGCGGACGGAATCAACTGGCAACCGTGAATGACCGGTGGACCGGCCCCGGCGCCAGTGATGATATGCCGCGCGCCGTGGCGACCGACCCGAACGGCAACGCCCGCTTCTCCGACCGGTGGGTGGAAGACGGCGATTTCTTCCGCCTGAAAAACATCCAGGTCGGGTTCACGCTGCCGCCGTCGCTGGTTCGCAACACCGTCACCAGCGCGCGGATCTACCTGGCCGCCACCAACCTGCTGACTTTCACCAGGTACAGCGGCCTCGATCCGGAGGTGATGACGTACCGTTCAAACGGCAGCCAGATCGGCCAGGATACCTCTACCGGAAACCAGGGCGATGGCGGCTCCGGCACCGATGCCGGAAACATTCCGCAGCCTCGCACCTTCCAGGTGGGCCTGCAAGTTCGCTTCTAGTTGAACGGTCTCCGGTTCTGTTTGCAGATATAATTCGATAAAACAGGGGGCGCACAGCGCCCCCCTAATAAACGAGACGACATGAAAAGTTTTTATAGCATCCTGGCTGCATCGGTGCTTTCCCTGATTGCGCTCGCAGGCTGCGAGGATCCGCTGGACCTGGCGCCGCTGGGTGAACTGAACTCCGAAACGTTCTACAACAGCGAAAAAGATTTCGAGGCGGCCTCCCTGGCGCCCTACTCGACCTTGCTGAACCTGTATTTCGATCAGGGAGGAAGCGGCTGGTTCCAGCCACAGCTCATCCCGGACGACGATGTGCGCAATCCACTGGGCAGCAACAGCAATGAGGAGTTTGTCTGGCTTGCCACCAACGGAAACTTCGAGAGCGTCTGGAACAACTCGTATGTGGGCATCATGCGGGCCAATGTGATTCTCGATCGGCTTCCGGAGGCCAAGGGGTTCGCCAATGAATCCTCGAAACCCCGTTTTGAAGCAGAGGCCAGATTCATCCGCGCCTACTTCTACTTCGTACTGGCCCGCAACTTCGGCAACGTGCCGCTGGTAAAGGAAGTTGTAACCAGCGTTTCCGAGTCCCGCATCGGCAATTCGCAGCCCGGCGAAGTGTGGGATTTCATCGAGGAAGATCTGGAGTTTGCAAAGGCCAATCTGCCCGGCGAGTGGGATGATGCCAACGTGGGCCGCGCGACCAAATGGGCCGCCGCCGCCCTGCTCGGCAAGGTGGAACTGTACAGGGCGCAGTGGGAAAACAACCAGTCCAAGTACACGGAAGCCATCGCGCATCTGAACGAAGTCGTCAACAGCGGACAGTTCCAGTTGATGAACGACTACGGCGACAACTTCCGGGAAGCCACGGAAAACAATGCCGAGTCGATCTTTGAGATTCAGATGACACGCGGCGATTTCAATCCCTGGCTGCCGACAGACTTCGGACTGGAAGGAAACCAGAACGTCGGGGCGGCAGGAACCGGACGGAAAATCTTTACAGGGGCCGCCTGTGGACCTCTGGGTGACTGTGCGCCCGGCGCCAACGGCGCCGGGTACGGCTCGGTTCATATCACCGAGCCGCTTCAGAATGAATTTGAAGAAAACGACCCGCGCATCTACTACACGTTCTACCGGGAAGGCGAAGACTACGCAGGCACGCCCTTTAATCCGGCCTGGTCCGTTACCGGCGCCACCCCGGCGAAGTACATCCGCCCGTTCACCACGAACGACTTCCCGCCGAACGTCTCGACGAACAACGAGCGCGTCATCCGGTATTCCGACGTGCTCCTGATGCTTGCCGAAGCCGAACTGCTCGGCAACGGCAACGTGGCGCGCGCCGCCGAGCTGATCAACAGGGTCCGGGAGCGTGCGCGGAACAACTACCAGATCGTCAACGGCGAACCGGCTCCGGAGGGCCTGCTTCCGGATCGCCCTGCCGGCGCCTCAGCAGACCAGATGGTGGAATGGCTCATGCATGAGCGCCGCGTGGAACTTGCGCTCGAAGTGCATCGCTATGACGACCTGGTTCGCTGGCATCGCGCTGGTCTGATCAACATCGCTCAGGACATCGACTTCGGCAACACCATCGCCAACCAGAACTGGCAGGAAAAGCACCTGCTGAAGCCGATCCCGCAGCGCGAGTTGGACAACAACCCGAATCTGACTCAGAATCCGGGCTACTGATTCGGGACAGGTTTCCCGGATTGATCGATCAAAGCTGAGGCGGCAGGGTGGAACGCAATCAAGGCGCTGCAATCACCCTGCCGCCTTACTTTTTTACGATGCCTTCCCAGCCTTGACGATCGATGCGGAGGGCTGTTGCCATCCAGCAAAGGCATTCCAGGTGTAACTTGTCCTCTGAAACTCCCTTCCACCGGCTTGAGCGCGGCAGCCTCTTCACGCCGCTTGCGAAGGCCGCCCTCATCATCGCTTGCCTGATCCCGACTTTGCTTCTGTGCAAAACAGAAGCGTCGGCCCAGAGCGTCGCGCTCAGAGGCTTCATTACGGATGCATCGAGCGGGCAGACTTTGTGGGGAGCCAATGTCGTCGTGGGCGATTCGCTTCAGGGTTATCTCGGCGCCATCAGCAACGAAGACGGATATTACCAGATCAACCAGATAGCCCCCGGACGTTACCCGCTGCGCATCAGTTACATCGGCTTTGCCGCTTACTTCGATACGCTCTCTCTCGGCAATGAACCCTTCGTAACGCTCAGTGTAGCCCTCGCACCTGCCGAGGAGCTTCTGGATGAGGTCGTGGTTTCTTCCGAGCGCGAAGGCGGAACCGCAAAACTGACGGGAGGCCACCAACGGGTGCGCCCGTCAGACATGGGCCGCATTCCAACTCCGGACGCAACCGGCGATCTGGCAAGCTACCTCCAGACACAACCCGGCGTGGTGAGCCAGGGCGACCGGGGCGGGCAGCTTTTCATCCGGGGCGGCACACCCTCGCAAAACCTGGTGCTGCTTGACGGTATGCTCGTCTATCAGCCCTTTCACATCGTCGGTTTTTTCTCTGCCTTTCCCCAGGATCTCGTCACCAGCGCTGATGTCTATGCCGGCGGTTTCGGAGCCAGATACAGCGGGCGCATCTCCTCCGTCATCGACGTGAATATGCGCAGCGGCAACAATCAGCGTTTCGCAGGAGCGGCTTCCCTCAGTCCTTTCCTTGCGGGCGTTCGTCTGGAAGGTCCCCTTCGCAAAGGAGCGCTGTCCGTCCTCGGCTCCTTACGGAGTTCCGTGATCGAGCAGACAGCCCCGGCCCTGCTCGGCGCATCGCTGCCCCTGAACTTCATGGACGCCGTCGTAAAGGTTCAGCACACAGGCAAGGATAACAGCCGGTGCTCGGTTACAGCCATGCACACGTACGACCGGGGCCGCATCGATCCGGAGAGAAGCACGAGGGACGCTTTCCAGTGGAGCAACAATGTGCTTGGAGGGCGCTGTGTTGCGTTCGCGCCTTCTTCCTCAGTGCTTATCGAGATCAACGGAGGCATCTCTCAGGTAAGCAATTCCGTAGGCGCCCCGGAGAACCCTGAAAGAAGCGCCAGTGCATGGCGGTTCAATTCAGACCTGCACTTGACGGCTCCGCTGGGGCCGAGCGAGATAAGCTGGGGTTTTTATGGCAGAGCCGACCAGATGCGTTACAGGTTGGAAGAACGGTTGCAAGGATCTCGTTCCGACAAGGATTTTCTTATCAGTGCGGGCGGTTACGTCAGCGCGAAAGTACCCCTCGGCGCACGGGCCGATATGACGCCCGGCCTGGTCGTCTCCCTTCCCCTTGATTATCACCCCGGCCTGGAGCCCCGCTTCCGCTTTGCCTGGCGTCCCTGGGGAACGGCAGCGCAGGAACTCAATGCTGCCATCGGATTGTACCGGCAGGAGTTCGAGGGCATCCATGACGAACGCGATGCCGGTTCGGTTTTTACGGCATGGATTCCTGCGCCTGCCGGAGGCATCCGCTCCAGGGCCATGCACGCGCTGCTCGGATGGAAACAACAGGTCGGAAACTTCGGCTTTGCCGCTGAAGGATACTACAAACGCCTCACAGACCTGCCGGCCCCCCGGTGGAGTTCTATCGCCCGCTTTACGACAAGTCTGATCCCTGCCAATGGCAAGGAGTATGGCATCGACTCCCGGCTGGAATGGCAACGACAGGGATTATATGCGTATCTGGGATATGGTTTCTCATGGACCCGGTACAGTGCGACGCAGGATAACTTCGGCGTCTGGTTCGGAACGCCTGTCCAGCAGTATCACCCACCGCATGACCGGCGACACCAGGTGAACGCGCTTCTGAGCGCCCGCCTCGGCGCGTTCCAGATGAGCGCAGGCTGGCAATTCGGGTCCGGCCTGCCCTATACGCAACTGCTCGGCTTCGATGGCTTGCTGAATCTGACCGGCCTCCGCGATGTCCGCGACTGGTACGGGCTGCCTCGCATTCTCTACGAAAAGCCCTACCTGGGTCGCTTGCCCGCTTATCACCGGCTGGACGTTGCCCTCGCACGCACGTTCTCCCTTCGCGTTGCCGACCTGACCCTGCAAACCGGCGCCATAAACGTTTACAACCGCGCGAATCTGTTTTATTTCGACCTGTTCACCTTCCGCCGCGTCGATCAGTTACCCATCGTACCCTATGCCTCGATCAGGCTGGAAACACACTGATATGCAAAAATCCGTGTTTGCAGTTTCTCCACGCCTTCTGTTGCTCATTCCGGCAATGCTCCTGTGCCTGTCGTCTTGCGATACGAGCATAGAACCCTATGCCTCCAGCAATCGTTACTTTTCCGTGCAGGGGTATCTGTATGCTGAGGTAGACACAAACTGGATTCGTGTTGAGGCTTTGCAGGACGGCCTGCCCGTAGGCAGCGGGCCTGTGGATGTAGCAGAGGCTTATCTCGAAAACCTGACGACGGGAACCGTGCTGGCAATGGATGATTCGTTGTTCCTGCTTCCCCCCGGCGGCATTCCGGCTCACAACTTTCGCTCGGTCCTGCCGGTCGCAGCCGGGCAAAGCTACCGGCTGACGATCAGAAGATCAGATGGAGCCGCCACGACGGCCGTCACGACCCTCCCGGAAGCCATTCCCGACCCTGAACTCATCGACACACCGGTCATCCCTGTTCCCTGCCCTGACGACTATATGCCTCCTGCGCTGAACGTAGTGATCCGGGATATAGACTACCTCGTCGAATTGGTGGCTGTCTACCACCTTCAGGAGCCGGAAGGCGTTCAGACGCAGCGTATATCCTACCTCGAAGAAGCCGTAAAAACAGAGGACGGTTACATGGTGCGCGTCGTCTGGGAGGATGCCGTCGGAGCCTGCCCCCTCAATTTTGAGGCTATGGAACTGCTGATCGTAGCCGGCAATACCGACTGGCCTGACGTTTCAGAACCCAACAGTGAGAACCGGGCTATTCCCGAAAGGCCAACCAACATCGTCAATGGCATCGGCTTTCTGGGAGGGGCCATCGGAAAAACGGTGTCCGTACCGGTTTTCTACTTATATCTCGATGCAGAGCCGTGATGCCCTATGAGAACGGAAATGATGCCGCAGATAAAACTTTTCTCGCTCTTTCTCGCCGCAATCCTGCTTTCTGCGGCGCAGCCTCCGCCAGTTCCTCCCCTGCCCGTCGAAATCGTAAAACAGGGCGACGGCTACCAGCTCCTGCGAGACGGAAAGCCGTATTACGTAAAAGGCGCCGTCGGTCCAACTCCGGAAAACATCCATACGATTGCGGCCTATGGAGGCAACTCCGTACGGCTTGGCCGCCCTTCGCAAGAGCAGTTAGACCGTGCGCAGGAGGCCGGCCTGTCTGTGCTGGTAGGGTTGCCTGTAAAGGCCGAAAGAGACGGCATGGACTACAACGACGCCTGGGCAGTGCAGCAACAGTTCGATGAAGTCATCTCGCTGGTGCGCACCTACAAAGACCATCCGGCTGTGCTGTTCTGGACGCTCGGCAACGAACTGGACTTCATCGCCCACGAAGTTGATCCAAACTGGAAGGTTTTCGATGCAGTGAATGCACTGACGCAAGCCATTCACGAGATCGACCCGGATCACCCGGTCATGACGGTCGTAGGCACGGGCAACCGCGAGAAACTGCGCATTCTGATGGAACGTGCTCCGGATCTGGACCTGCTTGGCGTGAACACCTACGGCGACATGGGCGAAGTGAACAGTTGGCTGCGGGCCTATGGCTGGGACAAACCGTATGTGATCACGGAATGGGGTCCCACCGGGTTCTGGCAGACGCCCGCTACGGAATGGAAAGCGCCGGTGGAAGAAACCAGTTCAATGAAAGCGGATGTTTACCGCCAGCGCTACGAAGACTTTATCCTGTCGGAGGGTATGTGCCTCGGTTCATACGTATTCCTTTGGCGGCAGCATCAGGAACGCACACATACATGGTTCGGGATGTTCGATGAAGCCCTGCGCGAATCAGAAGCGGTGGGTGTGATGAAGTACGTCTGGTCCGGCGCATGGCCGGAGAACCGCGCGCCCCGGCTGGATGCCCTCCTGCTGGACGACCGCTCGCCCTACGACAGCATCTACCTGGCCCCTGGAGAAAAAGCGCAAGCTGCCGTTTATGCCACCGACCCGGAAGGCGACCCGCTGACCTATGCCTGGGAGATACTGCCTGAAGGCGATCAGTTCGGCTATGGTGGACAGGGCGAGAGAAAGCCGAAGCCCGTAGCGGATGCTATTGAAAAGGAAAATGATTCAGAAACCACCATTACAGCGCCCGCCGAGGAAGGAGCTTATCGGTTGTTCGTCTATGTCTATGATGGCAATAACCACTATGCTACGGCCAACGCGCCTTTTTATGTACGTCCGTAGCCCTCAGAGCAGCGTCATGGCCGTTTGTGGAATGGGAATTAGATAGTGCTGCTCCAGCACATCTTCGTGAACGCCGAAGACACCCGTGCCGCGAAAATCTACGGCTGCATAGGGTCCAACGACGCGCTTTACTTCACCTATGCCGTAATAGACCGGCATGGGTCCGTAGTAAACCAACTGGCCCTGCTCCAACTCCCCCTTGTGCCGCGCCCGTCGGTGAAATGCAGGCACCACCGGAAGCAACTCCAGTCGGTAAGATCCCATTTTACTATGTCGCGATGAACCCTTCATGCATATCTCTCTTACTTTCAGCCGCATTCAACGCCGGATAAAACGCGAAGGTTCACGGCAACGTCCTGTTATGCCAAAGCCTGCGCGGAAACGGAATCTGCCGGAGTACACGGTGGTCATCTTGCAAAGAAAGGATTTCGGTCTTTCTTATTTGTATGTGTTTGGTTCACTAGTCTTGATTCGGTATTTTCAAACGGCTATTGCTTGCGCGAGTCGCGCTATGCTGGAATCGAGGTTGGAACGCATTTGTGACCCTTGCCATTCTCTTTCAGACCGGTCTCAAGATTATCATTGCACCTATCTCCGCATAACACGTTTATGAAGTATTATAATGATAAGATCGTCGACCGTCAGGTCGGGCGAAATGCCGAACTGTTTGCTCAGGCTATCTCCGACCTGGATTCTGCTGAAAAGCGCTATCCTTATCTGCGTATTCTGATCAGCATCATGGAGCAGGCGCATCCGGAGTGGAACCAGGCTCCACAGAAAGACCGGCAGATCGCTCACCTCATTGCACAGATGAGCCACAACAAGCTGGAAGTGGAAGAGGTTGCCGGTGTGGTGCGCATCCGTGATGAGGAACGGGGTTATTTTTACGACTGAGCAGTAACGCAGCCGGAGAGTCCGGAGCCTTTTTTTGAGTGCCGGCTGATAAGCGTGCGCCGGGATGGCGCGCATTCGGCATTGCGGCGACGATGCCCGCCCATCCGTAACCGGATCATCTTTCCGGTTGAACTGTTTTGTTTTCACTGCGTTTAGGCTTTCACGCGGACGTTCCTCTGCCGATGCCGGCAGGCTGTTATACATCTCAAAAAAGGATCAACTACCGGCGCTTCATGAACCTGATTACGGACCTTGATCTTCTCGATGTTTCGGACGCGCCCGGCCGGGTCGTATCCGCAGAACCCGGCGGACGCCAGGTGTACATCGAGACGTACGGCTGCCAGATGAATGTGTCCGATTCGGAAATTGTAGCTTCCGTATTGCGCGAGCATGGCTTCGGACTGACCAGCAACCCGGACCACGCCGATGTCGTTCTCCTGAACACCTGCGCCATTCGGGACAATGCAGAGCAGAAAGTTCACCGGCGGCTGGATGAACTACGATTCATCAAGCGCCGGCATAAACCAGGGCTTATGCTGGGCGTCCTCGGCTGCATGGCCGAACGGCTGCGGAGCAAGCTGCTGGAACAGGAAAAGCTCGTCGATCTGGTCGTAGGCCCGGACGCTTACCGGGACCTTCCGCGCCTGTTGCAGTCCGCCGAAGAAACCGGGCAGGCGGCAGTCAACGTGCAACTCTCCCGCGACGAGACCTACGCGGACATTTCTCCGGTTCGTTATGACCGGAACGGCATTTCCGCTTTTGTCTCTATCATGCGCGGCTGCGACAATATGTGTTCGTTCTGCGTAGTGCCCTTTACGCGCGGGCGCGAGCGCAGCCGCCCCGTCACGAGTATCATGAGCGAGGTGGTGCAGCTCGTCGATCAGGGGTATCGTGAAGTGACCGTGCTCGGGCAGAATGTAAACTCCTATTACACGGAACAGAACGGAGAGGGCGTCGGATTTGCCGAACTGCTCTACCGGATCAGCCTGATCTCTCCTGAACTGCGCATCCGGTACTCCACCAGTCACCCGAAGGATTGCTCCGACGAATTGCTGCACGTACATCGCGAGCGCGAAAATGTGTGTAACTACATCCACCTGCCCGTTCAGCACGGCAACACGGAAACGCTCCGGCGGATGCGCCGCACCTATACGCGGGATGAATACCTGTCCCTGATCGAACGCGCCCGCACCATCGTTCCGGGCATCTCGCTCTCAACCGACATTATCGCCGGTTTCTGCGGCGAAAGCGAGGACGAACACCGGGATACGCTCTCCCTCATGGATACAGTCCGGTACGATCATGCCTATATGTTCATGTACTCGGAGCGCCCGGACACCTATGCGGCTCGCAAGCTACAGGACGACGTACCGGACCCTGTCAAGAAGCGTCGGCTTTCCGAGATCATCGAGCTACAGACCCGCATCTCCCTGGAGAACAACCGGGCAGAGATAGGGCATTTTCACACGGTGCTGGTTGAAGGCGAGAGCAAGCGCAGCCCCGAACAACTATGCGGCCGTACCGACTCGAACAAGATGGTCGTGTTCGACCGTGAATCATTTTCGACAGGCGAGTACGTTCCCATTCGCATTCTTGACTGCACCTCGGCGACCCTTATCGGCAAAGCCGTCCCGGCAGATCTTGCAACGACGCAGGATGCCTCAACTTCCGTCGCGCTCGGTTAACACGGGGGAGCACAATCCTGTTTGATGTGATGTTACTTCCGGGGAGCAGACTCCCGCTTGCCCGTAGCTCCAAAGCTCTGACGCATTTCATTGCCTTGTATGAATGATGCCTGGAGTAGGATCTTCACGTCAACTTCAACAAAAGTCATACTTGAACGGGATCCTGTTTTTACCGGCATTGTGACATAAGCGCCCCTGTCCATTTACGGAGGGGAATTGTCAAAAACAGGGAAAGTTATGTAGCTTCTCAGCTGCATACCGGAAGACCCGGCATTTCTATCCACGCCATCAGATCTATGGACAGAGCAGCAGTTCAGGAACGCTTCGGCATCATTGGTTCGTCGCCCGCTATCCAGCATGTTATCGACCGCGTGCGGCTCGTGGCCCGGACAGACATCAGCGTGCTGCTTCAGGGAGAAAGCGGAGTCGGGAAGGAACTGGTAGCCCATGCCGTTCACGAACTAAGCGCCCGCCGTCACAACGCGTTGATTGTGGTCAACTGCGGCGCCATCCCGGAAGGCTTGATCGAGTCTGAGTTGTTTGGGGCTGAAAAAGGAGCTTACACGGGCGCCGTAGAACGCAGGACCGGCTACTTCGAGGAGGCTGACGGAGGAACCGTATTTCTGGATGAGATTGGCGAGATGCCGCTGGCTGCCCAGGTCCGGTTGCTGCGCGTGCTCGAAACCGGCGAGTTCAGCCGCGTCGGGTCCAGCACGGTGCGCCGCTCCGATGCCCGGATCATAGCAGCCACCAACAAGGATCTGGGCCGAGAAGTCCAACTCGGCCGGTTCCGTGAAGACCTTTACTATCGCCTCAGCACCGTTGTCATCAACATTCCGAGCCTGCGGGAGCGACGGGAAGACATACTTCCCATTTTCGAGAACTTTCTGCACCGCTCCTCCCAGAAATACAACATACCGAAGAAACGGCTGGATGAGGGAGCGCGGCGCCTTCTGCTTCAGTATCACTGGCCTGGCAATATCCGTGAACTCAGAAACGTGGCCGAGCAGGCAGTCGTGCTGACCCGCGACGAAGTGCTCACAGCCGAAAACCTTCGTCCGTTCCTGCGCGGCGTGACAGCCGGAAACACGCGGAACGAGCTTGTTCCATTGACGCAGAACGATCAGCGCCCGAACGAAGCAGTGCATACCAGGGAAAGGGAACTCATCTACCGGATGCTGCTGGAAATGCGCCTGGAAATGCGGGAATTGAAAGATCAGATAGGTGCGCTGGTATCCAATGCCGGGGTAGCCGTACCCCGGGAATTTGCCGAACGAAGTCAGGGAGCGCCGGAACGGAACGATTATGTTATCCTCCGTGAGCCGGATAAGCCCGATTACGATTCCTTGATCGAGGATGTGCCCTATGAAATAGAAGGGGAAGACGAAGGCTCCTACCAGGAACGCGAACAGCCGGCCCATCAGGTAGAAGCCGTGGAATCAGATGCGCCGCTGCCCACCCTGGAAGATGCTGAACGGAAACTCATAGCCGAGGCCCTCGAACGCTTTGACGGCAACCGGCGCCAGACGGCCAGAGCGCTTGGAATCAGCGAGCGCACCTTGTACCGAAAACTCAAGGAGTTTGAAGACGAACTGTGATCGGCAGATTCGCAAGCTGATCAGGCATTGCAGCATACTTTCCTGCCTGCATACACCGTCTGACACCGAAGTGCGTCATTGCTCACGCAACACCCGATTCATGCGTCTATTTTTGCAAAGAGCCTGCACCTTTTGCCTCTTCGGCCTACTTGCCGGAGGATGCGCCTACTACAGCTTCACAGGCGCTTCCATTCCACCGCACCTTTCCACTATCGCGATTCCGCTTGTTGAGGATCAGAGCACAAGCCCACTAACGACCATGGGCGAAACCATGACGCAGCTTCTTATCGAACGTTTCGTCGATCAGACCCGGCTATCACTTGAACCCGATGAGCAGGATGCGAATGTGATCCTGACAGCGCGAATTGAGCGGTACGTGAATGAACCTGCCGCTGTTAGTGCGGAAGAACGCGCTGCTCTCAACCGCGTCTTGATCTCTGTTTCCGTGAACTACTTTGACCAGGTAGAGAACAAAGAACTGTTGCAGAGATCTTTCACAGGCTCGGCGGAATACAACCCTCAGACGGAACGCCTGGAAGGGGAAACAACCGCAGCCGGGGTTGCGCTTGAGAATATTGCCGATGACATCTTTACAGCAGCCACCTCAAACTGGTAATCCAACCTCTACATCCCCCCGGCCACAGATGCTTCCAGATTCGATGAACTCTCCAGAAAAACTGTGAAAATGCTGCAGACATTGGCGCCTTCTTTCCCAGACACGATATGGCTGTTTTAGCTGCACTTTATGCTCTTGCGACGGCTGCCCTGCTCGTGTATGGTCTGAATCTGTTGTGGCTTTCGGTGCTTTATGTTCGGCAGGATCACCCTGGATCAAATTCCTCCGCCGCGCTTCCTATCCTCTCTGAACCTGACGCCTCGTGGCCTGCCGTCACGGTGCAGCTTCCTCTCTATAACGAAGCCTACGTCGCGGAACGCCTGATTGATGCCTGCGCCGGGTTGGATTATCCGCCCGAACTGCTTGAAATTCAGGTGTTGGATGATTCCACAGACGAAACCGTTGACAGGGTTGCGTATCGCATTGCGTTCTGGAAAGCACGCGGCATTGATATGGTTCATATACGCAGAAAAGACCGAACTGGATATAAGGCGGGAGCGCTGCAAAACGGTCTGGCGCTGGCTCATGGCGCCTTCATTGCCATCTTCGATGCCGACTTTATGCCGCACCCGGATTTTCTCCGGCGAACGATCCCTCTTTTCCTGAAAGATGATGCCCTCGGTCTGGTGCAAGGTCGATGGGGGCATCTGAATGCTTCCAGTTCGCTGCTTACCCTGTTGCAGGCATTCGGCCTAGACACGCATTTCGCTATCGAGCAGCAAGTCAGGAGCCGCGCCGGCTACTTCGTCAATTTTAACGGGACAGGCGGCGTGCTGCGGAAACAATGCATTCAGAATGCCGGAGGCTGGCAAGCCGACACGCTGACGGAGGATCTCGACCTGAGCTACCGGGCGCAGTTGCAGGGATGGCGCTTCCTTTACCTTCACGACCTCGAAGTGCCCGCCGAGCTTCCCTCTGACATGAACGCCCTCCGAAGTCAGCAATTTCGGTGGGCCAAAGGAACCATCGAGACGGCGCGGAAGCTGTTGTCCCCCTTGTGGAGATCAGAGCTTCCGCTTCGTATAAAAATAGAAGGCACGATTCACCTTACGTCGCATCTGGTCTTTCCTGCCCTGCTCCTTGCAGCCCTGCTTCACACGCCGCTCCTGCTGCTGGAACATCAGGGGCGCGGGCCGGGACCCTCCTACTTCGCTTTCATGGGTATCGGGATCCTCGGACTGATAGGCTTTTTCCTGGCGCAGGCTCTCGCGCAGCGCGACCTCTATGCCGACTGGATTGTGCGCCTGCGCTGGTTTCTGCTTTTTATGGCCGGCAGCACCGGCATAGCCCTGAGTAATACGCAGGCTATCCTGGCAGCGCTGGTCGGCAGGCAATCTGCCTTCGAGCGAACCCCAAAGTATGCGACAAGCAGAGCAAAACCGAAAGTTCAATACATAAGCACCCATCTTCCGACTGTCGTTTTCTTTGAAATCGCCTTTATGGTGTACTGCCTGCTCGGCGCCGGCATCCTTGCGGCCACAGGCTTATGGATCGCCCTCCCGTTCCAGTTGCTGTTTGCTCTCGGATCAGGCATGGTTATCCTCGCAAGTCTCCAGCAACGCCGTAAGGCGAAAGCAGCTTCGCATAGTTTGGCCTGGCCCACACGCAAGTAACCTTCTCAGGATCTGGTTGATCTCTGCAGCAATGCGTACTTTACCGGCACAAACCATTCCTCTACCGATTTATGCCTGTCCCCGACATTCCGGATGTGCTCGAGGAGATCGCACGTGGCAACGCCGCTGACGTGATCCCTACGATTGAGTATCTGGCAGACCTTATGCCTCGCAGCGCCACAGCCTATGCCCTGCTGGGCCGCGCCTACGAGTCTGAGCAGCTATGGGAGGAAGCGCTGGTTGCGTGGCAGAGATGCCTGTTCTCGGCCCCCAACAGCCGCGCTGCCCTGAGCGGAATCCAGCGCGCCATCAAGGCGCTTTCAAAGCCTTCATCCCAAACCACTTTGACGACGCCGTCCATGCAGTCTGGCGGCGCCGGGCCTGTTCCTGCCGTACTTACGCCGGAAAGATCTGAACCTGCGGCTCCCGGCGATGACGCAGCAGATGCCTGGGAAAGAACAGTTGACCTCAGCCGGGAAAAGACGGATTTCGCTTCTACCAGGGAGCAGTTTGAAGGGGATGAAACGCCGCAAGAAACTGGGCAAGGCATTCCCACTACGGCTCGGGAGATCGATGACCTGGACCGGCTGATCGAGGAACTGGAATCGGCGCGCATCGTCCCGAATCCTGATTTTGCCGCCGCGCCCCCTCCTGAGTTTGATGAGGAAATAGATGATGTAGTATCCGAAACGCTGGCGCGCATCTATGCAGCGCAGCAACAATTCGACGAGGCGGCCCGCGTCTACGAGCTGCTCGCAGCGCAGCAACCTGGACGAAGAACCGAGTTTCTGAAAAAGGCTACTGATATGCGGTCTCGCGCCGGCTGAGGCAATGCGAAGGTCTTGATCTTCTTTGCAGTTAATCTCGGACTGATGGATAATGACCCCGGCTTTGACTGAATCTGTGCTCGTATATGCATCTCCTGAAGCGCCTGTGGACAAAGGAAACACGAACCGTAGCCGGACTGATGAGCGGCACCTCCCTGGATGGCGTTGATGCTGTGGTAGCGCAGCTTTCAGGGCAAGGAGCAACCTTGAAAATTGAGCAGATTGGTTTTATAAGTGTACCCTACCCGGACGATCTCAGAGCGATTCTCCTCCGGAATTCGTCGCCGGAGCACTCCAGCGTGCAGGACCTGTCTCAGTTAAACGTGCGACTGGCGCACCAATATGCAGCGGCGCTCCAGGAAGCCGTTAAAGCAGCGGGAATCACGCTCTCGGATCTTGACCTGGTGGGTTCGCACGGCCAGACGGTTCATCATGTGCCTGATGCGCGTCCCTGCGCAGGACTTCGCGTTACGTCTACGCTGCAAATCGGAGACCCGTCGGTGCTGGCAAACCTGATCCATGTTCCTGTCGTAGGCGACTTTCGCATCGCCGATATGACGCTGGGAGGCCAGGGCGCTCCCCTGGTCCCCTATTTCGATTTTGTTTACTTCGCAGACCCGAACGAGGCGCGAGGTGTATTGAACATCGGCGGTATTGCCAACATAACGGTGCTTCCTCCTCGTCCTACTCCGGACACCGTCCGCGCTTTCGACACCGGGCCAGGCAATATGGTGATGGACGCGCTTGCGCAACGCTTCCTGCGCCTTCCCTATGATGCCGAAGGCGAACAGGCGTCTCAGGGCCAGATCCAGCAGGCGCTGCTCGCAGAATTGCTTGAAGACCCTTTTTTTGCGCAGCCGCCTCCGAAGTCCACAGGCCGCGAACGATTTGGAGGCGACTTTGTAGACAGGCTGGTCGTAAGAAGCAAGGAACTGGCGGCGCCGCATCATCCGTCGCCGCAAGACTGGCTGGCTACGGCAGCGGCGCTTACCGCGGCCTCCATCTACCAAGCCTACGCGCGTTTCGTGCGTAACCAGCTTTCTCTGGATGTCGTCATTGTATCCGGCGGCGGCTTGCATAACCGTTTCCTCATGGACAAAATCAGAGACGCATTTGCCCCTATCCCGATCCGCGCTGCGGCATCCTACGGGCTGGATGCAGACGCCAAGGAAGCGCTATGTTTTGCCGTTCTGGCCCACGAGACCGTGAACGGGGTCGCTGCCAATTTACCTTCTGTTACAGGCGCCTCCGGCAGCACGCTGCTGGGCAAACTATGTGTTCCCTTATGAATCAGAAAGAAACCTTTACGCCTGTCCGCGACCTGGGAGAATTCGGTCTGATCGACCGGATGGCAGCCATCCTGGAAGAACCGGACCATGAGAATATCATTGCCGGAATCTCCGATGATGCAGCCGTCTATCGCGTGAGTGAGCATCACGTGCATCTCGTCACCACAGATGCCCTTATCGAGAATGTTCACTTTGACCGGGCTTTTACCCCGATGGAGTACCTGGGCTTTAAGTCGCTTTCGGTTAACGTGAGTGATATCGTGGCAATGAACGCGAGTCCCCTGTATGCAACGGTCTCCCTGGGACTCCCGCAAAACTTGTCCGTCGAGATGGTGGAGTCATTTTATCGCGGCCTGAAGAAGGCGTGCGACCGCTACGGGGTAACCATACTGGGCGGGGATACGACCGCTTCGCACCGGATCACCATCTCTATAACGGTCATCGGTGAAGCTGAAGAAAACGAGATTGTCTACCGCAGCGGCGCACAGCCCGGCGATCTGCTATGTGTCACCGGAAACCTGGGCGGCGCGTATGCAGGGCTTAAAGTGCTCCTCGATCAACGGCGCGGCCTGAGCGAAGAAGGGGACAGCTTCATTCCTAACCTTGAACCCTTCTCCTACGTGATCCAGCGCCAGCTCACACCTGTTGCTCGTCTGGAAATCATTCGTGATTGGACAGCACGCAGCGTCCGGCCTCATGCACTTATTGACATCTCCGACGGGCTGGCCTCTGAAGTAAACCACATCTGCCGTCTCAGTCATTGCGGCGCCCTGCTCCATGCAAGCGCCCTGCCCATGGACCTTGAGACGCGCACCGTGGCAGACACCTTTGCAGAGGACGTAGACACGTATGCACTGTTCGGGGGAGAAGATTACGAACTACTTTTCGCCCTGCCGCCCGACGACCTGGAAAAACTGGACCCGGATTCATTTACCGTCGTCGGCGTTTGCACGGATCCCTCTGAAGGTGTTCGCATTCAGACTTTCGAGGGCGAGATTAGCCCGCTCAATGCAGCAGGATACCAGCATTTCAGAGAGGATGGCTGATGCCTCAAAGGCAAACAGAATGCCTGCCAGTACGGTTACAATAAGAAGCATCTGGTTTCTACAACCTGCCCGCTTTCGTCAGCACCGTTTCACGACTGCTCTCATCGGAGATTTTATCCTTTGGAAGGAAAAGCACGGCGGCGGCGCCCAGAACCGCCAGGGCAATGAGCGTAACGAACCCGCTCACGTAATCCCCGGACGTATCCCGAAGGTAGCCCACCAGCATCGGCGCTGTCGCCTCGGCCACACCGTCTGCCGTCAGCACAATGCCCATCACGCGGCCCAGCACCCGAACGCCGAAAATATCGCCTGCCATCAAGGGAATAATCATATAGTCGCCCCCCAGGCCGATCCCAAAAAGCACAGCGAAAACATATAGCATACCCGGCTGATCTGCAAAGAAGAGCAGTGGAATGGCGGAGGCTACGATGCAGTAGATAAGCAGCATCACGTATTTCCGGGGGAACCGATCCGCCAGATACCCCATGAGGAGACGCCCGATGATGCTGGAAGCCAGCACCAGAGAGATGACACCGGCTACCTGTCCCTGCGAAGCATTCTGGTCGAGACTCAGAAAAAGCTTCAGATGCTGGTTCGTCCCTCCCACAGCCGCAATCGAGCACATACTCCCGATAGCTAGCAGATAAAAAAACGGGTTGGAGAGCACCCGCTTCATGGATACCGTCGCCTGCAAGGGCTTCACCTCGGCACGAGCCTCTGACGGATCATCCTTAACAAAAAAAGCGAGCGGAAAAGAGATCAGGATAATTAGCGCCCCGATGATTCTCAGGGCAACGTGCCATCCGTACTGCTGGATCAGTGTATGCGCCAGCAAAGGCACGATGGTTCCACCCGCGCCGATTCCGATGTAGGCAAACCCCATGGCCTTGCCGCGTGCCTTGTCAAACCAGCGCGAAATGAGCACCTGATTGGGCAGCGGCCCGCCGCAAACGTAACCGAGCGCATTGAACAGGTAAAAAAGGTAGAACATCCACAGATTGGTCATGTAACTCAGGCCAATCAGGGCCGTCCCGGCCATCAGAATGCCGCCAAGCATCATGCGCCGGGGACCAAACCGGTCTACCACCCAGCCTACGAGAAACCCGAACAGCGGCCCGATAATGAGCTTGCTGAGCGCGTTGCCGGAAGTCACACGCGCCCGGCTCCACCCGAAATCTGTGACCATGAAATCATAGAAAAAGGGCAACCCGTAGAGCGCAAGTCCGACAATCGAGAAAAGCGCAAAAAATGACGTGGCGGCTACGAGCGCTTGCTGCGGGCGCAACTGCGAAGCAGCGTTGTCCTGCGAATTACCGTCCGGCATAGCGTGCTTGAGATTTGCGTGCGTTGCTTAAAATATAGAGACCCGCACCCATCGAGTGGTCTGAAGAAACCTTGCCTTTTTGAGAATACGCCAGCAGACCAGCGTATGCAAGATGAGCAGCCGCCAGGCGCCTGCCATGTATCAACCGACCCGGGCAAATCCGAGGCTGAGTTCTGCGTAGTAACGATTGAAATAGGCGCGGATTTCGCCGTGTTGCGGGTCCCGAAGCTGCGGGTCATGCCTGACAAGCTCCAGTGCAGCTTCTCGCGCCATGGTCAGAATATCTACATCCTGCGTGATGTCGGCAATTTTGAGATCAGGCAGCCCGCTTTGGCGCGTTCCAAAAAAATCCCCTGCTCCGCGCAGTTTCAGATCCATCTCACTGATCTCAAAACCATCGTCGGTGGCGACCATCGCGTTCAAACGCTGCTCCGCCTCGGCAGAGCGCTTGTAGTCTGCCATCAAGATGCAATAGCTTTGCTCACTCCCGCGCCCTACCCTCCCGCGAAGTTGGTGAAGCTGGCTCAGTCCGAACCGCTCTGCATGTTCGATCACCATCAGCGTAGCATTTGGAATGTCAACGCCGACCTCGATCACGGTAGTAGAGACGAGAATATCGGTTTCCCCGGCCTTGAACCGCGTCATCGCTTCGTCTTTCTCGTAAGGCAGCATACGACCGTGAATCAGGTCTACCCGGTACGGCCTGAACTCTGCCTGCAAGGCTTCATAGCCCGATTCTGCATCCTTCAGATCGAGCTTCTCACTCTCCTCAACGAGCGGATATACAACATAGGCTTGCCTGCCGGCGCGAATCTGTTCACGCAAGAACTGGTATACCTCGCCTCGCCGCTTTTCGGATCGCAGCACCGTTTGAATAGGCTTACGGCCTGCCGGCCTTTCCTTTATCAGCGTTACATCCAGATCACCGTACAACGTCATGGCAAGCGAACGTGGAATCGGCGTGGCTGTCATCAAAAGCATATGCGGATTCTCTCCCTTGCTGAACATCTCCGCACGCTGCATCACCCCGAAACGGTGTTGCTCGTCTACAATAGCCATCCCTAACCGGTTAAAAACTACGCCCGCCTGAATAAGTGCGTGTGTGCCTACGGCCACGTTGGCGCGGCCCTCTGCAAGATCCGCCAGGATCTCCTGCCTGAGTGTTTTGCTCTGTCCTCCAAGCAGAAGCCGCGTCTCGATCCCAAGCGGATCCAGGTATTTTTTCAGGTTGCCGTAATGCTGCTCTGCCAGAATTTCCGTCGGCGCCATAAAGGCGCTCTGGAACCCGTTGTCGAGCGCATACATCATCGCAGCAATCGCAACAACCGTTTTTCCACTGCCAACATCCCCCTGAATGAGCCGGTTCATCTGCAAACCGCTTCGGACATCCCGCACGATATCGGAAATGGCATTCTGTTGCGCTGTGGTTAACTCGAAGGGCAACACCTCATGCAGGAAGCGCCGCAAATACTCGCCAGTCTCCCCGAAAACCTGCCCTGCTACCTCCAGTCGCGTCTGGCGGGTAAGCGCGAGCATAAGCTGGATAAAAAACAACTCTTCAAACTTGAGCCGTTGCCGGGCCGCTTCGAGTTCCGCCTGGCTGCGAGGAAAATGGACCGCACGTAGCGCTACGCGCCCTTCCATCAGACCGTAGCGGCTTCTGATCCATTCGGGTAATAATTCGGAGAGATGCAGCCCGTATTCCTTGAAAAGGCTGTAAATGATGCGTCTGAACGTGCGGCTGGTAAGCCCTGCCTTCTCCAGCGCCGTCCCTCCAGGATAGAGCGGAATGATGCGCCCGGTGTCGAGCGCAGCGCCTTCCTCATCCAGTTTGTCAAAGTCCGGATGTGACAGGGAAAACTGCCTGCCGAACTGCTGCGGTTTGCCGTGAAAAGCGATGCGTTCCCCGTTCTTGAACAACTTGCTTATCCAGGTGGAACTACGGAACCAGACACATTTCAACCGTGCTCCGCTTTCGTCCTCCACAATCAACTCAAACCGGTTGCGCCCACGTCCTGGAACGATCCCGGATGCCCGGACGATACCTACCACCGTAACAGGCCCGCTATGCTCATCCAGCCGCCGAATCGGAGTAATCGTCGAACGATCCAGATAACGCCGGGGAAAATAGCGCAGCAAGTCGAAAAGCGTGGAAACGCCTGTCTGCTCCAGCGCTGCAGCCTTCCTCGGCCCGACTCCCGGCAGGTACTGGACGCTTTGATGCAGGATGTTTTCTTCCATGAACCAGCAGATAGTCTGAAACTCCGACAGGGCAGAAACTGCAATCCGCTTAAGGTTCTGGCCCGCCTCCCTTCTAATGCTGGAATATAAGAAAACCCGTGCGCCTACGTGGCGTCACGGGTCTTGACGGATGCTCTGGAATCTACCTCTGCGGCACAAGCAGACGCGCTTCCTGCACCGTTCGCTACCTGCAAACTGTTTCTCCCGAAAGGCTCAGGCTGCCATTCTTACCGGCTGCACATCGAGACAACGCCGATCCGACTCCTGCTGCAATATCTGCAACGCTCTGGCAAGGTGAGTGTGTAAGTCAGAATGATTGCGCGGGTTTGCGTAAGAAAGCATGGAATAAGCCTGCCGGTATTCCACCAGGGTGCGGACCAGTA